>NZ_JCAKFQ010000014.1:0-98774 GCF_059509875.1 Halomonas sp. LMYGS-3 | reverse complement strand
GCGGAGGAAGTGCCCTCTGCCTGGACCTGGCAGGGCCGGCCGATCAAGCTGATCGACGGTACCACGGTGTCGATGCCGGACACGCCCGAGAACCAGCAGCGCTTTCCTCAGCAAACCAGCCAGAAACCCGGTCTCGGGTTCCCGACCGCCCGGCTGGTGGCCATCCTGGACTTGAGCAGCGGGGCGATCCTCAATGCGGCGATGGGGCCCGTGAAAGGTAAAGGCACGGGAGAGCATGCCTTGCTGCGGGAGATGCTCGACACCTTTGAGTCGGGCGACATCGTCATCGCCGACCGCTACTACCCCTCCTATGCGCTCATCGCGGCGCTGAAAGCCCGCGGTGTCGATGTGGTCATGCGCCAACATGTCGGCCGCCAGACCAACTTTCAGACAGGGAAGAGGCTGGGTAACAAGGACCACATTGCCACCTGGCAGAAACCGAAGAAGCGGCACGAGTGGAGGAGCCAGGCAGCCTTTGACGCCTTGCCCGACACCTTGCCGGTCCGGGAGCTGGCCGCCGGGAACATGGTCATCGTCACGACACTGTGCTCCTCCAAGCAGGCGCCACGCCAACAGATCCAGGCGCTCTACAAGGAGCGCTGGCAGATCGAGCTGAGCTTCCGGGATATCAAGACGACACTGGGCATGGAGGTGCTGCGCTGCAAGACGCCCGCCATGGTGGAGAAGGAAGTCTGGATGTATCTGTTGGCGTACAACCTGATCCGCCGAGTGATGGCGCATTCCAGTGAGTGGGCGGACCGGCTACCCCAGCACGTCAGTTTCAAGCATACGTTGCAGATTTTCCGACAGATAGCGACACGTTCGCCGCTAACGGACGAGGAGCGCCAGAGCGTCATGGGGCACATCACCGCGATTCGCGTGGGCCTGCGGCCGGATCGGCTGGAGCCAAGGGCCATCAAACGGCGCCCCCGGCCCCACCGGTTATTGAAAACGCATCGCCACCAAGCGCGTGAGGAAATCCAACGCTACGGACATCCGAAAAAGCTTAAGTAAGTGCCATTCGGGTCTGCCCCAAGGGGCTCAACCCCATGCGTGCCATCGGCCGGATCAAGGCGATGCTGCTGGCGCGCGGCAGCTGACCGCCATGTTGCGATACCCACCGCAGGAGGTGCGAGATGGCCTTTCGTCAGGTGAACGATCTGCTCGATCCATGATCGGCTGTTCGTCCAGGACACGTGCCTGGTCAACCAGTAGCGGGATGAGCGGATGAGGTGGGTGCTGGTGTTGCTGATCGTCCGCGTCAGGTCTTGACCACTGGCGGGGGAGGGCGCCGTGGCATAAGATAGTAATCAATTACTATCTTTCAGCGAGGGCGACCATGCCAGTCAAGCGCCACCTCACCGCCGAGCAGCGTCGGGCGCGCACCGTGGAGACGGTCATCGAGCTGTGCGGCCAGGAGGAGCCGGCGACGATCACCACCGGGGCGATCGCCAGGCAGATGGGCGTCACCCAGGGGGCGCTGTTCCGCCACTTTCCCAGCAAGGACGCCATCTGGGAGGCCGTGGTGGACTGGGTCGGCCAGCGGGTGATGCAGCGCGTGGACGACGCGGCGGCCCGGGCCGATGCCCCCCTCGCGGCGCTCGAGGCCATGTTCATGGCCCACGTCGCCTTCATCGCCGAGCACCCCGGGGTGCCGCGCCTGCTGCTGGGCCAGCTGCAGCATGCCCGGCCGACGCCTGCCCGGCGCATGGTGCGCTCGCTGCTGTTTCGCTACCGCGAGCGGATCACCGGCCTGCTCGAGCAGGCCCGGACGGCGGGCGAGCTGCGCGAGGGGCTGGATCTCGAGGCGGCGGCGATGCAGTTCATCGGTACCATCCAGGGGCTGGTGATTCAGTCGCTGATGGCCGGCGAGGTGGCGCGCATCCTCGACCAGGCGCCGGGGGTCTTCGCGATCTACCGCCACGGCATCGCCGCCGAGGGGGAGGGGCGTCCATGATCCCCCTGCTCAGGCAACTGGGGCGGCTGGCCATGGTGCTGGTCGGCCTGGTGGCCGGTGTTGCGCTCTTGGTGCTGTTCGTGGCGAATCGCCAGACACCACTGCATGGCGAGACGGCAGCACCGCCGCCGAGCGTCACGGTGGTCGAGGCGCAACCACTGGATCTTCGCCTGGAGGCTCGCGGCCACGGCGTGGCCCGTCCCACCGAGACCTGGCAGGCGGTGGCCAATGTGGCGGGCCGGGTGGTGGAGCGTCATCCGGACCTGGAGGGCGGTGCCCTGCTGCGCGCGGGCACCCTGCTGCTGGCGCTGGACCCCTCCCGCTACGCGCTGGCCATTGCCGAGGCCGAGGCCGAACTGGCCAGCCTGGTCGCCGAGCGGGCCCTGCTCGATACCGAGGAGCAGAACACCGGTCGCCTGCTGGCGCTCGAACGGGAGCGCCTCGCCCTGGCCGAACAGGAGCTGGCGCGCATCGAGCGGCTGGCGGCCGGCGATGCCGTGTCGCGCTCCCGGCTCGACGAGCAGCGCCGCAGCACGCTGAGTCAGCGCCAGGCGGTGGCGTCGCTGGAAAACACCCTGGCGCTGCTGCCCGCCCGTCGCCAGGTCCTCGAGGCCCGGATCGAGCAGGCCGGCACGCGGCTGGCCCAGGCCCGCCGCGACCTCGAGGACACCCGCTTCACGGCGCCCTACGACCTGCGCCTGGGCGAGGTGGAGGTGGAAATGCACCAGTTCGTGGGGGTCGGTCAGCGGCTGTTCCAGGCCGATAGCCTGGCGGCCGCCGAGGTCGAGGCCCATGTGCCCTTCGCCATGATGCGGCGGCTGCTGGGAGGCGTGACCCCGGCGGAGCTGCCCGAGGACGTCCTCGATCGCGCCGAGCGGCTGGACCTCTCCGGGATCCGTGCCGAGGTGGCACTGGTCGGGGCCGCGGACGTGGGCTGGGCGGGGCGTGTGGTCCGGGTGGCCAGCGGCCTCGACCCGGCCACCCGCACCGTCCGGGTGGTGGTCCGGGTCGACCACCCCTATCGCGAGGCGCGGCCGCCGGACCGACCACCGCTGCTGCGCGACATGTACACCCGGGTGACGCTGTCCGCCGCCGATACGGTGCCCCGGCTGGTGGTGCCGGCCGCGGCGGTGCACCAGGGGGAGCTCTACCTGGCCGACGAGGACGATCGCCTGGCGCGCCGCCCGGTCGAGGTCGCCTTCGAACAGCACGACCTGGCGGTGATCGCCGCCGGGCTCGCCCCCGGGGAGCGGGTGATCGTCGACGACCTGCAGCCGGCAATCAACGGCATGGCGCTGGCCCCCCGGCGCGACGAGGACCTGGAGCGGCGACTGCGGGCGCTGGCAGCGGGAGAGCGGCCATGATCCGCTGGTTCGCCGGGCACCCGACCGCGGCCAACCTGCTGCTGCTCCTGCTGATCGCGGCGGGGTTGTTCGCCGCCCCCGGCCTCAAGCGCGAGACCTTTCCCGACTACCGTCCCGTCGAGGCGAGCATCGAGGTGATCTATCGGGGGGCCAGCGCCGCCGACGTCGAGGACGCCGTCTGCCGGCGCCTGTTCGACGCGGTCAAGGGGATCGACTTCCTCGACGAATTCGCCTGCGTGGCCCAGGACAACCTGGCCAGTGCCACGGCGACCATGGAGGCTGGCGGCGACGCGATCCGCTTCCTCAATGACCTGGATACCGAGGTCAACGCCCTGACCGACCTGCCGACCCGCGCCGAACGCCCCGTGGTGCGCGAACTGCACCGCAGCGACCTGGTGGCGGCGGTGGCGGTGAGTGGTGACATGCCCTTGAGCCAGCTGGAGGACTATGCCCTGGTCCTCGAGGAGCGCCTGATGACCCTGCCCGGGGTGGCGGCCGTGACCATCCGGGGCATGTCGCAGCGCCAGTGGCAGGTCGAGGCGCCCCGCGACGTGCTCGGCCAGCATGGGCTCTCGGCCCGCGAGCTGGCGGTCCGTGTGGCACGCCAGAGCCTCGATATGCCGCTGGGGACCCTGGAAACCCGCGACCGCGACATCCTGCTGCGCTTCACCGACCAGCGCCGCTCGCTGCGCGAGCTGGAGCGTCTGGTGGTGGTCTCCGACGCGGCGGGCGGCGAGCTGACCCTGGGCGAGATCGCCACGCTCCGGGAGGTCGGCGAGCGACCCGAGGAGCAGATCCGCTTCGACGGCGAGCCCGCCCTGGTGCTCGAGGTCAGCAAGACACTGCGCGACGACGCCCTGGACGTGAAGGACGCCCTCGAGGCCCTGCTCGAGGCGGAGCGCCGGCGGCTGGACGGTCGGGTCGCGCTGACCGTGACCCAGGACATGACCGGCATCGTGCGCGACCGGCTGCAGATGCTGGTGGGCAACGGCCTGCTGGGGCTGGCGCTGGTGGTGCTGGTGATGAGCCTGTTCTTCCGGCCGCGGCTGGCGCTGTGGGCGGTGCTGGGGCTGCCGGCCGCCTTCATGGGGGCCTTCCTGGTGATGGCCCTGACCGGTCTGTCGCTCAACATGATCACCCTGGTGGCGCTGCTGATGGCCATCGGCATCGTCATGGACGATGCCATCATGATCACCGACAACATCGCGGCCCATGCCCGGGAGAGCGCCTCGCCGCTCGAGGCGGTGGTGGCGGGTACCCGCCAGGTGCTGCCCGGGGTGCTGTCGTCGTTTCTCACCACGGTGGCGGTGTTCGCCCCGCTCTCTTTCCTCGCCGGCGAGCTGGGGGCGGTGCTCGAGGTGCTGCCGGTGGTGCTGATCGCCGCCCTGGCGGCCAGCCTGGTCGAGGCCTTCTGGATCCTGCCCCACCATCTCAAGGGCAGCGTGGTGAAGCTGCACGAGGGGCACGACTCGCGCTTCCGCGCTGCCTTCGAGCGGCGCTTCGAGGCCTTCCGCGAGGGCGTGGGAAGGCTGGCCGACGGGGCGATTCGCTTTCGCCATGCGGTGCTGGGGGCGGTGCTGGCGATCCTGCTGGCCTCCGCCGGCTTCATGGCCGGCGGCCATATCGGCAGTGAGGCGATGCCCGATATCGACGGCGATGTGCTGGAGGCACGGATCCTGATGCCCCAGGGCACCCCCCTGGCGCGCACCGAGGCGGTGACCGAGCGGGTCGAGGCCGCGATGCGGCGTCTCGACGCGCGGCTCACTCCCGACCAGCCCGGCGGCGCGCCGCTGGTCGAGGCGATCCAGGTACGCTTCAACCACAACGCCAGCGCCCGGGAGTCGGGCGCCCATGTGGCCACGGTGATGGTCGACCTGCTCACCGCCGAGCGCCGGCGGGTCACCCTCGACGAGCTGACCGCGGCGTGGCGCGAGGAGATCGGCGAGATCACCGGCCTCCACAGCCTGATCATCCAGGAGCCGGGCTTCGGCCCTGCCGGCGTGCCGGTGGAGGTGCGCCTGCAGGGCGAGGACCTGGCCGCGCTCAAGGCCGCGGCGCGGGAACTGGGCGAGCATCTCGAGGGCTACGCCGCGGTCTACAATGTCATCGATGACCTGCGTCCCGGCAAGCCGCAGCGGACCTACGCCCTGGCCGAGGGGGCGCACGGCCTGGGGCTGACCGCCGAGGAGGTCGCGACCCAGCTGCGCGCGGCGCTGCTCGGCGAGATCGCCGACACCCAGCGCATCGGCGACCGGGACGTCGAGATCCTGGTGCGCCAGGCCGGGGGCGACCGCGACAGCCTCGACGACCTGAGCGACCAGACCATCACCCTGCCCGATGGTGGCCGCGTGCCCCTGGAGGTGGTAGCGACCCTGGGCGAGCGACATGACTGGGGCCGCATCACCCGTATCGACGGGCGGCGCACGGTGACCGTGGAGGCCAACGTGGACGCCCGCCGGGCCAGCGGCCAGGCCATCGTCGACGATCTGCGGGGCGGCTGGCTGGCGAACTTCCGCGATCGCCACCCCGCCGTCGAGGTGCGCTTCGAGGGACAGGTGGCCAGTTCGGCCGAGACCGGCGGTTCCATCGGGCGCGGCCTGCTGATCGGGCTGGTCGGTATCTTCGTGATCCTCTCCTTCCAGTTCCGCAGCTACGTCGAACCGCTGATCGTGATGGTCGCGATCCCGCTGGCCTTCATCGGTGCGATCTGGGGCCATGTGCTCATGGGCTACTATCTGTCGATGCCCTCGCTGGTCGGTGCCGTGTCGCTGGCCGGCATCGTGGTCAACAACGCCATCCTGCTGATCCACTTCATCAAGGGCCACCGCGAGGCGGGGCTCTCGGCGGTGGCCGCCGCCGGCCGGGCCAGCCGCGACCGGCTGCGTGCCATTCTGATCTCGTCGACCACCACCATCGCCGGCCTGCTGCCGCTGCTGGCCGAGACCAGCACCCAGGCGGCAGCCATCAAGCCGCTGGTGATCTCGGTGGTGTTCGGCCTGCTCAGTTCCACGGTGCTGGTGCTGCTGGTGATCCCGGCGCTCTACGTGCTGTTCGTCGACTGGGGGTGGACGGCAGCGCCGGGGGGCGATCAGGCCGCGTCGAGGGGGCGCGACGGTCCGAAGTGCTCGTAGTGGCGGCGCTCGGCGGGCACGCCGAGCTCGGCCAGGGCGCCATCCAGGGCCGTCATGAAGCCCTGGGGGCCCACGTAGTAGCAGCGGGCGCCTGTGGGCAGCAGGCGCGCCAGCAGCTCGCGGTCGACCCGCCCGATATGGTCGGCGTCGTTGCCGCGCTCGTGCACGCTCACTGCCTGGAGCCGCTCCGGATGCTCGGCGGCCAGCGCCGCCACTTCGTCGCGGAAGGCGTGGTGCTCGGCGTCCAGGGCGGCATGCAGGTAGACCACCCGGCGCCCCTGGGCCAGGGCCTGGCGGGCGATCGGCAGCATCGGCGTCTGGCCGACACCGCCGCTGGCCAGCAGCAGCGGCTCCTTGCCCTCGGCCAGGGTCAGGTCGCCGGCCGGCGGCAGCAGTTCCAGGGTATCGCCGACACCCATGGCGTCATGCAGGTGCCGACTGACCCGGCCCTCCGGCTCGCGCTTGACCGAGATCCGGTAGGTCCGGCCATTGGGCAGGTCCGACAGACTGTAGTGGCGATGCACGAGCTCGCCGTCGACGGCCAGCTTCACGCCGATGTACTGGCCGGGCCGGTGATCGGCCACCGGGCCGCCGTCCACGGGCTCCAGCACGAAGGAGCGGATCACCGCGCTCTCCTGGCGCACGGCGGCGATGCGGAACTCGCGGGGGCCGCGCCAGCCGCCGGAGCGTCGTTCGAACGCCCGATAGTGGTGCTCCTCCAGCTCGATCAGCAGGCCGGCCAGCTCCTCGTAGACGCCCTGCCAGGCGGCGGCGACCTCGGGGGTCACGGCATCGCCCAGCACCTCGCCGATGGCCGCCATCAGGCATTCGCCAACGATGGGGTACTGCTCGGGGCGGATGTCCAGGGAGACGTGCTTGCTGACCACGGTGGCCAGGGTCTCGCGCACCTTTTCGCGGTCGTGGCGCAGCCGCACATAGGCGAGCACCGCCGCGGCGAGTACCCGGGGCTGGCCGCCATCGGCCTGGTGCGCCTCGTTGAACAGCGGTTTGACCTCGGGGTAGCGGGCGAACATCAGCGGGTAGAAGCGCTGGGTGATGGCCTCGAGGTGCTCGGCCACGACCGGGGCGGTGGCTTCGATCAGGCGTTCCTGTTCATGGGTCAGCATGGGGGTGTGGCTCCATCGTCTGCGGGGGTGATTTTTAAGATGCAGGAAAAATACATCTTAAAGACCCGGAGCGCCACCCATGACGAAAGGGAAAATCGTCGCGGGGATCAATACGCCCAGACGATGGCCATCAGCACCCCCCAGGCCAGCACCCCGGCGGCCATGATCGTGTAGGTGACCGACATGGTGGTTACGTCGTTGTCGCGCCGCTCGCAGAGCGCCTGCAGGCCGTGGTAGATCAGGCTGCAGGAGATCCCCAGCGCCACCAGCACCGCCAGGGCATTGAGCAGCAGGCTGGGAACCAGCAGCACGAGCGCGGAGGACCACAACGGCAGCGGGGCGAGGGCGGCCAGCAGGTAGGCGTCGTGGTAGCCGATCGACAGCTCGCGGGTCGTGTTGACCACCGCATGGATCAGCCAGCCCATCACGAAGAAGGTCAGCAGCTCGGCAAGGAAGAGGATGGTGGTGATGAAGCGCCACTCCCGGTCGGCGAAGCCCGCCACGAAGTCGTCGCCGTAGTGGGTACCCGCGTAGTAGAGCATGACCGGCGGCAGCAACGACATGGGCAGCACGATGGCCCAGGCCAGCAGGGGGATCGATGGCTGGCGCTGCCGGAGCTCTTCCCAGCCCGCGGTGCGGGTGAAGGGCAGGCGGATGATGGTGACGAGGTTCATGGCGTGACCCTCTCTAGGGGGGGACTGGGGATCCTGCGAGCGCAGACATATCACGCTGTGATGTTTCATGTCTCATCACTAGCCCCCGGGCCGCCGCCTGTCAAGGCGGCCGCCAGGGCGGTGCGACGACTGGGACCGTGCCCTTCCCGCCGGGGCAATCGCCCGTTACGCTGCGGTTGTGACCAACGCCATCATGCCGAAGGAGGCCCCGTGGCCATTTCCCACTTTGCCGACCTGCTCGACGAGGCGCGCCGCCAGCCCGAGCCGCAGCGCCTGCTGTTCGTCTGTACCCGTGCCGAACTGCCCGACCACCCCAGCGAGGCGCAGCGCCGCCGCTTCGAGCAGGGCGAGGGCGGGGTGCTGACCCCGGTACTCTGCGTCGACAAGGCCACCGACGAGCTCAGCGACATGGCGGCGCTGGTGGCGGAGTCCCAGGCGACCGGCGTCGACTGGGACATCGTCTTCGTGGCGGCCCTGGCCGACCAGGGAGGCTCGGAGCTCGCCGAGCGGCACCTGCAGCGCATGGTGGAGTCGCTGAAGATGGGCAGTATCGACCAGTTCCTGGCCTTCGACCGGACGGGCGAGGTGGTCGGCTTCCAGTGACCCGGACACCCGCCGGGGCCATCACCATGCCCCTCACAGGCCGATGCGGTGGGCCCGGTGGGTGAAGAAGATGCCGCTGGGCGATTCGGCCGGCAGGGTCGCCAGCTCCTCGAAGGTGCGGGTGTCGTAGACCTTGACGTGACCGCTGTCGCGGGCCGAGATCCAGATGTGCTCGCCGCGGGGGGTGAATTCCTTGTGCAGGATCGAAGCGCCCGGTGACAGGGTCTCGATCACCTCGTGGCGGCGGGTGTCGATGACCTGAACCACGTCATTGTGTGGGTGAGCGAAGGTGACCCATACCTGTCGCTCGTCGGGTCGACTCATCACGAAGATCGGCTGGCCCTGGACCGCGATGCGGTCGCTCAGCGTCCAGTCGCGGGTATCGGCGACCAGCACCTCGTGGCGGCCTACGGCGGGGAAGAAGGCCCTGTCGCCGGCCATGGCCCAACCCTCCAGGTGGGGCATCTTGTAGACCGGCAGGCGCTCCTCGCCTCGGCCGTAGTCGGGCAGGATGCGCCGCACGCCCTGCTCCGGGTGCCAGAGATCCAGCAGGGCCATGCCATCCTCGCCGAACAGTCCGGCGATGTAGTAGCGGCCGTTGGGGGTGATCAGGGCGTCGTAGGGCAGGCTACCGACGTCATGGTGCTTCTCCACTCGCGGTTCGTCGCCCGACATGTCCAGCACCCAGATCTCGCCGGCCTCGAACAGGCTGAACACGAACAGGTTGCCCGGCGCGTCCACCACGCCCACCACCTTGGCCCGGTCGGTGGTGCCGTCGGGCTTCTCGAAGGTGGCCGGCACGTCGATGACCAGTTCCAGGGTCTCGGTGTCGAAGACCTTCACGCCCCCCGGCTCGTAGTTGCCCACCGCCACGAAGCGGCCATCCTGGGAGATGGCGCCGCCGATGCTGTTGCCCGACTGGATGATGCGCCCGTCGATCTCGCCGGTGAGCAGGTCGAGCCGGGTCAGGCCGCCGTCGCGGCCGAACACGAAGGCGTGGCGGGCGTCGCGGGTGAACTTCACCGAGGCGTGGGAGAGGTCGCCGAAGCCCTCGACGTGGCCCAGCACCGCCTTGCGGGTGGTATCGACCAAGGCCACGCTGCCGGTGGCGCGCTCGATCACCACGCCGAGGTCCCCGGTGCCCCGCAACTCGATCCCCCTCGGGGCCGGTTCGGCCAGGCTCTCGCCGGCGACCAGCAGGGCCAGGGCAACGCCGGCGAGCAGTGTCTTGAACGGAGGCGAAGGGGGCATGGCGGGTCTCCTGTGCCGAGAGATCAGTCTTTTTCCAGTGTGTCCAGCCGGTTGTCGGTCTGCAGGTGGTCAGCCAGCCAGCGGGCGTCCGCCTCGCTGAGCAGCGTCTTCCAGCCGGGCATGGCGCTGCCGGGGATGCCGTGCAGGATGATATGGGCGAGCGCCTCCGCACCGAGTGCCTGCATGCGATCGCGGGGCAGTGCCGGCCCCAGGCCGCCGCGCAGCGTCATGCCGTGGCAGGAGCCGCAGTCCTGATAGAGCAGGATCTCCAGTTCCGCCTCCCGGGCCGGGGCGATGGCAGTATGTTCCGCCGCGGTGGCCGGGCCGGCGAGCGGCCAGCAGGCGCAGAGCAGGGCGAGACGATGGAGGCGACGCATGGGGGGCCCTCGGGTCGGCAGCGACCGGTGTCGTCGGGACTCAGTGTCGGGGCCGTAGCGCCAGCCTGCCTTGACCGGCGTCAATGGAGCGGCCTTGTGTCGAGAGAATCAAGCATTCCGGCGTCTGGCAACTTCTCTTTGGAGGTAGGTCGAGCTTGCGTTGACGTACGTCAATAGGGAGGGCGAAAGCTGGGTGGGAGACGCAAAAGATGCATGAAAAATGGTCTTCCCTGGCCCAACCTTTCTCCGGGAGTGCAGCGCCCGATCCCCGGTCACCCCCGCCCGCAACAACAATGTCACCGCCTGGCGATGCTGCTTTCGTGGATCACGACAGAGGTGGAACGATGATGAAGACTGGCTGGTATCTCAAGCCCCTGGCTGTGGCGGTCACCACCGTCGCCCTGGGCATCACCACGGCTCACGCCCAGGATCACAAGGACCTCGACGAGTCCCAGACCGCCTACCAGGGCGCGGCCTCCTCCGTGGATCCCGGCTCGGCCAGGGTGGTGCGTACTCCCGGCGCTCCGGACCTCTCCGACGAGGAGTTCGAGAAGGCCAAGGAGATCTACTTCCAGCGCTGCGCCGGTTGCCATGGCGTGCTGCGCAAGGGGGCAACCGGCAAGCCGCTGACCACCGATATCACCCAGGAGCGCGGCCTGGAGTATCTCAAGGTATTCATCAACTACGGCTCGCCAGCCGGCATGCCCAACTGGGGCACCTCGGGCGACCTCACCGAGGGTGAGGTCGAGCTGATGGCCAAGTACATCATGCACGAGCCACCGCAGCCGCCGGAATTCGGCATGCCCGAGATGATGGACACCTGGGAGGTGCGGGTTGCTCCCGAGGACCGCCCCACCGAGCAGATGAACGACCTGGACATCGAGAACCTGTTCTCGGTCACCCTGCGTGATGCCGGCCAGATCGCCCTGATCGACGGTGAGTCCAAGAAGATCGTCAAGATCCTCGACACCGGCTATGCGGTGCACATCTCGCGCATGTCCGCCTCCGGCCGCTACCTGTTCGTCATCGGCCGTGATGCCAAGGTCGACATGATCGACCTGTGGATGGAAGAGCCCGAGATCGTCGCCACCATCAAGATCGGCATGGAGGCGCGCTCTGTCGAGACCTCCAAGTTCGAGGGCTATGAGGACGACCTGGCTATCGCCGGCGCCTACTGGCCGCCCCAGTATGTGATCATGGACGGCGAGACGCTGGAGCCGAAGAAGATCGTCGGCACCCGCGGCATGACCGTGGATACCCAGGAGTACCACCCGGAGCCCCGCGTGGCGGCCATCGTCGCCTCCCACCAGCACCCGGAGTTCATCGTCAACATCAAGGAGACCGGTAAGGTCCGCCTGGTGAACTACGAGAATCTGGACGCCATCTCCACCGTGGAGATCGACACCTCCCGCTTTCTGCACGATGGCGGCTGGGACGCTTCGGGCCGCTATTTCCTCACCGCGGCCAACGAGTCGAACCAGATCGTGGTCATCGACGCCCAGGAGCGTGAGCTCGAGGCCATCATCGACGTGGGCAAGATCCCGCATCCGGGCCGCGGCGCCAACTTCGTCGACCCAGAGTTCGGGCCGGTGTGGGCCACCAGCCACCTGGGCGACGCCAGCATCCGGCTGATCGGCACCGACCCGGAAGGTCACGCCGACAGCGCCTGGCAGGTAGTGCGAACCCTGGAGGGTCAGGGCGGCGGCTCGCTGTTCATCAAGACCCATCCGGAGTCCGACAACCTCTATGTCGACACCGCCCTCAACCCCAACGAGGCGATCAGCCAGAGCGTGGCGGTCTTCGATGTCAACGACCTGGAGGCCGGCTACGAGGTGCTGCCGATCGCCGAGTGGGCCGACGTGGGCGAGGGACCCAAGCGCGTCGTGCAGCCGGAGTACAACAAGGCCGGCGACGAGGTGTGGTTCTCGGTGTGGAACACCATGGACGAGACCTCTGCGCTGGTGATCGTGGATGACAAGACCCGCACGCTGAAGCACGTGATCAAGGACGAGCGCCTGGTCACCCCGACCGGAAAGTTCAACGTGATCAATACCCAGCACGATATCTACTGATCGAGAAACAGGCGGCGGGCCCCGGCCCGACCGCCCTTTCCGCGGGAGGAGTGAGCTGTGCCGATGCCTTGCCAAGCCCCATTCTGCCAAGTTCACGAGCTCGATACCCTGGATCGCCGCCTGATCGACAGCTACCAGCGCGGCCTGCCGGTCTGTACCCGTCCCTTCCATACCGTGGCCGAGCGCCTGGGCACCACCGAGGCCGAGGTGATCGCGCGCCTGGGGCGGCTGCAGTCGCTGGGCGTGCTCAGCCGCGTGGGGCCGGTCTTCGACCATGCCCGGGCCGGCGCCAGCCTGCTCGCCGCCGTGGCCGTGCCCGAGGTCGAGCGCGATGCCTACGCAGCGCTCATCAATGCCGCCCCCGGCGTCAATCACAACTATGCGCGTGAAGATCTGGCCCGGGAGCATGACTACAACCTGTGGTTCGTGATGACCGCGCCGGACGAGCCCGAGCTCGAGGCGCGGCTCGGGGCCCTGGAGGCGCGCCTGGGTGTGCCGATCCTGCGCCTGCCGATGCTGGAGGGCTTCCATATCGACCTGTCGTTCCCCATTCCCTGGGCCGAACTGGAGCGCACATGAGCACCGCGACCCCGCTGTCCCTCGATGCCGTCCACCCGCCAGGCGAGTCGCACGCCCACCGCCGCCTGCGTGCCCTGCTCGAGCAGGGGCTGCCGCTCACCCCCAGGCCCTGGCAGGCCCTGGCCGAGCAGGCCGGCCTCGCCGAGGAGGAGGTGATGGCCTGCGTGCGCCGCTGGCAGGCCGAGGGGCTGATCAAGCGCCTGGGACTGGTGGTGCGCCATCGCCGCCTGGGGATCCAGGCCAATGCCATGGTGGTATGGGACGTGCCGGACGAGCGGGTCGCCCTGGTGGGCCGCCGGCTCGCCCGGGAGACCGCGGTGACGCTCTGCTACCGTCGCCCGCGGCGCCTGCCCGCCTGGCCCTATAACCTCTTCTGCATGATCCATGGCGTCCGCCGTGAGCGGGTGCTGGCGGAGCTCGCGGCCATCGTCGAGCGCCTGGGCCTGGGCGAGCTCGAGCACCGGGTGCTGTTCAGCGCCCACGCCTATCGCCAGTGCGGCGGCCGCTATGTGCGGGAGGGGACGGCATGACCCTCGACGACCTGGACGGCGTCGATCGTCGCCTGATCGATCGCCTGCAGGACGGCCTGCCGCTGGTGGCGCGCCCCTATGCGGTGGTGGCCGTTGAACTGGGTATCGCCGAGGGCGACCTGCTCTACCGCCTGGAGCGCCTGCGCGAGGGCGGGGTGTTGAGTCGCTTCGGCCCCATGTACCACGCCGAGCGGCTGGGCGGTGGCCTGACGCTGGCGGCGCTGGCCGTGCCCGAGGCCGACTACGGGCGGGTCACCGAGGCGGTCAACGCCTTCCCCGAGGTGGCCCACAACTACCGCCGCGAGCACGAACTCAACATGTGGTTCGTGTTGGCCACCGAGACCCCCGAGCGCATCACCGAGACGATCGCCGACATCGAGGCCGCGACGGGCCTGCCCGTCTACAACATGCCCAAGGAGGAGGAGTTCCATGTCCGTCTCCATCTGCCCGTCTAAGGCCCGTCAGGACGAGGCAGTCGGCAGCGAGGCGGCAGGTGGCCTGGACGAGCGCGACCGCGCCATCGTGCTCGCCACCCAGGCCGGTCTGCCGTTGGTCCCCGATCCCTGGGGTGCGGTGGGTCGCGAGGTGGACATGAGCGGCGAGGAGGTGCTCGAGCGCATGCGGGCGATGCAGGCGCGGGGGGTGATCCGCCGGGTCGCGGCAGTGCCCAATCACTATCGGCTCGGCTACGTGGCCAACGGCATGACGGTATGGGACGTGGACGATGTCCATGTCGACCGCCTGGGCCGCGAGGTGGCCGCCATCGAGGGCGTCAGCCACTGTTATCGCCGCCCGCGGCACCTGCCCCACTGGCCCTACAACCTGTTCGCCATGCTGCATGGCCGCAGCTTCGATGAGGTCGAGCGTCAGGCGGCGGTGCTGCGCGAACGCCTGGGCGAGGCGTGTCGCGACCACCGCATCCTCTACAGCTCGCGCATCCTCAAGAAAAGCGGGCTGCGCCTGACCGGTAGCCGGCCGAGAGAGGCCTCCCCGGACATCGAACGGCGGGGCTGAATCACGTCCGCTGGTGCGGCTCGGCTCAGCAAACCTCAGCAGGAGAACGCCATGTTCCGCGTCACCCGCTACATCAAGTCGCTGCTCGAGCCGGGTCCCTCGGGTCTGGCAACCAGAGGCCGCGCCGGCAAGCCGTCCGGCCCGGTGGTGATCTGGAACCTGATCCGTCGCTGCAACCTGACCTGCAAGCACTGCTACACCACCTCGGCGGATATCGACTTTGCCGGTGAGCTCTCCACCGCCGAGGCCTGGGCGGTGCTCGACGACCTGCACGCCTTCCGGGTGCCGGCGCTGATCCTCTCCGGCGGTGAGCCGCTGATGCGCCCCGATATCTTCGAGCTCTCGCATCGCGCCCGGGAGCTGGGCATCTACACAGGCCTCTCCACCAACGGCACCCTGATCACCGAGGCGAACATCGATCGGATCGCCGCGGTCGGCTACGACTACGTGGGCATCAGCATCGACGGCCTCGAGGCCACCCACGACGTCATCCGCCAGCGCCAGGGCGCCTTCCGCGAGTCGATGCATGCGGTGAAGCTGTGCAAGGCGCGCGGCATCAAGGTGGGCCTGCGCTTCACCCTGACCCGCGAGAACGTCGAGCAGCTCGGCGACATCCTGGCGCTGCTCGACGCGCACGACGTCGACAAGTTCTACCTCTCGCACCTCAACTACGGCGGCCGCGGTCGGCGCCACAGCAAGCAGGACGCCTGGTATCGCATGACCCGCGACGCCATGACCCGCCTGTTCGACCACTGCCGCGAGGAGCTTTCGCGGGGCCTGGAGCGGGAGTACGTCACCGGCAACAACGACGCCGACGGCCCCTTCCTGCTGATGTGGGCACGCGAGCACTTCCCCGAGCGGGCCGAGGCCCTGGAGCGGCGGCTGATCAACTGGGGGGGGAATGCCTCCGGCGAGCACATCGCCAACATCGACAACCTGGGCAACGTCCACCCCGACACCTTCTGGTGGGACCACGACCTGGGCAACGTCCGCGAGCGGCCCTTCTCCGCGATCTGGCGCGATACCCGCGATCCGCTGATGGTCGGCTTCCGTCAGCGCCCGCGGCCGCTCAAGGGGCGCTGTGCCGAATGTGGTTTCCTGCCGATCTGCAACGGCAATACCCGGGTGCGTGCCTGGAAGGTGACCGGCGACCCCTGGGAGGAGGATCCCGGCTGCTACCTGACCAATCGGGAGATCGGCGTCGCCGACGAGGGCGAGCGCCGTATCTGTGCCCCCTATGAGGCCATCCAGGCCGTCGAAATCCAGTAAGGCTGACGAGGAATTCCGCCATGCCGTCACGTCGCGTTTCCTATGATCTCGCCGAGGCGCCCCTGGCCCCCGGCGAGGTGGCCATCGTCGGCGCCGGGCCCGGCGACCCCGGCCTGCTGACCCTGCGGGCCCTGTCGCTGCTCGAGCAGGCCGACTGCCTGGTCTTCGACCGCCTGGTCTCCCGGGAGGTGCTGGCCCTGGCCAGCCCCGGGGCCCGGCGTTTCTACGTGGGCAAGGCTTCGCGCTGCCATGCCCTGACCCAGGACGAGACCAATGCGCTGCTGGTGCGTCTGGCCGGGGAGGACAGGCGGGTCGTGCGGCTCAAGGGCGGCGACCCCTACATCTTCGGTCGCGGCGGCGAGGAGGCCGAGGTGCTGATCGATCATGGCATCCATTTCCGTGTGGTACCGGGGATCACCTCCGCCCAGGGCTGTGCCGCCTACGCCGGCTTCCCGCTGACCCACCGCGACCATGCCCAGAGCGTCACCTTCGTCACCGGGCACTGCAAGGGCGACGGCGACCTGGCCCTGGACTGGTCCTCCCTGGCGGTACCCCATCACACGGCGGTCTTCTACATGGGGCTGGCCAACGCCGAGCTGATCAGCCGGCAGCTGCAGGACCACGGCCTGCCCGCGCACCATCCGGTGGCCCTGGTCGAGCGGGGCACCACTCCCGAGCAGCGCCGGGTGATCACCTGCCTGGGCGAACTGGCCGAGACCATCGCGCGCGAGGGGCTGAAGCCCCCCACCCTGATCGTGGTGGGCGAGGTAGTGCGCCTGGCCGACACCCTGGCCCAGCCGGCCCCGCAGGAGGCGAGCTTCGCCGAGGGCGCCGTCCTGGAGCGCGTCGCCCTGTGAACGCGAGTGCCATCATGATCCCGCGACTCCTGCCCTTGCTGCTGGCCGCCGGCGCGGTCCTGCTGCCGCTCTCGTCGATGGCCGACGACGATACCGAGACGCTCTACCAGACCCACTGCGCCGCGTGTCACGGCGAGCAGCGCCTGGGCGGCACCGGCCCGGCGCTGCTGCCCGGCAGCCTCTCGCGGCTCGAGCCGGAGGCCGCCGAGGCGGTGATTCGCGACGGGCGACCGGCCAGCCAGATGCCGGCCTTCGGCGAGCAGCTCGACGACAGCCAGATCCGTTCCCTGGCCGAGTGGATCTACCGCGACCCCGAGGTCGACCCCACCTGGGGGCGTGACGAGATCCTCGCCAGTCACAAGGTCACTCATCCGGACGGGTCGCTGCCGGATGAGCCGCGCTTCGATGCCGACCCGCTCAATCTCTTCATCGTGGTGGAGACCGGCGATCACCATGCCAGCCTGCTCGACGGCGACACCTTCGAACGGATCCACCGCTTCGAGACCCGCTACGCCCTGCACGGCGGGCCCAAGTACACCCCCGACGGGCGCCATGTCGTCTTCGGCTCCCGGGACGGCTGGATCACCAAGTACGACATCTACAACCTGGCGGTGGTGGCCGAGGTGCGCGCGGGTATCAACATGCGCAACATCGCCGTCTCCGGCGACGGTCGTTACGTGATGGCCGCCAACACCCTGCCCCACAGCCTGGTGCTGTTCGATGCCCACAACCTCGACCTGATGAAGGTCTACCCGGTGGTGGGCGAGGACGGCGAGAGCTCGCGGGTCAGCGCCGTCTATGCCGCGCCGCCGCGGGGCAGCTTCATCGCCGCCCTCAAGGACCTCGAGGAGGTGTGGGAGATTCCCTGGCCGCTGCCCGCCGAGCCGGTGGTCGCTACCGGCCATATGGTCACCCCGCTCACGCCGCGCCGCGGGCATGACACCGCCAACTTCCAGGTGCGGCGGATCCCGGTGCCGGACTACCTGGACGACTTCTTCTTCGACCTCGAGTATGAACACGTGATCGGTGCCTCGCGGGGTGGTCAGGGCGGCATGGTGATCAACCTGGACAGCACCGAGAAGGTGGCCGACCTGCCCCTGGAGGGGATGCCCCACCTCGGCTCGGGCATCACCTGGGAGCACGAGGGGCGCCGCGTCATGGCGACGCCCCATCTGACCCGGGCTGCGGTGTCGATCATCGACATGACGGACTGGACGGTGATCAAGACCCTCGAGACCGACGGTCCCGGCTTCTTCATGCGCAGCCATGCCAACTCGCCCTATGCCTGGGTGGACGTCTTCTTCGGCCCCAACCGCGACCGGGTCCACGTCATCGACAAGGCCCGCCTGGAGATCGTCGAGACGTTGATCCCCGAGCCGGGCAAGACCGCCGCCCACGTGGAGTTCGACCGCGACGGCAAGAAGCTGCTGCTGAGCCTGTGGGAGGACGACGGCGCGGTGATCGTCTATGACGGCGATACCCTGGAAGAGGAGAAGCGCATTCCCATGAGCAAGCCCTCCGGCAAGTACAACGTCTGGAACAAGACGCGCTACGAGGAAGGGACGAGTCACTGACGCCGGGGGCGCCGATAAGAAGCATTCTTGATGCCAGTCATGGTTTCCGTGATGCGGCTGACGCACAATGGCCATATCCAAGCGTTTCGGTCGGGTATCGCCTCATGCGGACATCCACATCATCACTGCGTCCATCGTCGCTGTCGCGTCTGCCGGTGGCGCGCCTGGCCTTCCGCCCCTTCTTCCTGCTGGCGGCGCTGTTCGGCGTGTTGGCCATGGGGGTGTGGTTTGCCTTCTGGCACGGTGACATCCTGCTGCGGCCTCACGGCGGGCTGATGTTCTGGCATCAGCACGAGATGCTGTTCGGCTTCGCGGTCGCCGTGGTGGCGGGGTTCCTGCTCACCGCGGTCCAGAACTGGACCGGCCTGCCGAGCCTCAGAGGGGGCGCGCTGCTGGCGCTGGTGGCGCTGTGGGGGGTGGCCCGGGTGATGATGGCCTTCCCCATGGGGCTGCCGGCCTGGTGGCTGGCGCTGGTCGACCTGGCGTTCCTGCCGGTGGTGGCGGGCGTGATGGCCCGGCTGGTGATCGCCGCGAAGCGCTGGCGCAACCTGATCTTCCTGCCCGCCCTGGCGCTCCTGACCCTCGCCAACCTGGCCATGCACCTGGGGGTGATGACCGGCGACGCCGAGCTGATCCGCCAGGGCGCCTATCTGGCGGTGTTGCTGATTGCCCTGCTGATGGTGGTCGTGGGCGGCCGGGTGATCGCCATGTTCACCGCCAACCGCCTGGGGCGTGCTAAGCCGGCGCCGATCCCCGCCCTCGAGATCCTGTCCCTGGGCAGTACCCTGGTAGTGGTGGTGGCCCAGCTGCTGGTGATGCTCGGCGTGCCGCTGCCCGGGTCCCTGCTGGCGGCCCTGATGGGCCTGGCGGCCCTGGCCAACGCCGTGCGCCTGTCACGCTGGGGGGGCCTTTACAGCTGGCGCGAGCCGCTGCTCTGGGGGCTGCATGCCAGCTACGCCTTCATCCCCGTGGGCCTGGCCATGTGGGGGGTGGCGCTGCTGGGCAGCTTGCGCGTCGAACTGGCGGTGCACGCCCTGACCATCGGCGGCATGGGCACCATGATGCTGGCGATGATGTCGCGGGTCTCGCTGGGCCACACCGGGCGCGAGATCCGCACCCTGCCGGGCATCGGCGTCGGCCTCGCCCTGATGCTGGCCGGCGCCCTGCTGCGCTCGCCGGTGCTGGCGCTGTTTCCCCAGATCACCCACTGGACCTACAACCTCAGCATCCTGTTCTGGTGCCTCGCCTTCCTGATCTTCCTGTTCCACTACACTGTCCCCCTGTGCATGCCTCGTCCGGATGGCAAGGACGGCTAGCCGGCGCTTCGCGCCAGCTGCGGGCTACGAGCCACGAGCTACAACTCTGCCCGCAGCCCGCAGCCCGCAGCCCGCAGCCCGCAGCCCGCAGCCCGCGGCAAAGGAGAGGAAGTTGCTGGAACACTATGCCCTGATCAAGCATCTGCACATGACGGCGGCCGGGCTCAGCCTGGCGCTGTTCGCGCTGCGCGCCTGGTGGTCGGTGCGCCAGGCGCCGATCCTCCAGCAGCGATGGGTGCGGGTGGTGCCGCACCTGGTCGACACCGCCCTGCTGGGGCTGGGCATCACCCTGATGGTGATGCTCGCCATGTGGCCCCAGCAGCATCCCTGGCTGGCCGCCAAGCTGATCGCCCTGCTGGCCTATATCGGCCTGGGCACCCTGGCCATCAAGCGCGGGCGCTCGCCGGCGGCGCGTGGCCTGGCCGGCCTGGCCGCGGTGGCGGTGTTTCTCTACATGGCCGGGGCGGCGATCCGCCATAGCCCGCTCTCCTGGCTGGCCGGCCTCTAGGAGCCTGTCGGACTTAACGCTGATCTGCTACGAAACCCGGGCTTTCGGCCAATTTCATTCGATCTGATTCGTTAAATAGCGCGCTATTTAACGAATCAGATCGATAAACTTGTCTCGAAATCCGTGTTCCTCGCGACGATCGGTCAAATCCGACAGGCTCCTAGGCCCCCGTGCGTCTCCTATACTGAGGCGGCGAGCCTTCACTCCACCACGGCTTTCATCACGTCTCTCCATAGCCCTACCATGACGAGGAGCCCGACCATGAGCCCACAGGATCTTCCCTCCGGCGCCGGCAAGGTGGCGACCCAGTACCCCGAGGTGTGGGAGGCCTTTTCCCGGCTCGGCAAGGCCTGCTCCGAGAGCGGGCCGCTCGATGCGCGCACCCGTCGCCTGGTCAAGCTGGCACTGGCGGTGGGCGCCGGTTCCGAAGGGGCGGTGCACTCCCATATGCGCCGTGCCCTGCGCGAAGGCGTCGAGCCCGAAGCCCTCAAGCAGGTGGCCATGCTGGCCATCCCCACCATCGGACTCCCCGCCGGGGTGGCCGCCCTGACCTGGATCGAGGACATCACCGACAAGGGGTGAGGGCCTGCCGTCGGCGCATCGTCGCCGGCGGCGCCCTCTGCTGTTGTCCGCCGCTATTTTCTGCGATTGGCAACCCCTGCTGCGACATTCCGTCCATCGCAACTTGACCGGTGTCAAAGTCAAGGAGCCGGGCGAGCTGCTATCCTTTAAGATGTATGTGTTATGCATGTTTAGTGAGGGCAGGCAACCGAGGCGATCCTGTCCCGAGGGAACATCACACCAGCAAGGGGGGAATGATTCATGGCCGAGGGGCTCACTCGATCGGCGGCCCGCAATATCTTCTATGGCGGGTCGCTGTTCTTCTTTCTGCTGTTCGCCGCGCTGACGGCCCACAGCCACTGGTACATGGTCAACACATCCACCGACAGAGAGGGACTCACCGAGTCTGTCAAGCACGGCAAGGAAGTGTGGGAAAAGAACATGTGCATCAACTGCCACAGCATCATGGGCGAGGGCGCCTACTTTGCGCCGGAGCTGGGCAACGTCTGGGAGCGTTACGGTGGCCACGAGAACCCCGAGGCAGCCCGTGCGGGCCTCGCCGCCTGGATCCGTGCCCAACCATTGGGTGCCGAAGGGCGTCGTCAGATGCCGGCCTACGACTTCAGCGAGGAGGAGATGCAGTCGCTGATCGACTTCCTGGAGTGGACCGACGGCATCGACGCCCAGGACTGGCCGCCGCACCCCGCCGGTTGAGCCGTCCGATGAATCAAGGAGAACGACACCGATGAAATACGAAACCCAGAAGGTGGCCCTGCCCTTCTTCATGGTGGCGATGGCGCTCTTCGCGCTGCAGGTCGTCTTCGGGCTGCTGGCCGCCACCGTCTATGTCGCGCCCAACTTCATGGCCGAGGTCATGCCCTTCCACATCATGCGGGTCAGCCATACCAACCTGCTGATCGTCTGGCTGCTGATCGGCTTCATGGGCGCCACCTACTACCTGATGCCGGAAGAGGCCGAGCGCGAGATCCACAGTCCCACTATCGCCTATATCCAGTTGGCGATCTTCGCCTTCGCCGGGGCCGCGGCGCTGGTCGGCTACCAGTTCGGGATCCACGAGGGCCGCGAGTTCCTGGAGCAGCCGTTCTGGGTCAAGGTGCTGATCACCATCTCCTTCCTGATGTTCCTGTTCAACACCAGCATGACCCTGCTCAAGGGCCGCCGGACCGCCATCAACCTGGTGCTGATGCTGGGCCTGTGGCTGGCCGCGGTGTTCTGGCTGTTCGCCTTCTATAACCCCACCAACCTCGCCGTGGACAAGCTCTACTGGTGGTGGGTGGTGCACCTCTGGGTCGAGGGCGTGTGGGAGCTGATCATGGCCTCCCTGCTCGCCTATCTGCTGATCAAGATGACCGGCGTCGACCGCGAGGTGATCGAGAAGTGGCTCTACGTCATCGTCGGCCTGGCGCTGTTCTCCGGCCTGCTGGGCACTGGCCACCACTACTACTGGATCGGCGCGCCGAGCTACTGGCAGCCCATCGGCAGCATCTTCTCCACCCTGGAGGTGATCCCCTTCTTCGCCATGGTGGTGTTCGCCTTCACCATGTTCTGGAAGGGTAGCCGTAACCACCCCAACAAGGCCGCCATGCTGTGGTCCCTGGGGTGCCCGACCATCGCCTTCTTCGGCGCCGGCGTGTGGGGCTTCATGCACACCCTGCACTGGATCAACTACTACAGCCACGGTACCCAGGTCACCGCGGCTCACGGTCACCTGGCCTTCTATGGGGCCTACGTGATGCTGATGCTGGGCATCATCACCTTCGCCATGCCGCAGCTGCGCCGCGTCCAGCCCTACAACCAGGTACTGAACATGTGGGGCTTCTGGATCATGACCTCGGCCATGTGCTTCATGACCTTCACCCTGACCTTCGCCGGTGTCGTCCAGACCCACCTGCAGCGTGTGCTGGGCATGAACTTCATGGAGGTGCAGAGCCAGCTCGGCCTCTTCTACATGATGCGCCTGGGTGCCGGTATCGCCGTGGCCGTGGGGGCGGTGATGCTGATCTACGCCTTCTTCGGGCCGGCCCGTGAGCAGGTGCCGGGTGGCGGCACCCAGCTGACCGCGGGCCCGGAGAGCGCCTGACCATCCGAGGGCCCCGGTCGGGGCCCTCTTTACGTTCACCCTGACGGGAGTGACTCCCATGCCCCTTTCCTCCGTGGCCGCCAACGCCAGCGAGCAAGAGATTCCCTACTACCAGAGCGTCGGCAGCGAGTGCGCCATGTTCGAGCAGGCGTTCCAGCAGCGCCTGCCGCTGCTGCTCAAGGGGCCGACCGGCTGCGGCAAGACCCGCTTCGTCAGCCATATGGCGGCCAAGCTGGGCAAGCCGCTGTTCACCGTTTCCTGCCACGATGACCTGACCGCCGCCGACCTCACCGGACGCTACCTGCTGCAGGGCGGTGAGACCCGCTGGGTCGACGGCCCGCTGACTCGCGCGGTGCGTGAGGGCGGCATCTGCTATCTCGATGAAGTCGTCGAGGCACGCAAGGACGTCACCGTGGTGCTGCACCCGCTGACCGACGACCGCCGCCTGCTGCCACTCGAGCGCACCGGCGAGCTGCTCGAGGCACCGGACGACTTCATGCTGGTGGTCTCCTACAATCCCGGCTACCAGCATATCCTCAAGTCCCTGAAGCCGAGCACCCGCCAGCGCTTCGTGGCGATGTCCTTCGATTTCCCGCCGCCCTGGGTGGAGCGCGACATCGTGGCCCGCGAGAGCGGCCTGCCCGCCGAGCAGTGTGCGGCCCTGGTCAACCTGGCGGCCAGCCTGCGCGCCATGAAGGGCCAGGACCTGGAGGAGGGCGTCTCCACGCGCCTGCTGGTCTACTGCGCGACCCTGATCCAGGCCGGCATGCCGATCCTGGAGGCCGCCCGCGCCACCCTGGTGGAGCCGCTCTCGGACGATGCCGACGTCCAGGAGGGACTGATGGAAGCCATTCACGCCACTTTTGGATAAGCGCACCAAGCCAAGCCGGGGCGCCAGGGGGCAGGTCGCAGCGAAGGTCTTTTGCCAGGGATGGCAAAAGTAGCGCCCAGGGAGGGGTTCACAGCGCCTTCGCGAAGGCCTGCCCTCGGGAAAGCCCCGCTCACCGGCAAGGTGGTGAAATGATCTGTAAAGTCAGCTTTCCCAGGAGGGTATAGATGCTCGATTTCCTCGAGGTCGAGGAGTTCGTCGGCCGCCACTGGCACCGCTGGGCCTCCGGCGCGGCGAGCTATCCGGACCACCCCGAGGCGGCGGTGACGCTGGAGTCGCTGCGCCCGATGCTGGGGGTCTTCTTCCGCGCCGGCGGCGGCGAGGCGGGGGTCGAGGTGGCCGCCATCGCCCGGCGCAGCTCCGCCCACCGGCTGAGCCTGCGCCAGCGCCTGGGCCTCGACGAGGAGGACCTCGACCAGGCCCGCCGCGACGAGGAGCACCTGCTGCTGCCGCCGCGCATCGCGCTGTTTCCCGAGGCCGCGCTCAACCGCGACCTCTACCTCTGGCTCACGGCCTTCCTGGCCGAGGCTCGGCCGGTCGAGCCGGCCGTCGACCCGTTGCAGGCCGACCTGTTGCGGCTGCGCGAGGCGCGGCGTGCCACCCGCGCGGCGCTGGCGCGCTTCCCCGGGCTCACCGAGCGCTATGTGCGCCTGTGCGGTGAACTGCTGGCGATCCGCCCGAGGCGCAAGCGGCTGCCGCCCCGCGAAGCGGCCCTGGAAACCGCCCTGTGCGCGGAGCTGGGCGCCCCCGACCCCGAGGGAGACTGGGCCCTGGCCATGCAGCGCGCTATCCGCGAGTCGGACTTTCCGCTCGAGGCGTTCCGCGCCCCGCGCGGCTATCGCCCACCGCTGCCGGTGCCGCTGTGGGGCCAGGCCGTGGCCCTGGGGACCCGCGACGGGGCTCGCGAGGCCACCGTCGACGACGATGAAGACATGGCGCGTGCCGGCGACTCGCCCGAGGACGACCAGGGCAAGCGCAAGGCCGACCGCCGCGAGCAGGATCAGGCCGACCGCGATGATCCGCTGATGCTCAACAACATGGAGAAGATGCTCTCCTGGGCCGAGATGGTGAACCTCAACCGCCATGTGGACGACGAGGAGGACGAGGAGGCCAGGAAGGCCGCCGACCAGATCGACGAGATCGTGCTCAGCCCCAACCGCCAGAAGGCGGCCTCCCGGCTCAAGCTCGACCTCGACCTGGCCCCGGACGAGGTCGCCGGCGGCCGACTGAAGGGGCGCCATACCTATCCCGAGTGGAACCACCGCAGGCAGGCCTATCTGCCCGACCACTGCCTGGTGCACACCGACCTGCAGAGCGAGGAGGGCGAGGCGTGGGAGCCCGACGAGGCCACCCGGCGTCGTATCCGCCGGGTGCGACGCGAGTTCGAGGCGCTGCGCCCGCGTCGCGAGATCCTGCGCGGCCAGCTGGACGGTAGCGAGCTCGACATGGATGCGGTGATCCGCTCGCGCTGCGACCTTGTCGCCACCGGCGAGGCCAGCGACCGGCTCTACCTGGACAGCCGCACCCAGGCCCGCGATCTGGCGGTGTCGATCCTGGTGGACGTCTCGCTCTCCACCGAGGCCTGGCTGGAGGATCGCCGGGTGCTCGACGTGGCCAAGGAGGCGCTGCTGGTGCTGGGCCACGGCCTGGCGGGTTGCGGCGACGACTACGCCATCCACAGCTTCACCTCCCAGCGTCGCCACAAGGTGTGGGTCAATACCCTCAAGGACTTCGACGAACCCATGGGTGACCGGGTCGCGCGGCGCATCGCCGCGCTCAAGCCGGGCTCCTATACCCGCATGGGGCCGGCGATCCGCCACCTGGCCGGCCGGCTCGCCGAGCGCCCCAACCGGCACCGGCTGCTGCTGCTGTTGACCGACGGCAAGCCCAACGACAACGACTACTACGAGGGACGCTACGGCATCGAGGACACCCGCAAGGCGGTGCTCGAGGCGCGCCGCCAGGAGGTGCGGGTGTTCGGGGTGACCATCGACCGCCAGGCGGGGCGCTACATCCCGCACCTGTTCGGCCGCGGCGGCTATGCCATCGTGCAGCGTCCCGAACACCTCTCCCTGGCGCTGCCGGGGATCTATCGCCAGATCATCGCCACCTGAGCCATTGCCCGTCGAGGAGGTATCCCACCATGTCCCCCCGTTCACGACTCCTGCTGGCCTTGATGGCCTGGTGCCTGGCCGCCGTGGCGGTGGTGCTGCCGCTGGTGTGGCTGATCAACAACCGCGACTGGGGCGTGGCGCTGATGCTGCTGGTGCCCTTCGCGGTCTACGGGCTGCTGCGCCTGGGGCGTGCCCTGGAAGGCTGGGCCCGGGCGACCCTGCCGCCGGGCCATGAGGGCTCTCGAGACTGAGGCATCCACGGTACTACGCCGGGACGTCCCTGGCGTAGATACACCTCCCTGCCACGAAGGTTTGTTGCGGCTGGAGGTCGCCGTCGAGCAGGGTCACGTCGGCGTCATGGCCGACGGCCAGGCGGCCCTTGCGGTCATGCAGCCCCAGCACTCGGGCCACATGGCCCGAGATCAGGCCCAGGGCCTGGTCGAGTGGCAGCACCTCCTCGCGTACCAGGCGCTGCCAGTCCGCGATCAGGGCGGTGTTGCGCGCCACCCGCATGCCGATGTAGTCGCCCTGGGCATCGAACTCGGGCAGGCTGCCGTTGCAGTCGGAGCTCATGGTGATGCGGGTTACCGGCACGCCGCGCGCGAGCAGCCGCGTTACTGCATCGAAGCCGGAGAGGCCCTCCTCCCCGGGGTCGTCGAAGGCGGTCACATCCACGCTGGCGGCGAAGGCCAGCGCATAGTCGGCGGCCTCCTCGAGCAGGGCGCGGTGGCGGTTCACGTGGGTGGGGATCACCTGCTCGGCGGGAATCTCGGTCTCCCCGAGCAGCCGGCGCAGCGGCTCGAGCCCCCGCTGTCCGTCGCCGACATGAAAGTGGCAGATGCCGCGCTTGCCGGCCAGCATGCCACCGACGCGTGCCTCGCTGACCAGCCGCGCGATCTCGTCCTGGCGTGGTTGGCTGGAGCGATGATCCGAGATCGCCAGCTCGCCCAGACCGATGACCTCGGGAATCCAGGCCAGGTCGCGCTGCACGTCGCCGGTGAGGGTCGGTGGCGGCACGCGATACGACCCCGTGTACATATAGGCCGCGATGCCCTCGGCCTTGAGCCCACGCACCTTGGCCAGCAGGTCCGCCGGCGAGCGGCTGATGCCGTCGGTGCCCAGCACCCCCACCACGGTGCCGATACCCATGGCGGCGATCTCCCGGGCGGTGATCGCCGGGCAGCGGGTACCGCAGCCGCCTTCGCCGCCGCCACCGGTCACATGCACGTGCTGGTCGATAAAGGCGGGAACGGCGGTGAGGTCGCGCGCCTCCACCAGGCGCACGGGCCACCCTTCCGGTACGGCGAGGTCGCGCCCCAGGGCCGCGATCCGGCCGTCCGCGATCAGCAGATCGGTGGCCTCGAGGGGCGCCGGTGCGAAGATGCGTCCGACGCGCAGCAGGGTCAGCAGGGGGGCGTCCCGAGCATCGAGGGGCATCATGGCGGCTCGCCGGTGGGGTCAGTCGACGCCGGCGGCGAGAAGCGGCGGCCCTTCAGGCGCTCGATGGTGCCCTCGACATCGTCGATCAGCAACACCAGCAGGTCACCTTCGCCGGCCTCCTCGAAGGCCCGGTCGACGGCCTGGTGCTCCTCCAGGACGATCTCGACCCGGCAGGCCCCCATCGACTCGGCACCGTCGCGCAACAGGCCGGCGGCTTCGCCGATGGCACGGTCGCGGGCGTCGGTCTCGTAGATGAAGACGACATCGTGCATCCGGGCGAGCAGCGTGCCCAGGCTGAACAGGTCCTCGTCGCGGCGATTGCCGGGCGCGCTGGCCACACTGAGGCGTCGTCGCGCCGGGATACAGCCCACCAGCTCGCTGAGGGCTTCGAGCGCCGGCACGTTGTGCCCGTAGTCGATCAGCACCTTCATGCCGTTGGCGTCAATGAGGTTGGTGCGGCCGGGATTCTGTCCGGGGGTGGGATGGAAGGTCCGCAGGCCCATCTGGATATCGGCGATGGAGAGCCCCAGGGCATAGGCCGCGGCGCTGGCGGCCAGGGCATTGGCGACATTGAAGCGGGCGTGCCCCTCGAAGGTGATCGGCACGTCCACCACCGGGATCACCTCGGCCTCGACATGGCCCTGACGCATCACGATACGCCCATCGTGGACCGTGAAGGCCACCCCGTGATCGCGAACATGTCGGCGGATGGGGCGGGACTCCGGGTCCAGGGTGAAGAAGATGATATCGCCCCGGGCCCACTCCTGGCCGGCCAGCACCCGTGGGTCATCGGCATTGAGCACGGCCGTACCGCCACGGCGCACGGCGTCGATCACCACGGTCTTGCAGCGCGCCAGCTCGTCGAGGGTGTGGATGTCATGCTCACCCAGGTGGTCGCTGGCGATATTGAGCAGCACACCCACGTCGCACTCGTCGAACCCGAGGCCGCGGCGCATGATGCCGCCGCGGGCCACTTCGAGCACGGCGTATTCGACCGTGGGTTCGCGCAGCACGATGGCCGCTGCCTGGGGGCCACTGTAGTCGCCGCGCATGATGACATGGTTGTCGATCTCGATGGCGCCGGTACAGGCCATGCCGACGTTGCGTCCCGCCTGGCGCAGCAGATGCGAGAGCAGGCGCACCGTGGTCGTCTTGCCGTTGGTCCCGGTCACCGCAGTGATGGGAATGCGGGCGTCGGTCTCGCTGTCCGGGAACAGCATGTCGATCACATGCTGGCCGACATCGCGGCCGTTGCCGTGGGTGGGCGACAGGTGCATGCGAAAACCGGGCCCGGCATTGACCTCGACCACCGCGGCGGACTGTTCCTCCAGTGGCCGGGTCAGGGTCTCGGCCAGCAGGTCGATGCCGATGATGTCGAGCCCGATCAGGCGCGCGATTCGCTCCGCCGCGTAGCGTACCTCCGGATGGACGTCGTCGGTCACGTCCGTGGCCGTGCCCCCGGTGCTCAAATTCGCCGTGGACTTCAGATAGACGATCTCGTTCTTCGGAATCACGCTGCGCAGGGTCAGGTTCTGCTGGTCGATCAGCCGCTGCGACTGCTCGTCCAGCTGTATCTGCGTGAGCAGGTTCTCGTGCCCGACGCCGCGACGCGGGTCCTGGTTTTCCCTGTCGACCAGGGCCTGCAGCGTGGCGACCCCATCGCCGATCACATGGGCCGGTCGCCGCCTGGCGGCGGCTACCAGCTTGCTGCCGATGACCAGCAGACGATGGTCCTCGCCCTCGATGTATTGCTCGACGATCACCGAGGGGTTGCGGTGGGAGGCGATGCCGAAGGCCTCGCGCAGGGCCTGGCCATCATCGATGTTGGTGCTCACGCCGCGGCCGTGGTTGCCGATCAGCGGTTTCACCACGACGGGATAGCCGATGTCGCGCGCGGCGTCGAGGGCTTCATCGACGGAGGCGCAGACCCGGCCGTGGGGAACCGGAATGCCGGCATCGCCGAGTACCTGCTTCGTCCAGGCCTTGTCGTCGGCGATGCCGTAGCCGATCAGATCCGTATGGCCGGTCACCGTGGCCTGGATCCGCTGCTGGCGGTGGCCTTGACCCAACTGGATGTAGCTGTTCTCGTCACTCAAGCGGAGGTGGGGAATGCCACGCCGCTCGGCGGCCGCCACGATCGAGGCCGTGGAGGGGCCCAGCATGTGCGCGTCGCGGACTGTCTTGAGGCGGGCGATGATCGCCGGCATGTCGATATCGTCTCCCTGGAACAGCCGGGTGACCAGCTCGACGGCCTCGACCCCGGCCGCCAGGCCGCAGGCTTCGTCCCGGTAGCGGTAGACGACGTTGTAGATCCCGGGCTCGTAGCTGTCGATGGTCTTGCCGTAGCCGACCGAGAAGCCGATCAGGTTCTGGAGCTCGATCGCCACATGCTCGACGACGTGACCGGCCCAGGTGCCTCGCTCCAGACGCTCCACGAAGCCGCCGGGTCGGCCGACCGAGCAACGGTGCTCCTGCAGGGTGGGCAGTAACCCGAGGAGGCGTTCGACGATGCCGGGGACGGTATCGCTGGGCCGTTCCTCGAGTTCGCCGATGTCCAGGCGCATGAAGATGGCCAGGTAGCGGCTGTAGTAGTTCGGGCCCCGCAGGGCCCGGTGCTCGAGGATAGTCATCGGAGATCTGCCAGCGTGGTGACGAGCGCGTCGGCGACGAGATAGCGACGCGCCTCGATATCGAAGCCGTGACCGCTGACCAGCGCATGCAGAATCAGGTGCTCGATGGCCACCGCCTCCCCCATCGACAGGTCGGCAATGTTCGAGTTCGCCAGGTCGCGGCTGTCGATGAGGATGACATGGCCCGGGCCGATGGCTTCGAGAACCCGGTTCGCATGAATGATCACCGCGGCATCCTCGCCCAGCCCCACCCCCAGGTACTCCGGGTTGGTCGCCCCGACCTCCATCAGGCGCGTGAACCGTCCGCGCTCGAGAAAGTGGCTGTCGATGATCAAGCCTTCGACGAGTCCGAGGCCGAAGGTCATGTTGACGGCGCCCTTGCGCAGGGCATCGGCGGCAGCGCCGTTGTAGATCATGGTGCCTGGCATGGCCGCCGCGCCGGCACTGGTCCCGGCCACTACCGCGCCCTCCTTCAAGCGGTTGCGGATGGCCTTCAGGGTCGCCGAGCCGCCCATCACGTTGGTCAGGCGGAGCTGGTCACCGCCGGTGAAGAAGATGACGCCGCTCTGCTCGATCAGGCGCACGGTGTCGGCCTCGGCCGCCTGGCGGCGGTCGCGGATGTCCAGGGAATGGACGCGGCTGGCACCCAGGCGAGAGAAGGCCGCTTCGTAGTCGGGCAGCACCTCGTTGGGGATGCTGCTTGCCGTGGCGATGACGGCGACCTCGCCATAGCCCTCGGGTGCCAGGGCAAAGACCTGTCTCAGGATCTCGAGATCGGAGGTCCTGTCCTCGGCTCCTCCGATGGCCACGATGCGGCCAGGTGCCACGGGGTGTTGGGAAGCCATAACCTGTTCGTCGCCCAGCGACGCTTTTGAGCAGACGCAGACGCCATGTCCGCGTGAGTCACTTGCCGAATGGCATGATGATTGCTGCCTACGCTTTCACTTATAACAGGCATCCCGGCGCGGGGCACGTTCTCGCTGCCTCTTGCGCAACGATAAGGGGCGAATCGACGGGGAGCGCCGAGAGCGGCCCCCAGCCGGGGTTGGGCAATTCGCGTTCGCTTATCTGTCCGCCAGGGTCACCCGGGCGCCGCCGAAGGCCAGGCTACGCGGGTTGGTCACCGGCTGGTTGGACGTCAGGCGGCTGATGCCCACGCCACAGCGTGCCACCATCCAGATCAGGCAGGCAGTGAAGTAGACATAGCCCAGCGCCCAGGGCGCCACGGCCGGAGCTCCCACCAGCCCCAGCAGCTGCCAGGTGACGACGAACAGACCGCCGCCCAGCAGGCCCAGCCAGAAGGTGCGGATCTGGAATTGCAGGTGGCTCTGTACCCAGGGCTCGGCATGGCGGCGCTTGAGATGGGCGACCAGCACGCCGATAGGCGCGGTAACTACCGCCAGCACGCTGCCCAGGAAGAGCATGTAGACGACGATGGCCGCGCCGCGGCCGCGGTCGGCCTTGCTGCCCAGGGCAGGGGCGGGAGGGGGAAGGGTGGCGGACATGATGGTGACCTCGCATCCGGCGCTCGGCCGATCTCCGTCGGAGGTGGCGGCCTATTGATGTATTCAAGATGCTACTATAGCGCGATATGCAGCGAATTTTCCTGGCCTGGATCAAGTCTCGGCGAGCTCGCTGTGGTCGGAGTGTGGAGGGAAGCAAAGGCCGGTGGCCGGCGGTGAGCCGGCCATCGCCCTTCGGGTCGGACAATCAGGCGTTGCCGGCCTGCACCTTGAGCGCCTCCTGCTCCTCGATCATGCGGTCCACCGAGGAGATGTGGTACTCCTCGTCGAAGGCGCCCTCGGGCTCCTTCAGCCAGACCAGACAGATCAGCCAGCTGAGGAAGGCGCCGGAGGCGATGATGTAGAAGAACTGGGTCGGGGTGACGAAGGTGAAGAGGGTCAGGTAGACCACTGCCCCGACGTTGCCGTAGGCGCCGGCCATGCCGGAGATCTGGCCGGTGATGCGGCGCTTGATCGAGGGAATGATGCCGAAGGTCGCCCCCTCCGCCCCCTGCACGAAGAAGGAAGTGAAGATGGTGATGGCGATGGCGATCACCAGCGGCCAGCTCGAGTTGAGCATGCCCATCAGCACGAAGCCGATGCCGATGCCGAACATGTAGCTGAGCATCACGAAGCGGCGGTTGCCCATGCGGTCGGAGACCAGGCCGCCCATGGGGCGTGCCACCAGGTTGACGAAGGCGAACGAGGCGGCGATCAGGCCGGCGGTGGCGGCGTTCAGCCCCCAGGTCTCCTCGAAGAACATCGGCAGCATCGAGACCACCGCCAGCTCGGCTCCGAAGTTGGCGAAGTAGGTGCTGTTGAGGGCAGCGACGCTGCTGAACGGGTACCGGTCGTCCTCCGGCACGCCCTTCTTCAGGATCGGCACGTTGACCCGCAGGATCTGCACGACCTGGTAGATCACGATGGCGGCGATCACCAGGTAGCAGATCAGCGCCCCGGTGGTGGAGAGGTAGCCCATGTCCTCGATGCGCCACACCAGGATGCCCAGGCAGCCGACCAGCGGGATGGTCCAGAGGATCAGCTTGATCATGTCGCCCCAGGTACTGACCTCCATGGCGGCGGCCTTGCGCGGCTTGCGGTGTGCGCGGGCGTCGGGGCCGTCGGTGATGGCGAACCAGTAGTAGACGCCGTAGGCGGCCATCACGATGGCGCTCTGGGCGATGGCCCAGCGCCAGCCGTCCTCGCCGCCGTACATGGTCAGGGCGATGGTCGGCAGCGACATGGCGGCGGCGGCGGAGCCGAAGTTGCCCCAGCCAGCATAGAAGCCCTCGGCGAAGCCGATGTCCTTGGGCTTGAACCACAGCGCGGTCATGTGAATGCCGACCACGAAGCTGGCGCCGATGGAGCTCAGTACCAGGCGCGACACCAGTAGCTGGGTCATGGTGTTGCCGAAGGCGAACACCAGTGCCGGGACCGACATGGTCACCATCAGCACCGCGAACACCCGGCGCGGGCCGAAGCGGTCGAGCGCCATGCCGACGATGATGCGCGCGGGAATGGTCAGCGCCACGTTGGTGATGGCGAACAGGCGGATGTCGTCGCGGGTCAGCCAGTCGACGCTCTTGAGCATGCTCGACGCCAGCGGCGCCATGTTGAACCAGACGTAGAAGGTGATGAAGAAGGCGATCCAGGTCAGGTGCAGGGCCCGGATCTCCGGGCTGCGTACCTTGAAGACGGATGAGACTTTCATGGTCGTGTAATCCTTGGTTCCCGAGCGAGGTGTCCGATGGCCGTGGTGGCGTAGGTGTCTCAGGGGCTGGGGAAGATCAGCAGTGGGCACTCGACGCGCCGTGCCAGGAAGGAGCTGACGCTGCCGAAGGTCATGTAGTCGAGTTCGTCGACGAAGTAGCTCAGTGACTGGGCGATGATGCCGCCGTCGGGCTTGTGGCTGTGGCGGGCGATCACCAGCAGGTCGGGCTGGTGCTTCTGGGTGGCACGCAGCAGCATCTTGCGGGCGTCACCCTCGGCGATCACCAGTTCGGCGTCGAAGCCCTCGCCGGTGGCGAAGTCGAGCCCCTCCTGGAGGGCCGCCCTGAGCTCGTCGTACTCCTCCTGGAACAGCGTCTCGTTGGCATCGGTGGCGTCCAGCGGGTTCTCGGCCACGCCGGCGAGGATCAGCGTCGGGGCGTTGCAGCGGAACATGGTGACGGTCTGCGCCAGGGCCAGCTTGGCGTTACGCGAGCCGTCGTAGGCGATCATGATCTTCATGACATCCCTCTGGAGAAGGCTGTGTGAGGTTGGGACGTGCCCCGGAGACCTCTCCGGGGCACGGGGGACGGCATCAGGGATTCTTCACGTAGGCGTTCTTGCGCAGGTAGAACCACCAGTTGATCACCAGGCAGAGCGCGTAGAAGACCGCGAAGCCGTACATGGCGAGTTCCGGGGTACCGGCCTGGATCTGTTCGCCCATCACCCGCGGGGCGATGAAGGCGCCGTAGGCGGCCACGGCCGAGGTCCAGCCGAGTACCGGGCCCTTCTGGTGCTGGTCGAAGATCACGCCGATGGTGCGGAAGGTGGAGCCGTTACCGATGCCGCTGGCGGCGAACAGGACCACGAAGAGGATCATGAAGAGCGCGAAGTAGCTGTTCGGATCGGTGGCGTTGTAGGCCTGCATCATTACCCAGCCGGCGGCGGCCGAGGCTACCACCATCACCACCGAGATGATCTGGGTGACGATGGAGCCGCCGACCTTGTCGGAGATCCAGCCGCCGATGGGGCGGATCAGGGCGCCGACGAACGGGCCGATCCAGGCCCAGGTCAGGGCGCTGGGGGCGTCGGGGTTGGCGATGCGAGAGACGCTGCCGTCGGCGGCCACCTCCATCATGCTGCCGAAGATGACGTTGATGGAGAGCGGCAGGGCGGCGGAGAAGCCGATGAAGGAGCCGAAGGTGAGGATGTAGAGCACCGTCATCGACCAGGTGTGCTTGTTCGAGAAGATCGCGAACTGCTTCTGGATGTTGGGCTTGATGGCACCGGGGATCAGGCGCAGCAGCACCAGGGTCAGCACGATGGTCAGCGGCAGGGCGAGCCACATGCCGAGCAAGCCGAGGGCGAACATGCCGACGATACTGGCCACCGCGCCGACGGCGTAGAGGCCGAGGATCTTGCCGAACGCCTGGAGGGGCGTGCCGGGATCCGGGGTAATGGGGCGCAGGTTGTTCATGCCGAACCAGCTGGCGAAGGCCAGCGGGATCAGGAACAGCAGCCAGACGAAGCCGGCGTTCTGGATCCAGGTGTCGGTGCCCGCCTCGATGCGGCCGATCAGGGTACCGCTGGCGCTCGAGAGCTCCATGGGGCTGCCGGCGATGGCGCCGAACAGGCCCACCGTCATCACCAGCGGAATCAGGATCTGCATGGTGGTGACGCCGAAGTTGCCGAGCCCGGCGTTCATGCCCAGGGCGTAGCCCTGCTGCTTCCTGGGGAAGAAGGTGGAGATGTTGCTCATCGAGGCGGCGAAGTTGCCGCCGCCGATGCCGGAGAGCAGCGCCAGGGCCTGGAAGACCCAGAACGGCGTCTCGGGATTCATCAGCGCCACACCGGTACCGAAGGCCGGTATCATCAACAGGGCGGTGGTCAGGAAGACGGTGTTGCGTCCGCCGGCGATGCGGATCATGAAGGAGGCCGGAATCCGCAGGGTCGCGCCGGAGAGGCCGGCCAGGGCGGTCAGGGTAAACAGCTGGCTCACCGAGAACGGAAAGCCCAGATTCTGCATCTGGGTGGTGATCATGCCCCACATCAGCCAGACGGCGAAGCCCATCAGCAGGCTGGGGATGGAGATCCACAGGTTGCGGTTGGCGACCTTCTTGCCGTCGCGCTCCCAGAACTCCTCGTTCTCGACGTCCCAGTGGTCGATATCGGCGTTTCGTGGTCTACCGCTATCGAACTTGCCGAGATCGGCACTCGATTTAGCCATGGTGATTCCCCCCTTGGGTTACCGTTGCGCCCCGGCTTGCGGTCCACGACGTGACACCGATCAACGCGCGAGGCTTTGAGACGCAAGATACGCCGCGGTCAGGGAGGGCGAAACTGGCTAAAAATGCCTGAAAATCAGTGGAATACCTCTTGAGGGGTAGCGGGGGTATATCGCTAAGATTCTGTTTTTTCGTGGTTTGGAAAAAGCGGGGAACAAGAAAAAGGCGCCTGGTCGGCGCCTGAAAGTCTTTGGAGGTATCCACACAGAACCTCCCCTACCTAACGGTCGATACCCTCCTGCACGGCCCATACCGCCGCCTCCACCCGCGAGCGCAGGTTGAGCTTCTTCAGCAGGTGCTTGACGTGGACCTTGACGGTGCCTTCGGTGATGTCGAGCTTGCGGGCGATCAGCTTGTTGGAGAGCCCGGCGGCGAGCTCGCGCAGGATCTCCCGCTCGCGCTGGGTCAGGCTGTGGAGGTCCGGTGCCGCCGGCCGGTTGCGCTGGCTGCGCAGCGCCTCGGCGAGCAGGGCGGTGAGGCTCTCGCTGATCACCATGCGCCCCAGGGCGGCCTGGCGCAGCTGGCGGACCATCTCGTCGGGGTCCATGTCCTTGAGCAGGTAGCCGTCGGCGCCGCTCTGCAGGGCATCCACCACGTCCTCCTCGTGATCGGAGACGGTGAACATCACGATGCGCCCGGCAAAGTCGTTTTCGCGCAGCTGCTTCAAGGTCTCGATGCCGTTCATGCCCGGCATGTTGAGATCGAGCAGGATCATGTCGGGGTCGAGCTCGGCGGCGAGGCGCACACCCTCCTCGGGTTCGCCGGCCTCCCCGACCAGCGTGAGGTCGTCCTCGAGCTCGAGCAGCTGGGAGACCCCCCGGCGCAGCAGCGGGTGGTCGTCGATGATCAGGATGCTGGCGGGCGTGTCATGGTCGGGCGTAGGCATCGTGACTTATTCCCTGTTGCCGGTGGGTTTGAGCGCGACGCGATCGCCGGTGGCCGGGAGCGGATCGTCCGGGCCGGTCGCGGCGAGGTCCGTGGCGGGCTGCTGGGTGATCAGGCGGGCGGTCTGGGGCGTGAAGGCGAGCTCGACGAGGGTGCCCCCCGCGGGGCGATTGCGCAGCCTGAGCTCGCCGCCCAGGGTCTCGGCCCGGTCGCGCATGATTACCAGGCCGTAGTGCATCGGTGGCGAACGGTCATCCTCCAGGCCGATGCCGTCGTCCTCGATCCGCACCCGGAGGCGGGCCTCCGCGAAGCGTACCGAGACGCCCGCCCAGTGGGCCTGGGCGTGCTTGTGGATGTTGGCCAGGGCCTCGCGTGTCACCTGCAGCACGTGGATCTCCTCGTTGGGATTGAGCAGGTGGGGCGGCACGTCGAAGTCCAGCTCGACGGGCGCCTGCATGCGTTCGGCGAACTCCGTCGTGGTCTGGCGCAGGGCGCTCTGGAGGCCCGGGCCCTCGAGCTTGAGGCGGAAGGTGGTCAGCAGCTCACGCAGCTGGCGGTAGGCGCTGTCGAGCCCGGTGCGCAGTTCGTCGCAGACCGAGGCCTGAGCCTCCCGGGGCATCGCCTTCTGCTGCATGCGTTCGAGCCGTGCCACCTGCATCTTCAGGTAGGAGAGCGACTGGGCCAGGGAGTCGTGCAGCTCCCGGGCGATGATGGTGCGCTCGTTCATCAGCGACACCTGCTGCTGCTCCTCGATGCGCCGCTGCAGGTAGATCGCGGTGGCGAGCTGGTCGGCGAGGGCGTTCAGCAGGCGCCGGGTGCTGCTCGAGAGCGGCTGGTTCCTGGGGTGCCAGAGCTCCAGGGTGCCGAGCATCTCGTCACCGACGCTCACCGGCAGCAGCAGGCACTCGCCCTGCTCGGTTTCCCTCAGGCGCAGCGGCCGCGGGTCGATCAGGCAGGCGTGGCAGTCGTGGTCGCGGCAGTACTCCGGCCGCCGGGCGGAGTGGGTGGCGAGTATCGGGATGGGGCGGTCGTCGACGGGGTCGTTGAGCGACAGCCGGATCGGGCCGATCTCGAGCAGTTGCTCGAGATGGCGCAGCATGGGGGCGGCGCTGGCGCACAGGTCGTTGCCGCCGCCGTAGAGCTGGCGGCTGCCGTCGTGCATGACCTGCATGGCCCGGTTGCTGCGCTCCAGCTCGGCCTTCTTGCGCGAGACCCGCTCTTCCAGCTCGGCGTAGCTGGCACCGAGCTCCTCGGCCATGGTGTCGAGGGTGCGCCCGAGCATCGCCAGTTCGTCGTGGCCCTTGAGGTGAGTGCGATGACCGAAGTTGCGGTGTGCCGCCTCCCGGGCCAGCACCATCAGCTGGCGCAGCGGCGTCACCAGGTTGTGGCGGATATCGTACAGGGCGATGGCCACGACCACGGCGGTCAGCCCCAGGAAGAGGATCTGCAGCACGCTGAGCAGGCGGATCTTCGACTCGGTATTCTCCTCCAGCAGGGTCACCAGGCTGTCGATCTCGCCCACCAGGCCGTCCAGGGTGGCACTGAGCTCGTCGGTCTCGACCCGGGCCCCGGCGGTCGCCGCCTCGACCTGGGGCGCGAGCTCCCGGTCCCAGCGCTCCAGCAGCAGCCGGTACTGAGCCTGCAGGGCATGGTCGTCCGCGTCGGGCATGGCGTCGGTGAGCTGGGGGCTGGTCAGGCGCGCCTTGAAGCGCTGCGCGAGGGCACGCACCTGCTCGCGATGCTCGGCGTCCGGCTGCTGTTGGTAGCGTTGCAGGGCGGCGACGATCTGGTAGGTGTTCATGCGCAGCGAGCCGGCCATGTTGATGGCGGCAGCGTCGCCGCGGCTGCCTCCGGCCACGGTCATGGTGACCACGATGCTGATCAGGGCCAGGGTGCTGATCGCCAGCAGCGAGGCGATGATGCGGGCCACCAGGGAGCGTTGCAGCAGTTTCATCGGTGAGGCGGGCCCTCCGGAATCGGGGCGGGCTGAAGGCGTCGTGAAAACACCATTATACCCTAGTAGGTAGTCCCTGCCCCCCTCAAAGGTGTACCTCGCATGCCCTTTTGACCGGCAGGGCGAGGCTCACGAGAATTTCCCCAGTGATCCCAATCCATAGCCGCGGAGTCCTGCCATCCCATGATGCCCCTCCGGGAAGACCCGGTCCGCGACGCCGAGGGCGGCTACCGCTCGCTGGTGGTGGTATTGCTGTCGCCGCTGGCCTTCGCGCTGGTCTTCGCTTGCTGGACGCTGTTCGCCGTGCTCGGGCTGGAGCTCAAGGCCACACTCGGCTTCGGCGAGATCGCCTTCGCCGCCCTGCTGGCCGTGCCGATGCTGGTGGGTGGCCTGGCCAGCCTGCCCATGGCGGGCCTGGCGGTGAAGATCGGCGGGCGGCGGGTGATGCTCGGCTGCCTGCTGCTGATCTGCCCCTTCCTGTGGTGGATCAGCCAGGCGAGCCACTACCTGGAGCTGCTGCTCGCCGGTGCCGGCCTGGGGCTGGGGGCCGGGTCGCTGGCCGCCGGCCTGGTCTACGTGGCGACCCAGGGGCCGCGGCACCGCGCCGGCCTGGCCCTGGGGCTCTACGGCGCCGGCATGCTCGGCGCCGGGCTGAGTTACCTGCTGCTGCCGCTGATCAGCCAGGCCTACGGCTGGCGCCTGGCGCCGCAGCTCTACCTGCTGCCGGTACTGCTGGTGGCCGGGCTGCTGTGGCTGTTCGCCGACGACCGAACCGGCATCGCCTACCGGTCGGGGGACGCGGCGCTCGACCTCGATGACGCGGAACCGGCACCGGTGGCCGGTGGCTGGCGGTGGGCGCGGGAGCGCCTGGTCGGCTGGCGGCCATGGCGGCTCGCCTTCGTCTACAGTTTCTTCTTCGGCGCCTTCGTGGCGCTGGCCCTGTGGCTGCCGAGCTATCTGGTGGCCCAGTACGGGTTGCCCCTCAAGAGTGCCGCGCTCTGGGCGCTGCCGTTCGCCCTGGCGGTGGGGCTGGGGCAGATCCTCGGCGGGGCGCTCGCCGACCGGCGCGACTTCCGCGCCCTGCGCTGGTGGGTCAGTGCCTTCGTGCTGGTCTGCCTCTTCCTGCTCTCCTATCCCCCCTTCACCATGCAGATCCAGGGGGTCCATGGCGAGTTGACCCTGCGTTTCGCTGCCCCCCTGGGGTGGTTCATGACCCTGCTGGTGCCGATGGGCCTGGTCATGGGCATCGGCAAGGGCAGCCTGATGCGGCTGATCCATCGCGACCACGGCGACGACATGGCGCTGGTGGGCGGGCTGGCGCTGACCCTGGGCGGGCTCTTCGCCGCGCTGCTGCCGATGGTGTTCGTGCTCGGCAACGAGTGGATCGGCATCCGCAGCGCCGGTTTCATGTTCCTCTACGGCTCGCTCGTGGTGTGCATGCTGGTGATGCTCGCCGATCATGCCAGGACGCCCCGCGCGGTCGCCTGACGGCGGCCTATCCCCTCGCTGCCCGGCCCTCTATCCCCTTGGGGGTAGAGGCGATGTATATGGAGGTAACCGGGCAGTAATCCGCGTTTCGATCCCCCAGAATCCGCTTCAAGAGCCCTGCCGGCAGGCGCCGACGCCACTCCGGCAGGCCGGGTGACCCAGGGCGGTCACACATTCTTCGAGGAGCCTGGAGATCGACCATGAGTCACTTCTTAGATCGGCTGAATTTTTTCCGCAAGGCGCGCGAGCCTTTCGCCAACGAGCATGGCGAGAGCCGCGAGGAGTCCCGTGGCTGGGAGGACGGCTACCGGCAACGCTGGCAGCACGACAAGGTCGTGCGCAGCACCCATGGCGTGAACTGTACCGGCTCGTGCAGCTGGAAGATCTACGTCAAGAACGGCCTGGTCACCTGGGAGACCCAGCAGACCGACTACCCGCGCACTCGCCCGGACCTGCCCAACCATGAACCGCGGGGCTGCCCGCGCGGCGCCAGCTACTCCTGGTACATGTACAGCGCCAACCGCCTCAAGTACCCGCTGATTCGCAAGCCGCTGCTCAAGCTGTGGCGCGAGGCGCTCAAGGAGCACGGCGACCCGGTCGACGCCTGGGCCGCCATCGTGTCCGACCCGGCCAAGACCAAGCAGTACAAGCGTGCCCGCGGCATGGGCGGCTTCGTGCGTGCCAACTGGGACGAGCTCAACGAGCTGATTGCCGCCTCCAACGTCTACACCGCCAAGCAGTACGGCCCCGACCGCATCATCGGCTTCTCGCCGATCCCCGCCATGTCGATGGTCAGCTACGCCGCGGGCAGCCGCTACCTGTCGCTGATCGGCGGCGTGTGCATGAGCTTCTACGACTGGTACTGCGACCTGCCGCCGGCGAGCCCCCAGACCTGGGGCGAGCAGACCGACGTGCCCGAGTCGGCCGACTGGTACAACTCCGGCTACATCATCGCCTGGGGCTCCAACGTGCCCCAGACCCGTACCCCCGACGCCCACTTCTTCACCGAGGTGCGCTACAAGGGCACCAAGACCGTCTCCATCACCCCGGACTACGCCGAGGTCTCCAAGCTCACCGACGAGTGGCTGTCGGTCAAGCAGGGCACCGACGCCGCGCTCGGCATGGCCATGGGCCACGTGATCCTCAAGGAGTTCCACCTCGACAAGCCCAGCGCCTACTTCACCGAGTACGTGCGCAAGTACTCCGACATGCCCTTCCTGGTCGAGCTGGAAGCGCGCGAGGACGGCAGCTTCGTGCCCGGCAAGCAGCTGCGCACCAGCGACTTCGAAGGCAACCTGGGCCAGGACAACAACCCCGAGTGGAAGACCGTGGCGTGGGACGAATTGTCCGACCGCCTCGTGGTTCCCAACGGCTCCATCGGTTTCCGTTGGGGTGAAAAGAGCGGTGAAGAGAGCGGCGAGAAGGAGGAGCACCGGGGCAAGTGGAACCTCGAGGAGCGTGATGCCGGGGGCGCCGAGATCAAGCCGCTGCTGACGCTCGCCGAGCATCACGATGATGTGGCCCGGGTCGCCTTCCCCTACTTCGGAGGCATCGCCCACGAGCACTTCGACCACGTGGCCGGCAACGAGCTGCTGTTCCACAGCCTGCCCGCCAAGCGCCTCACCAAGGCCGACGGCAGCAGCGTGCTGGCCGTCACCGTGTTCGACCTGATGTGTGCCAACTACGGCATCGACCGTGGCTTCGGTAAAGAGGGCGAAGACGACGGTGCGACCTCCTACGATCAGGTCCGCCCCTACACCCCGGCCTGGCAGGAGAAGATCACCGGCGTGCCCGCCGAGCAGGTCGCCCGCATCGCCCGTGAGTTCGCCGACAACGCCGACAAGACCCGGGGCCGCTCCATGGTCATCGTCGGTGCCGCGATGAACCACTGGTACCACATGGACATGAACTACCGCGGCCTGATCAACATGCTGGTCATGTGCGGCTGCATCGGCCAGAGCGGCGGCGGCTGGGCCCACTATGTCGGCCAGGAGAAGCTGCGTCCGCAGACCGGCTGGACCCCGCTGGCCTTCGGCCTCGACTGGCAGCGTCCGCCGCGCCACATGAACTCCACCTCGTTCTTCTACAACCACTCTTCGCAGTGGCGCTACGAGAAGCTCGAGATCAAGGAGATCCTCTCGCCGCTGGCCAACCCGGCCGACTACAGCGGCAGCCTGATCGACTTCAACGTGCGCTCCGAGCGCATGGGCTGGCTGCCCTCCGCGCCGCAGCTAAACACCAACCCGCTTCGCCTGGCCGCGAAGGCCAAGGCCGCCGGCCTCTCCACCGCCGACTACGCCGTCCAGCAGCTCAAGAGCGGCGACCTGGCCTTCGCCGCCGAGGACCCGGACAACGAGCAGAATTTCCCGCGCAACCTCTTCGTGTGGCGCTCCAACCTGCTCGGCAGCTCGGGCAAGGGCCACGAGTACATGCTCAAGTACCTGCTGGGCACCCGTCACGGCATCCAGGGCAAGGACCTGGGCGAATTCGGCGGCCAGAAGCCGCAGGAAGTGAAGTGGCACGACGAGGCGCCGGAAGGCAAGCTCGACCTGGTGGTCACGCTGGACTTCCGCATGTCCTCCACCTGCCTCTACTCGGACATCGTGCTGCCGACGGCGACCTGGTACGAGAAGAACGACCTCAACACCTCGGACATGCACCCCTTCATCCACCCGCTGACCGCGGCCACCGACCCGGCGTGGGAGTCGCGCAGCGACTGGGACATCTACAAGGGCATCGCCAAGGCGTTCTCGAAGGCCTGCGTGGGTCACCTGGGCGAGGAGACCGACCTGGTCACCCTGCCGCACCAGCACGACTCCCCGGCGGAGCTGGCCCAGCCGGAAGTGAAGGACTGGAAGAAGGGCGAGTGCGAGCCGATCCCGGGCAAGACCATGCCGGCGCTGATCGAGGTCAAGCGCAACTACCCCGAGACCTATGAGCGCTTCACCTCCGTGGGCCCGCTGCTCGAGACCATCGGCAACGGCGGCAAGGGCATCGCCTGGAACACCGAGTCCGAGGTCGAGCTGCTCGGCAAGCTCAACCATCGCAAGCTGGACGGCCCGCACAAGGGGCGCCCGCAGATCGAGTCCGCCATCGACGCCGCCGAGATGATCCTGACCCTGGCCCCGGAGACCAACGGCCAGGTGGCGGTCAAGGCGTGGGGCGCGCTGTCGAAGATCACCGGGCGCGACCACACCCACCTGGCCGTCAACAAGGAGGAGGAGAAGATCCGCTTCCGCGACATCGTCGCCCAGCCGCGCAAGATCATCTCGAGCCCGACCTGGTCCGGCCTGGAGGACGAGCACGTCTCCTACAACGCCGGCTACACCAACGTCCACGAGCTGATCCCGTGGCGCACCGTGAGCGGCCGCCAGCAGTTCTACCAGGATCACCCCTGGATGCGCGCCTTCGGCGAGAGCCTGCTGGTCTACCGTCCGCCGATCAACACCAAGACGGTGACCGGCTTCGCGATGCCCGAGGACAACGGCAACCCGACCAAGGCGCTGAACTGGATCACCCCGCACCAGAAGTGGGGCATCCACTCCACCTACAGCGACAACCTGCTGATGCTGACGCTGAACCGCGGCGGCCCGGTGGTGTGGATGTCGGAGACCGACGCCCAGGAGATCGGCATCGAGGACAACGACTGGATCGAGCTGTTCAACGCCAACGGCGCGATCACCGCGCGGGCCATCGTCAGCCAGCGGGTCAAGGCCGGCATGGTGATGATGTACCACGCCCAGGAGCGCAACGTGAACGTGCCGGGCTCCGAGATCACCAAGACCCGCGGCGGCATGCACAACTCCGTGACCCGGGTGTGCCCCAAGCCGACCCACATGATCGGCGGCTACGCGCAACTCTCTTACAGCTTCAACTACTACGGCACCGTTGGCTCCAACCGCGATGAATTCGTCCTGATCCGCAAGATGAAGAGAATCGACTGGCTGGACGGCGAAGGCAACGACAGCGTTCAGGAGACCGTGAAATGAAGATCCGTTCCCAGGTAGGCATGGTCCTCAACCTCGACAAGTGCATCGGGTGCCACACCTGTTCGGTCACCTGCAAGAACGTCTGGACCAGCCGCGAAGGCATGGAGTACGCCTGGTTCAACAACGTCGAGACCAAGCCCGGTATCGGCTACCCCAAGGAGTGGGAGAACCAGAAGAAATGGAAGGGCGGCTGGCTGCGCCGCCAGGACGGCAAGATCGAGCCGCGCATCGGCGGCAAGTGGCGGGTGCTGGCGAACATCTTCGCCAACCCCGACCTGCCCGAGATCGACGACTACTACGAGCCGTTCGATTTCGACTACGAGCACCTGCACACGGCCAAGCAGGCCGACCACCAGCCGGTGGCGCGCCCGCGCTCGCTGATCTCCGGCGAGCGCATGAAGAAGATCGAGTGGGGCCCGAACTGGGAGGAGATCCTCGGCACCGAGTTCGCCAAGCGCCGCCGCGACGCCAACTTCGAGAAGGTGCAGGCCGATATCTACGGCCAGTTCGAGAACACCTTCATGATGTACCTGCCGCGCCTGTGCGAGCACTGCTTGAACCCCACCTGCGTGGCCTCGTGCCCGTCCGGCGCGATCTACAAGCGCGAGGAGGACGGCATCGTCCTGATCGACCAGGACAAGTGTCGCGGCTGGCGGATGTGCATCTCCGGCTGCCCGTACAAGAAGATCTACTACAACTGGAAGACTGGCAAGTCCGAGAAGTGCATCTTCTGCTACCCGCGCATCGAGGCGGGCATGCCGACGGTGTGCTCCGAGACCTGCGTGGGCCGCATCCGCTACCTCGGCGTGCTGCTCTACGACGCCGATCGCATCGAGGAAGTGGCGAGCTCGCCCGACGTGCGAGACCTCTACCACCGCCAGTGCGAGATCTTCCTCGACCCCAACGACCCCGAGGTGATCGCCCAGGCCAAGCGTGACGGCATCGCCGACAACGTGATCAAGGCCGCCCAGGAGAGTCCGGTCTACAAGATGGCCATGGACTGGGGGCTGGCGCTGCCGCTGCACCCCGAGTATCGCACCCTGCCGATGGTCTGGTACGTGCCGCCGCTCTCGCCGATCCAGTCGGCCGCCGAGGCGGGTAAGGTCGAGTACGACGGCGTGCTGCCCAGGATCGAGTCGCTGCGCATCCCGGTGCAGTACCTCGCCAACATGCTCACCGCCGGTGAGGAGGCACCCGTGGTGCTGGCGCTCAAGCGGCTGATGGCGATGCGCGTCTACATGCGCAACAAGCACGTCGAGGGCAAGGTCGACACCGCCGTGCTCGATGCCGTCGACCTCAGCGAGGCCCAGGTGGAGGAGATGTACCGTTATCTCGCCATCGCCAACTACGAGGATCGCTTCGTGATCCCCACCAGCCACCGCGAGATGGCCACCGAGGCCTTCCCCGAGCGCGGCGGCTGCGGCTTCAGCTTCGGCGACGGTTGCCACGGCGAGAGCAAGCCGAGCCTGTTCAACGGCCGCAAGCAGACCAGTGCACTGGTCAAGCCGGCCACCGTGTTCGATCCGAAGGCGGGCGCCGAGGAGGTCCACCATGGCTGATGCCGCGCTGAAAATGACTGACGACGCAGCAGTCCAGTCCGAGTTCGGCATGCGCAGCCTGCGCGTGCTGGCCCGGCTGCTCGACTACCCCACCGAGGCGCTGCAGGGCGCCGCGGGCGAGCTGATCGAGGCGCTCGATGCCGAGCGTCGCCTGCCGGCGGCACTCAAGGGCGACCTGATGAGCTGGTGTCAGCGCCTCAGTGAGGCCGACCTGCTCGAGCTGCAGTCCGAGTACGTGGCGCTGTTCGACAAGGGGCGCGCTCACTCGCTGCTGCTGTTCGAGCATGTCCACGGCGAGTCCCGCGACCGCGGCCAGGCCATGGTCGACCTGATCAACGAGTACCAGGCGGCCGGCTTCGCGCTCGACGCCCGGGAACTGCCCGACTACCTGCCGCTGTTCCTGGAGTACCTCTCCACCCGCTCTGAGGCCGAGATCGGCCGCTGGCTGGGCGAGATCCGCCACATCCTGGCGCTGCTCACCGCGCGCCTCGAGGAGCGCGGCGCCGACCAGGCCCTGGTGCCCCGTGCGCTGCTGGCGCTGATCGGCGCCGAAGGCGACGTCGAGGCAAGCCGCGAGGCGGTGTCGAGCGAGACCCGCGACGACACCCCGGAGGCGCTGGACGCGGTGTGGGAGGAGGAAGCGGTGCGCTTCTCCGCCACATCGGACGAGGACTGCGCCCTGCAGTCCGCCGAGGGGCGGCGCCTGGCCGAGCGCAAGCGGCTGACCCAGGGCGAGGCGATTCGCATCCTCGAGCCGTTGATGTCGCCCGGAACCACTAACGGAGACCTGTCATGAACTATCTCAACACCTTGCTGTTCGGGCTCTATCCCTACCTGGCCGGCAGCGTCTTCCTGATCGGCAGCCTGCTGCGCTTCGACCACGGCCAGTACACCTGGAAGACCGGCTCGAGCCAGATGCTGTCGTCGAAGCACATGCGCCTGGCCAGCAACCTGTTCCATATCGGCATCATCGTGATCTTCTTCGGTCATCTGGTCGGCCTACTGACGCCGCACTGGCTCTACGGCCCCTTCATCAGCGCCGGCACCAAGCAGGTGCTGGCGGTGGTGGTCGGCGGCATCGCCGGCGTGATGTGCCTGGTGGGCGGCGCCATGCTGTTCTACCGCCGCCTGACCAACCCACGGGTGCGCGCCTCCTCCGGCCCCATGGACACCGTGATCATCGGCCTGCTGGTGGTGCAGGTGGCACTGGGCCTGCTCACCATCCTGCCCACCCTGGGTCACCTGGACGGCAGCAAGATGCTGCAGTTCTCCGGCTGGGCGCAGTCCATCGTCTTCTTCCAGGGTGGCGCCGCCGCCTACCTCGAGGGCGTCAGCTGGATCTACAAGCTGCACATCCTGGTGGGCCTGACCATCATCCTGGTCTTCCCCTTCACCCGCCTGGTTCACGTCTGGAGCGTGCCCTTCGGCTATGTCACGCGGCGCTATCAGCTGGTGCGCCGCCGGGCCTGAGAGAGTATTTGAGATAGTACAAGCTGGCTGCGCTCGGCGAGGGGCGCCGGGGGCAGGGCGAAGAGGAGGTCATTTGCCAGGGATGGCAAATGTAGCGCCCAGGGAAGGGTTCACAGCGCCTCCTCGCAGGCCTAGCCGCCGGAACAGCCCCAACCTCCTGTCGGCGGTACAACGAGTTTTGAGGATTAGCATCATGCAGATGATCGAGATCGAACAGCTGCCGGGGGGCGCGAGCCCCCCTCCCATCCGGGTCGGCGACGCCACCATCGAAGAGGCCGTCATCGCCCAGGAGATGCAGCATCACCCGGCGGACAGCGCCGGTACCGCCCAGCTGAAGGCGGCCCGCGCCCTGGTGGTGCGCGAGTTGCTGCGCCAGCGCGCCGAGGCCCTGGGGCTCGGCGATGCGGCCGGGGAGGCGGTGAGGGATGCCGACGCGGCCATCGCAAGCCTGCTGGAGCGGGAGCTCGAGGTGCCCGAGCCCAGCGAGGCGGACTGCCGGCGCTTCTTCGAGACCCATGCGGAGCGCTTCAGCGACCCGACGCGGCTCGCCGTGCGCCATATCCTGCTGGCCGCCGCACCCGACGATGCCGAGGCCCGCGACGCTCAGTACCGCCTGGGCGAGACGCTGCTCGAGGAGCTCTCGGCGATTCCCGAACGCTTCACCGAATTCGCCATGCGCCACTCCGCCTGCCCCTCGAAGGAGCAGGGCGGCGAGTTGGGCTGGCTGGCCCCGGGCCAGACCGTCGCCGAACTCGATCGCGCCCTGCAGCACCTGCCGCAGGGGCTGCACGACCGGCCGCTGGCCTCGCGCTTCGGCTGGCACCTGGTCGTCATCGACGAGCGCCACGAGGGGCGCCGGCTGCCCTATGAGCAGGTCGCCGACCGCGTGCGCCATACCCTGCGCGAACAGGCCACCCGTCGCGCCCTGCGCCACTACCTGCTGGCACTCGAGGCCGAGATCGGCGTCGAGGGGATCGAGCTGGACGACGACAGCGCCAATGCGCTGATGCAATAGGAGGTCTTCATGGCCCATGTTCATGCCGATGCCCTTTTCGTGCCGCTTGGCATGGCGGTGCTGACCGTCTCGGATACCCGCGGTTTCGACGAGGACGGCAGCGGCGACCTGCTCAGCGCGCGCCTCGCCGAGGTCGGCCACGGCCTGGTGGAACGGCGCATCGTCCCCGACGACGTCTACCGCATTCGCGCGGTGGTCTCCGAGTGGGTGGTGCGCGACGACATCCAGGCGATCCTGGTCAACGGCGGCACCGGTTTTACCCCTCGGGACACCACCCCCGAGGCCCTGGCCCCGCTGTTCGACAAGGCCATCGACGGCTACGGCGAGCTGTTCCGCCAGCTCTCCTTCGAGAGCATCGGCAGCTCGACCGTCCAGTCCCGCGCCGTGGCCGGGGTGGCCAACCGGACCCTGATCTTCGCCATGCCGGGCTCGCCCAAGGCCTGCGCCACGGCCTGGGACGGCATCATCGAGGCCCAGCTCGATGCGCGTACTCGGCCGTGCAACTTCGTCGCCATGGTACTGCCCGAGGCCGGCCGCTGCGGCTCTCGCCAGGCCGTCGGCAAGGCAGGAGCCGTGACATGAAGTGCGGCTGTGCGGAGGTCGTCACCCCCGGCCTGCTCGATCTGTTCGATGCCCGGGCGCGGCTGATCGCCGCCGCGGTGCCGGTCGCGGGCCGCGAGCGCCTGGCGCTGGCCGGGGCCGCCGGCCGCGTGCTCGCCGAGGACGTCGTGGCGGCGCTGGACCTGCCCGGGGTCGACAACAGCGCCATGGACGGCTACGCCCTGCGCCTGGCCGATCTCGCGCCTGCCGAGAGTGCCGGCGAGGGGCTGCCGGTGGCGCTGCGCGTGCCCGCGGGCGCCGGGGCGCTGCGGCTGCCGTCGGGTGGCTGCGCCCGCATCTTCACCGGTGCCCCCGTGCCGCAGGGCGCCGACGCCGTGGTCCCCCAGGAACGCACCCGCCTCGACGCAGCGGGACTCCTGCATGTCGAGGGGGCGGTGGCGCCGGGCGCCAATATCCGCCGCCGCGGCGAGGAGGCGCGTGCCGGCACGCGGGTGCTGCCCGCCGGCGTGCGCCTGACCCCGGCGGCCATCGCCCTGCTGGCGAGCCACGGTATCGCCGAGGTCGCGGTCAGGCCGCGCCTGACGGTGGCACTGATCTCCACCGGCGACGAGCTGATCGAACCGGGCACGCCCCGGGCGCCCGGCCAAGTCTACAACAGCAACGCCGCCATGCTGCACGCCCTGCTGGCCCAGCAGCAGTGCGCGGTGCTCGACCTGGGGATCGTCGACGATACGGCCCCGGCCCTGCACGAGGCGTTCGTCGTCGCGCGCGACAGTGCCGACCTGGTGATCTGCACCGGCGGCGTCTCGGTGGGCGAGGAGGATCATGTGCGTCCCGTGCTCGAGCGCCTCGGCGGGCTGGCCTTCCACGGCGTGGCCATGAAACCCGGCAAGCCCGTCGCCTTCGGCTGGCTGGGGGCGTCCGGCGACGCCGGCACGCCGCTGATCGGCCTGCCCGGCAATCCGGTGGCCTCGCTGGTCGGCTGGCAGTGGCTGGCGCTGCCCTTCGTACACGGCCGCCAGGGTCGCTCACCGGCGCCGCTGCAACGCTTTCCGGTCACCGTCGGCTTCTCGCGGCGCGGCGCGCGCGGGCGCCGCGAACTGCTGCGGGTGGTGCTGGACTGGGCGTCCGGCGAGCCGGTGGCCCGGCTGGCCGGCGGTCAGGGGTCGCATATGCTCGGGGCCGCCAGCCAGGCCCATGGTTACCTGATGATCGACGCCGATAGCCACGTGGAGGAAGGGAGTGCTCATGAATTCTGTCCCGTTGCCCAGTTCCTCGACTGAACTGCTGTTCCGACCCCGCCAGCTGCGCGACCTGGTGCGCGGGGTTCCCTGGCTCTCCGCGCTCGACGATGACGAGATCGACACCCTGCTGGAGGCCTCCGATGTCCGCCACCTGAAGAGCCGCGAATGGCTGTTCCGCCAGGACGCCCCGGCCCACTGGCTCTACATCGTCATCAACGGGGTGGTCAGGCTGGTGCGCAACACCATCGACGGCCGCCAGGCGACCATCCGCTGCGTGGAGCGCGGCGGACCCCTGGGCCAGCTGAGCATGGTCTCCCGCGAGGGGGTCTATCTCTATTCCGCCGAGGCGCTGCGCCGCACCCACGTGCTGGCGATTCCCGCGCCTCGCTGTCGCGAGATCGTGGACAACCACCCGGCCTGCCGGGCGGAGTTCATGAGTCGCCTGGCGCTGGAGCTCACCGAGCGCCTGGAGGACATGGCCCTGCTGACCCAGGCCGATGCCATGGCGCGGCTGGTCAGCTATATCCTGCGCCAGCTGCCCGGCAGCCGGGCCAAGGGGCCGCGGGTGGTACGCCTGACCATCCCCAAGCGCTGGCTGGCCGCCCAGTTGGCGATGACGCCGGAGACCCTGTCGCGGCTGCTGGGCAAGCTACGCGACAGCGGCGCCATCAACATCGACCGCCAGCGGCTGGTGGTGCGCGACGAGCAGACGCTGCGCGACACCCTGATGGCGGACGACTGAATCCGCACGAGGAGGCGAGATGTCCCGCAAGGCGAGCAAGCCACACCCCCTGGTCTACGCCTGCTCGGGCTGCTCCGACGTGGCCCAGCTGGCCAATGACGCGGCCCTGCGATTGGACCATACCGGCGTGGCGGAGATGTCCTGTATCGCCGGCGTGGGCGGCGGTGTACCGGCCCTGGTGCGCACCGCCCGGTCCGGCCGTCCGATCGTGGCCATCGACGGCTGCCGGCTGCACTGCGCCAGCCACTGCCTGGCCCAGGCCGGCGTCACGCCCACCGAGCACGTGAAGCTCTACGAGCGGGGCCTGCGCAAGCGCAAGGGCCGGCTCTACGACGAAACGACCATCGCCGAGGTCACCGAGGACGTGGGCGAGTTGATCGCCCGGCTGCCCGTTCATGAAGATGACGAAGAGCCGGCCGAGGCTCGCCCCGCGTCCGGGGAGAGACGGGTATGAGCACGCTGGTCGACGGCTTCGGCCGTGCCATCCGCTACCTGCGCCTCTCGGTCACCGATCGCTGCGACTTCCGCTGCGTCTATTGCATGGCCGAGCAGATGACCTTCCTGCCCCGCGCCCGGGTGCTCACTCTGGAGGAGATGGCCACCCTGAGCCGGGCCTTCGTCGAGCTCGGGGTGGAGAAGATCCGCCTCACCGGCGGCGAGCCGCTGGTGCGGCGGGGCATCGGCGAGCTGGTACGTGAGGTCGGGGCGCTGCCGGGGCTTGCCGACTTCGCCATGACCACCAACGGTGCCGGCCTGGTCCGGCATGCCCGCGCGCTGCGCGACGGGGGACTGACGCGCCTCAACGTCAGCCTCGACACCCTGGAACCGACGCGCTTCCGCGCCCTGACCCGCACCGGTGACCTGGTCAAGGTGATCGACGGCATCCGCGCCGCCCGGGAGGCCGGCTTTGCGCGCATCAAGCTCAACGCCGTGATCCTCAAGGGGCGCAACGACGATGAGATCCTTGACCTGGTCGAGTTCGCCAGGCAGGAGAAGGTGGACATCAGCTTTATCGAGGAGATGCCGCTGGGCCAGGCGATCGGCCACGACCGCGCCACCACCTTCTGCGGAAGCGACGAGGTGCGCGCGGCCATCGAATCGCGCCACACGCTGCTGCCCACCACCGAGAGCACCCTGGGACCTTCCCGGTATTATCGGATGGGGGATTCCGACATCCGCGTCGGCTTTATCTCGCCCCACAGCCACAACTTCTGCGACGCCTGCAACCGCGTGCGCGTCACCGCCGAGGGGCGCCTGCTGCTGTGTCTCGGCAACGAGCATTCGCTGGACCTGCGCGCGGTGATGCGCCGCCACCCCGGTGACCTCGAGCGGCTCAAGGCCACCATCGTCGCCGCCATGGCCAGCAAGCCCGAGCGGCATCACTTCACCACCGACGGCGACGTCCAGGTGGTGCGCTTCATGAACATGACGGGCGGCTAGGAAGAGTCGGCTCTGCTAGGGTGAGGCGAGCATCCCGTGCAGGAGAGTCGTCATGCCCAGCCACCCCCCCAAGACCCCCGACGGCGCACCGGCCGACCCCCATCGCTGGCTCGAGGAAGTCGAAGGCAACCGGGCACTGGCCTGGGTGCAGGCACACAATGCGGTGGCCCAGGCCCGCCTGGAGGCCGATCCCGACTTCGAGGCCCTGCGCGATGACCTGCTGGCGATCCTCGATGCCGACGACCGCATTCCCTTCGTGACCCGGCGCGGCGAGCACTACTACAACTTCTGGCAGGACGAGGATCACCCCCGGGGGGTGTGGCGGCGCACCACGCCGGAGGAGTACCGCCAGGAGCGGCCGGCCTGGGACGTGCTGATCGACCTCGATGCCCTCAACGCCGTCGAGGGCGAGAACTGGGTGTGGCACGGTGCCCACTGCCTCAGGCCGCGGGACCCCAGCGAGCCCTGGCGTCACTGCCTCATCTCGCTGTCACGAGGGGGTGCCGACGCCGACGTGACCCGCGAGTTCGATCTCGTCGAGCGGTGCTGGGTCGACGAGGGCTTCCGGCGCGATGAGGCCAAGGGCGCCCTGAGCTGGATCGATCGCGACAGCGTCTACGTCTACACCGACTTCGGCGCGGGTTCGCTGACCAGTTCCGGCTATCCGCGCCTCGTCAAGGCATGGCGGCGCGGCACCCCGATGAGCGAGGCGGTGACGGTCTTCGAGGGCGAGCCGGGCGACATGAGCGTTGCCGCCACGCGCGATCAGGCCCGGGGCTACGAGCGTGACTTCGTCAGCCGCGCGCGGGCCTTCTACGACAACGAGCTCTACCTGCGCGAGGCCGACGGCACCCTGCGCCGGGTCGAGGTGCCGAACTCGGCGCGCAAGCAGGTGCATCGGCGCTGGCTGACCCTGGAGCTGCGCGACCCCTGGACCGTCGGCGACGAGACCCATCCCGCCGGGTCGCTGCTGGCCGCCGATTTCGATGCCTTCATGGCCGGGTCACGGGAGCTGCGGGTGCTGTTCACCCCCACCGAGCGTACCTCCCTGGCGGATGCCACCTGGACCCGCCATCACCTGGTCCTCAATGTCCTCGACGACGTCAAGCATCGCTTCTACGTGCTCACGCCCGGCGGAGACGGGGAGGCGTGGGCGTGCGAGCCCCTGGCCGGCGCACCCGAGCGCGGCAGCGTGAGCCTGAGCGCGGTGGACGACGAGGAGTCCGACGAGCTGTTCCTGGTGGCCAGCGACTACCTCACGCCGACCACGCTCCATCACGGTCGCATCGGCGAGCTGCCCCGGCCGCTCAAGCGGGCGCCGGCGCGGTTCGACGCCGGGGGGCTCGAGGTCAGCCAGCATTTCGCCACCAGCCGCGACGGCACCCCGGTGCCCTACTTCCTGGTGGCCGGCCGCGACAGCGAGCGCGACGGCCGCCACCCGACCCTGCTCTACGGCTATGGCGGCTTCGAGATCCCGCTGCTGCCGTCCTACAGCCCCGGGGTGGGGCGCGGCTGGCTCTCCCGGGGCGGCGTCTACGCGGTCGCCAACATCCGCGGCGGCGGCGAGTACGGCCCGCGCTGGCATCAGGCCGCCCTGCGGGAGAAGCGCCACAAGGCCTTCGAGGACTTCGCCGCGGTGGCCGAGGACCTGATCGCCCGCGGGATCACCTCGCCGCGGCGGCTGGGTATCCAGGGCGGTTCCAACGGCGGCCTGCTGGTCGGCAACATGCTGGTGAGGTATCCGCACCTGTTCGGCGCCGTGGTCTGCCAGGTGCCGCTGCTCGACATGCGCCGCTACCACGAGCTGCTCGCCGGCGCCTCCTGGATGGCCGAGTACGGCGACCCCGACGGCAACGACTGGGACGCCTTCCTGCGCGACGTCTCGCCCTACCACAACCTCGACCCCGAGGCGGACTATCCGCCGCTGCTGCTGATGACCAGCACCCGCGACGACCGGGTCCATCCCGGCCATGCGCGCAAGATGATGGCGCGCATGAGCGAGCAGGGGCACCCGGTGCTCTACTACGAGAACCTAGAGGGCGGCCACGGGGGGGCCGCCGACAACCGCCAGCGCGCCCAGATGCAGGCCCTGGCCTTCATCTTCCTGTGGCAGACGCTGGCTGATGCCTAGCCGAAGATGACCCATCGGCACCTGGACCCTGGACCTTCCAGTAACACGAGTCCACCTCGTCCCGCTTCAGCCAGCCCCCTGCCGCCAGCGGCAGCCTCTGCTGCCTTCGACAGCATCCCGGGCATGGCATGAAAGGGGGAATCCTGCGCCCAAGTCGATGAGCGACAAGGACATTACTGACACCAATGACCTGATTTGCACTAGTCATTGGTCTTGCCGACCCCTGCTAGCCATATTCATCGATACCAGCAGGAGAGCATGAGATGAAACATTGGCGGCTAGTCTTGCGTATCGCTTCTGATTCTGGCCAGACGCAAGACAACAAGGCATTGAAACGCGACATCGTTTCCTTCATGCGAGTGCGGGAGACCTATGAGGTCAAGTGCCTTGGTATTCGCATGCTGGGAATTGATTTTCTCGCCGAAGATCACGAGTTCAATCACATCATGATGCTGGTGAAGATATTGGAGTGCCGATATCGACTCTCAATCATGCAGTTCAGTGAGCTTCAGGACGATAACAGCCCTGAAATGTCAATGAAGAGCAGTTACAAGCTCGCGACAAGTGTCGCTTGAAGAGACGAAGGAGACTACAAGTATGCAACTTCCATCGCTGATCGAGATTCCCAATGGCGACAAGGTAGTACCGACATTTTCCGATGCCGAGATGCAGGGACGCCTGGCCCGGCTTCGGGAATATATGGCGGCGAATACCATCGACGCCGTGGTGCTGACTTCCTACCACAATATCAACTATTTCAGCGACTTCGTCTACTGCAAGTTTGGACGGGACTATGGTCTGGTCGTCACCCTGGATGGCTTCACCACCGTGACCGCCAACATCGATGGAGGGCAGCCTTACCGACGCAATCGCCTGGGTGACAATATCGTCTATACCGACTGGCAGAAGGATAACTTCTTCAAGGCGGTGAGGCAGTTGTGTGAGGGCCGCAAGCGCATCGGGGTCGAGTTCGATCACCTGACCCTGCAGAATCAGCAGAAGCTGCTGGCGGCCCTCGGTGAAGCAGAACTGGTCGATATCGGCGTCCCCACGATGAAGATGCGCATGATCAAGTCGGCCGAGGAGATCGCGCTGATTCGCCAGGGTGCACGGATCGCCGATGTCGGTGGGGTCGCCGTACGCAATGCCATCGCGGCCGGGGTGCCGGAATACGAGGTGGCGCTGGCGGGGCAGCAGGCGATGGTGCGTGAGATCGCCAAGACCTACCCCAACAGCGAGCTGATGGACACCTGGGTCTGGTTCCAGTCCGGTATCAATACCGATGGCGCCCATAACCCGGTAACCAGCCGCCGTGTTCAGCCGGGCGATATCCTCAGCCTCAACACCTTCCCGATGATCTCCGGCTACTACACCGCCCTGGAGCGCACCCTGTTCTGTGAGCACGCCTCCGACGAGCACCTGCGCCTCTGGGAGGTCAATTGCGAGGTCCACCGACGGGGGCAAGAGCTGATCAAGCCTGGGGTACGCTGCAGCGACATCGCCCATGAGCTCAACGAAATCTTCGCCAAGCATGACCTGCTCAAGTACCGTACCTTCGGCTATGGTCACTCCTTCGGTACCCTGAGCCACTACTATGGCCGTGAAGCTGGGCTGGAGCTTCGCGAGGACATCGAGACCGTGCTCGAGCCCAACATGGTCGTCTCCATGGAGCCCATGATCATGGTGCCGGAAGGGCGCCCTGGTGCCGGCGGCTACCGCGAGCACGATATCCTGGTGATCAATGAACACGGAGCCGAGAATATCACCGGCTTCCCGTACGGGCCGGAGCACAACATCATCAAGTAATAGCGAGGGGGCATTGGGCCCCCTTGTTGCGTATAAGAATAAATATCACAGGAGGCCGATTATGGTCCTGCACTCAGGCCCCTTCCGAGGGGTGAATCCACTGGTCACCATGGTGTCGGTCGTCATCATGGTTGCCTTCATCTCCCTCGCCATACTCTTTCCCCAGGCGGCCACCGAGCTGATCGATAGGGGAAGGACCTATGTGACTTTCTACTTCAACTGGTGGTATGTCGGCCTGGCGGCTAGCTTCCTGATCTTTCTGCTGGCCTTGGCCTTCAGCAAGTATGGTCGACTCAAGCTGGGTACTGAAGATGACAAGCCGGAGTTCGGCTACTTCACCTGGTTTGCCATGCTCTATGCCGCCGGGCAGGGGATCGGAATCATCTTCTGGTCCATCGCCGAGCCGATCATGCATCTCTCCCACGGGACACCCTTCTCGTCGGCGGCAGGCAATGGCGAGGCTGCCGATGTGGCGATGCGGCTCGCCTACTTCCACTGGGGTCTCAACGCCTGGGCCATTTACTGTATCGTGGCGCTGGGCCTGGCCTTGATGGCCTATCGTTATGGAAAACCCTTGAGCATCCGCTACACGCTCTATCCCATCCTGGGAGAGAAGGTCAATGGGTGGATTGGTAATCTCATCGATATCATTGCCGTCTTTGCCACTCTCTTTGGTATTGCAACCTCTCTGGGGCTTGGTGTTCAGCAAATCAATTCTGGTCTCAATTATCTGTGGGATGTGCCTGTCAGCAGCCTGGTACAGGTCGCGTTGATCGGGGTGATCACCATCCTGGCACTGATTTCCGTGCTTACTGGCCTGAAGCGGGGAATCAAGTATCTCTCCCAGGCCAACATGTGGCTGACGTTCCTGCTGCTGGCCTTCTTCTTCATCTTCGGCCCCACCCGCTACATCATCGGTGGCTTCCTGGATTCCACGGGTGACTACCTGAGAACGGTTATTCCCCTTAGCTTCTATACTGGCAGTAACGTCACGGCTGCCAATGGGGCAGAGTCCTGGCAGGACTCCTGGCAGGGTTGGTGGACCGTCTTCTATTGGGGGTGGTGGATGTCCTGGGCACCCTTTGTGGGCGTCTTCGTGGCCAGGGTTTCCCGGGGGAGGACCATCCGTGAATTCATCTTCGGCGTGGTCGGCGTGTCGTCCCTGCTCTCCTTCGTCTGGCTGTCGGCCTATGGCGGCACGGCGCTCTACGAGGAGCTGTTCGGTAGCGGCGGCATCGCTGACGCGGTGGCCAGTGACGTCTCCCTGGCGCTCTACGCCACCTTCTCGGCCATGGATGTGGGAGTGATTGGTATACTGGCAGGTTTCTTCGGCACGGTACTGGTGGCGACCTATTTCATCACTTCGTCCGACTCGGGAACCCTGGTCATCACCACCATTCTCAGCGAGGGGGATCCGCATCCATTGTCCCGGCACCGCATTTTCTGGGGCATCATGGAGGGAGCCATAGCGGCAGTGCTGCTGCTGGTGGGGGGCACCTGGGCACTGTCAACCCTGCAGACCGCCGCCATCCTCTCGGCACTGCCCTTCTCGGTGATCATGGTGCTGATGGCCTACTCGATCCTGCGGGCCGTTCAGAATGATAGCTCCTTTCGCGAGCAACACACGCTTAAGTCCACATCGGAGGGGAAAGCCTGATGAACAGCGTCAAGGTGGCGGAGATGGACTGGGTCTCCTACCGAGAGAGGGTCAAGGGTGGCAGCTGTCGGCTGCTGCTGCCGGTCGGAGCCATCGAACAGCATGGCCCGCACATGTCACTGAACCCCGATGTGCTGATTCCCGAGTACATTGCCTGTCGGGTCGCCGAGCGCAGCGGCAACATGCTGGTCGCGCCGCCGATCGCCTACGGTTACAAGTCGCAGGTCAAGTCGGGGGGTGGCAACTTCTTCCCCGGCACCACCTGTGTCAGCGGTCGTTCCCTGGAGGAGTATGCCTATGACGTGATCCTCGCCTTCATGGAGCACGGAAATCGAGAGTTCATCGTACTCAATGGACACTACGAGAACTCGATGTTTCTGGTAGAGGCGGCTGATCGAGCCGTGAAGCATGCCAGGCTGTCCGGCATCGAGATCAAGGTGGTGCTGCTCTCCTACTGGGATTTCATCAGCGAAGCCACGATCGAGAAAGTCTTCCCCGACGGCTTCTCGGGGTGGGCCGTCGAGCATGGCGGGGTGCTGGAGACTTCCATCATGCTGAAGATCCATCCCGAGCTGGTAGACATGTCCAGGGCGGTCGATGTTCCGCCGGCAGAGTTCCCGCCCTATGACATCTTCCCACCGGATCCCAGCTGGGTACCGAGCTCGGGGACCCTGTCGTCACCGGTCAAGGCCACGGCCGAGAAGGGGGCATGGATACTCGATGAGTGCATAGAGAAGATCTCACGGACCTTTGGCTGAGCAATGGGCATTGTCACCTTCCGGGTGTGACAATGCCCTCTCACAAATTGGCGATTCCCGAGCGGAGGAAGTCGAGCACGTGTCGTGATGCGATATTGAGCTCGCGCTCCTTGTAGTACAGGCCGATACAGACCTTCTCCAGTGCCGGCAAGCTCTGGGTGCTGGGGGCGTGCTTGAGGTTGTCGGGAATGACCGATTTCGCCATGGTCGTGATGCCCAGCCCTTCCTCCACGGCCGAGAAGATACCCAGCAGACTGGTGCTCGTGTACATGAAGCGATAAGGATGTTGTTGCGTCTGAAGGGACTCCTCCATGATGGAGCGATAGACACACCCTTGTGGATAAGCGACCAGTGGAATGGGGTCATCATAGCCATTGATGAGACGGCTGTCCTTGTAGACCCACTCCAGGGCCTCCAGACGATAATCCCGTGAATCCCTGTCTTCGTCCTTCTTGGCGCGTTCCATGGCCAAGGCGATATCGTAGTGTCCTTTTTGGTATCGCTGGAGTATCACCTTGCTGATCTCGCAGTCGACTTCCACGATGATGTTCGGGTAGACGCGCGAAAGGTTGCGGAGTGCCTTGGGAAGAAAAGCCAGCTCGAAGTCGTTGGGTATGCCGAGCCTTACCTTGCCGGACACATTGTCGCCCCTGACCTTGGCGATGATCTGATCGTTGATCTCCAGGATCTGACGCGCGGCCTCATAGAGATATTCCCCATCCTCGGTCAGTTCGAGGCTCGATCCTCTCAGGAAGATCTTGGTGTTGAGGATCTCCTCGAGCTTCTTCACCTGAAGGCTGATGGCCGGTTGCGAGCGGCCAAGCAGCTCGCCTGCGCTGGTGAAGCCTCCCAGGTCCTTTATCGTGACAAAGGTTCTCAGGAGATCGGTGGGTATGTTGGTCATTTTATTGCCATTTTGATGTCTGGTTGGGGCATTGGCGTCAGGGCCGGGTCATCAGTTATTGCTCCGGCCAGGATGAGCGCCATGCTTGACTTCGCTAAGCTGCTGCGACGACGCGTGAGCGGGGTGGGCAGCAACACTACCCCTGAGTATATCCCACGGGGCCACCGGGTGGGGCCATGGGGTAGCGTCTCGCATCGCAGCCGCCTTTATCTCCGCCTTATCGCGGCATTTGTCCTTCAAATTGGTCCTGTGACTCCATCGAAAATAGATTGCTGACAAGGGGTTTTTCCTGAGACCAACAACAATGGAGTCTTTCATGATTCATTTCACTCTTTCCGCCTTCGACTCCCAGATTGCCGCAGCCATCGCCGATGAGGTGGCCCGCCAGGAGGCGCACGTCGAGTTGATCGCTTCCGAGAACTACGCCAGCCGGGCCGTGATGGAGGCCCAGGGCACCCAGCTGACCAACAAGTACGCCGAGGGCTATCCGGGCAAGCGCTACTACGGCGGCTGCGAGCACGTCGACGTGGTCGAGCAGCTGGCCATCGAGCGCGCCTGCGACCTGTTCGGCGCCGACTACGCCAACGTCCAGCCGCACTCCGGGGCCCAGGCCAACGCGGCAGCCTTCATGGCGCTGATCAAGCCAGGCGACACCGTGCTGGGCATGAGCCTGGCCCATGGCGGTCACCTGACCCACGGGGCGGCGCCGAACTTCTCCGGCAAGCACTACCACGCCGTGCAGTATGGCCTGAACCCCGAGACCGGCGAGATCGACTACGCCGAGGTCGAGCGCCTGGCGCGCAGCCACAAGCCCAAGCTGATCATCGCCGGCTTCTCGGCCTATGCGCGGGTAGTGGACTGGCAGCGCTTCCGCGCCATCGCCGACAAGGTCGGCGCCTGGCTGATGGTGGACATGGCGCATGTGGCTGGTCTCATCGCCGCCGGTCACTACCCGAGCCCGCTGCCCCATGCCCATGTAGTCACCACCACCACCCACAAGACCCTGCGCGGCCCGCGCGGTGGCCTGATACTCTCCGCGCATGGTGATCAGGACCTGTACAAGAAGCTCAACGGCGCGGTCTTCCCCGGCCAGCAGGGCGGCCCGCTGATGCATGTGATCGCCGCCAAGGCGGTGGCCTTCAAGGAGGCCATGAGCCAGGAATTTGTGCAGTACCAGCAGCGGGTGATCGACAACGCCCGGGCCATGGCCGGGGTGTTCCTCGAGCGCGGCTATGACGTGGTCTCCGGCGGTACCGACGACCACCTCTTCCTGGTCTCGCTGATCAAGCAGGGCGTCACCGGCAAGGACGCCGATGCGGCGCTGGGGCGTGCGCATATCACCGTCAACAAGAACGCCGTGCCCAACGACCCGGAGAGCCCCTTCGTCACCTCCGGCCTGCGCATCGGCACCCCGGCGGCGACCACCCGTGGCTTCGGCGTGGATGACTGCGAGGCGCTGGCCGGCTGGATCTGCGACATCCTCGATGTCCTGGCCGAGCGCCGCAACAGCGACGCCGTGGAGGCCGAGGTGCGCGAGAAGGTCACCGCGCTCTGCGAGCGGCATCCGGTCTATGGCACGGCATCAGTCGGCACCGGCGCGGTTAGCGAGACGTCCCTCGCCTGAATTCATCCGTCAGGAGAACTCCCCATGCAACGCTATTCAGGCTTCGGGCTGGCCAGGCACGCGCTGAGCCACCATGAGAACTGGGAGCGCCAGTGGCGCAATCCCACCCCCAAGAAGCAGTACGACGTGATCATCGTCGGCGGCGGCGGTCACGGCCTGGCCACGGCCTACTACCTGGCCAAGGAGCACGGCATCACCAACGTGGCGGTGGTGGAGAAGGGCTGGCTGGGCGGCGGTAATACGGCTCGTAATACGACTATCGTGCGCTCCAACTATTTATGGGACGAGTCGGCGGCGCTCTACGAACACGCCATGAAGCTATGGGAGGGGCTCTCCCAGGACCTCAACTACAACGTGATGTTCTCCCAGCGCGGGGTGATGAACCTGGCCCACACCCTGCAGGACATGCGCGATGTCCAGCGCCGGGTCAACGCCAACCGCCTCAACGGCATCGACAGCGTGGTGCTCACGCCTGAGCAGATCCAGGAGATCGTGCCGATCATGGACTGCTCGAGGAACGCCCGTTACCCGATCCTCGGCGCCTCCTGGCAGCCCCGCGCCGGCGTGGCGCGCCACGATGCCGTGGCCTGGGGCTTCGCCCGGGCCGCCGATGCGCTGGGCGTGGATATCCTGCAGAACACCGAGGTCACCGGCTTCAAGATCCGCGACGGCCGGGTCTTCGGGGTGCATACCAACCGCGGCGATATCGAGGCGAAGACCATCGGTTGCGTCGCCGCCGGCAACTCCGGGGTGCTGGCGAAGATGGCCGGCTTCCGGCTGCCGCTGGAGTCGCACCCGCTGCAGGCGCTGGTCTCGGAACCGCTCAAGCCGGTCCTCGACACCGTGGTGATGTCCAACCACGTGCACGGCTACATCAGCCAGACCGACAAGGGCGACCTGGTGATCGGCGCCGGGATCGACGGCTACAACGGCTACGGCCAGCGCGGCAGCTATCCCACCGTGGAGCACACCCTGCAGGCCATCGTCGAGATGTTCCCGATCTTCTCGCGGGTGCGCATGAACCGCCAGTGGGGCGGCATCGTCGACACCTGTCCGGACGCCTGCCCGATCCTCTCCGCCACGCCGGTGAAGGGGCTCTTCTTCAACTGCGGCTGGGGCACCGGCGGCTTCAAGGCCACCCCGGGCTCGGGGCACGTCTTCGCCTGGACCCTGGCCAAGAACCAGGCCCATCCGCTCGCGGTCCCGTTCTCCATCGACCGTTTCCATACCGGGGCGCTGGTCGATGAGCACGGTGCGGCCGGCGTTGCGCATTAAGTGTTCATTTCTACACGCGTCGAGATGAGCGCCGGGGACAAGGCGGAGCGAGGGTCGTTTGCCATGGATGGCAAAAGTAGCGCCCATGGACGGGTTCACAGCGCCCTCGCGCAGGCTTGTCGACGGTAAAGCTCATCGTATGCCGGACAAGACCCCCTCTAAGGGAGAGACATCATGTTCCAGATCTACTGCCCCTACTGCGAGGAGCACCGCGAGGAAGAGGAGTTCCATCCCAAGGGCCAGGCGCACATCGCGCGTCCCGCGGATCCGGAGACCTGCTCCGACAAGGAGTGGGGCGACTACCTCTTCTTCCGTGACAACCCCCGCGGCATCCACCACGAGCTGTGGGTGCACGCCGTCGGCTGTCGCAAGTTCTTCAACATCACCCGCAACACCGTGAGCTACGAGATCCTCGAGACCTACCGGATCGGCGAGCAGCCCCGTTTCACCGCCGAGTACCCGGAGGGCAAGCCGGCCGGGACAGTGGCCGCCGAGAACGTCGCCGCCGAGGCGGCAGTGGCCGAGCGTCAGGAAGGAGTCAAGGCATGAGCCAGTCCCTGAAACAGCCGAATCGTCTTCGTGAGGGCGGGCGCATCGATCGCGCTCGTACCCTGAGCTTCACCTTCAACGGCAAGCGCTACCAGGGCCATGCCGGCGACACCCTGGCCTCGGCATTGCTGGCCAACGGGGTGGATATCGTCAACCGCAGCTTCAAGTACTCGCGCGCCCGCGGCATCGTCGCCGCCGGCGCCGAGGAGCCCAATGCGCTGGTCCAACTGGGCAGCAACGAGGCCGCCCAGGTGCCCAACGTGCGCGCCACCCAGCAGGCGCTGTTCGACGGGCTCACGGCACAGAGCACCAATGGCTGGCCCAACGTCCAGCGCGATGTGATGAGCCTGGTCGGCAAGCTGGGCGGGCGCTTCATGCCGCCGGGCTTCTACTACAAGACCTTCATGGCCCCGGCCTCCATGTGGATGACCTACGAGAAGTTCATCCGCAAGGGCGCGGGCCTGGGCCGCAGCCCCATGGAGCGCGACCCCGACAGCTACGACCACCTCAACCAGCATTGCGACCTGCTGGTGATCGGCGCCGGCCCCGCCGGCCTGGCCGCGGCCCTGACCGCGGCGCGCAGCGGCGCCCGGGTGATCCTGGCCGACGAGCAGGAGGAGATGGGCGGCTCGCTGCTCGCCAGCCGTGAGCTGCTCGACCACCGGCCCGCCGCCCAGTGGGTCGCCCAGGTGCTGGAGGAGCTTGCCGGGCTCGACAACGTCACCCTGCTGCCCCGCACCACCGCCAACGGCTACCACGACCACCACTTCGTGACCCTGCACGAGCGGCGCACCGAGCACCTCGGCGAGACCGCCCCGCTGGTCGATGGCGTCCGTGCCAGCCGGTCGCGGATGCATCGCGTGCGGGCCGGCCAGGTGCTGCTGGCCACCGGCGCCCACGAGCGGCCGCTGGTCTATGCGGGCAACGACGTGCCGGGCAACCTGGTCGCCGGCGCCGTCTCCACCTATATCCGCCGCTACGGCGTGGTGCCGGGCAACAAGCTGGTGCTCTCCACCAGCAACGACCACGCCTACCGCGCCGCCCTGGACTGGCATGACCTTGGAAAAGCGTCCGGTCGCGAGGTGGTCGCCATCGTCGATGCGCGCCCGTCCCCGGACGGCGAGCTGGTGGAGCAGGCTCGCGCCCGCGGTATCCGCGTCATCACAGGCGCGGCCGTGATCGAGGCCAAGGGTGGCACCCGGGTGAGCGGCGCCCGCGTCGCCACCATCGATGCCCACGCCTTCACGGTCACCGGCCAGGCCGAGCCCCTGGCCTGCGACACCATCGCCACTTCCGGCGGCTACAGCCCGGTGATCCACCTGGCCTCCCACACCGGCGCGCGGCCGACCTGGAGCGAGGAGATCCTCGGTTTCGTGCCCAGCCTGGTGAAGGGCGTGCACGCCGCCGGCAGCGCCCGCGGCATCCACGACCTGGCCGAGGGGCTGGCCGACGGCGCCGCCGCGGCGGCGAAGGCGCTGGGCGCGCTCGGCCGCACGGTCAGCACTATCGAGCTGCCCCAGGTCGATGCCATCAGCGAAGGGGCCGCCTGCGCGCTCTATCAGGTGCCCCACGAGAAGCCGACCCTGCGTGCGCCCAAGCAGTTCGTCGACCTGCAGAACGACGTCACCGCGGCGGCCATCGAGCTCGCCACCCGCGAGGGCTTCGAGTCCATCGAACACGTCAAGCGCTACACCGCCATGGGCTTCGGCACCGACCAGGGCAAGCTCGGCAACATCAACGGCATGGCCATCGCCGCCCGCTGCCTGGGCAAGTCGATCCCCGAGGTGGGCACCACGGTGTTCCGGCCCAACTACACGCCGGTCACCTTCGGCGCCATCGCCGGGCGCCACTGCCGCGCCCTCTTCGATCCCGAGCGCTACACCGCCCTGCACCAGTGGCACGTGGAACACGGCGCCGAGTTCGAGGACGTCGGCCAGTGGAAGCGCCCCTGGTACTTTCCACAAGTACGCCCCGACGCCATCAACGGCGAACGCGAGAGCATGGCGGAGGCGGTGGCCCGCGAGTGCCTGGCGGTGCGCGAGAAGGTCGGCATCCTCGATGCCTCCACCCTCGGCAAGATCGACATCCAGGGACCGGACGCCCGGGAGTTCCTGGGGCGTATCTACACCAACAAGTGGGCCAAGCTCGCGGTGGGCCGGGCGCGCTACGGGCTGATGTGCAAGGACGACGGCATGCTGATGGACGACGGTACCACCAGCTGCCTGGGCGAGAACCACTTCCTGATGACCACTACCACCGGCGGTGCCGCCGGGGTCATGGAGTGGCTGGAGCTGTGGCACCAGACCGAGTGGCCCGAGCTCGATGTCACCTTCACCTCGGTGACCGACCACTGGGCGACCATGACCATCACCGGCCCCGAGGCGCGCCACCTGCTCGCCGAGATCACCGATATCGACCTCGACCGTGACCGGTTCCAATTCATGGACTGGCGCGAGGGCAAGGTGGCGGACGTGCCGGCGCGGGTCTTCCGCATCTCCTTCACCGGCGAGCTCGCCTACGAGATCAACGTCCAGGCCAACTACGCCCTGCACGTCTGGAAGACCCTCTTCCAGCACGGCGAGAAGTACGGCCTGACGCCCTACGGCACGGAGACGATGCATGTCCTGCGCGCCGAGAAGGGCTTTATCATCGCCGGCCAGGACACCGACGGCTCGGTGACCCCGGAGGACCTCGGCATGCAGTGGGCCATCGGCTACGACAAGCCCTACTCCTGGGTGGGCAAGCGGGCCCTGTCGCGCTCCGATACCCGGCGCACCAACCGCAAGCAGCTGGTGGGCCTCAAGCCGAAGGACCCGTCGGTAGTGCTGGAGGAGGGCGCCCAGATCGTCTTCGATCCGGACCACGTCATCCCCATGCCCATGGTGGGCCACGTGACCTCCAGCTACTACAGCCCGACCCTCAAGAGCGGTTTTGCGCTGGCCGTGGTCAAGGGCGGCCAGTCGCGCATGGGCGAGACCGTCTACCTGCCCATGGCCGACGGCAAGACCCACGCCGCGGAAATCGTCGGCCCGATCTTTGTCGACCCCAAGGGAGAGCGCCAGCATGTCTGAGCAAACGGCAACCCGGTTCAATGTCTACGATGTGCGTCCCGAGACGGAAGTGCCGGCCGAGTCCCCGCTGGCCTGGTCTTACCAGAACAGCGGCCGCCCAAGCGTCAGCCAGAAGAGCCGCGTGGTGCTGCGCGAGCGCGCCTTGCTCGGCCACCTGATCCTGCGCGGCGGCGCCATCGTGCTCGACGAGGCGGTACGCCGGGTGCTCGGCGTCGGCCTGCCGGGGCGCCCCAATACGCTCAGCCAGGACGAGAGCGGCCAGCGCTCGATCCAGTGGCTCTCGCCCGACGAGTGGCTGCTGATCGTCCCCGGCGGCGAGGAGTTTGCCCTGGAGGGCAAGCTGCGCGAGGCCCTGGGCGACGCCCACGATACCTCTGTCAAAAACTATGCCATCGTCAACGTCAGCGGCGGCCAGACCCTGCTGGAGCTTACGGGCGAGAAGGTCCGGGAGCTGCTGATGAAGTCGACGCCCTACGACGTGCACCCCGACGCCTTCCCGGTGGGCAAGGGCGTGACCACGGTGTTCGCCAAGGCCAACCTGATCCTGCGCCGCCCCACAGAGACCCGCTGGGAGCTGGTGCTGCGCCGCAGCTTTGCCGATTACCTCTATCGCTGGCTGCTGGATGCCGGCGAGGAGTACGCCATCGGCGTCGAGTCCTGACAGCCACGGGGTCGGCAGGTGCCGGCCCCGTTTTGGAGAAACACGAGATGCAAGATAACAACAATCGCTGGATCCTGGCGGCCCAGTGCCCCAGCCGGCTCGGCACCGTGGACGTGGTGACGTGCTTCCTCAAGGAGCGCCACTGCTACATCACCGAGCAGCACTCCTTCGACGATCGGCAGAGCGGCGGCTTCTTTATCCGCACCGAGTTCCGGCCCGAGGAGGCGGGGTTCGATGCCGCTGCCTTCGAGGCCGGCTTCGCCGTGCGGGCCGCCGAGTTCGACATGAGCTTCGAGCTGACCGCTCCGGGCACGCGGATGCCGGTGGTGATCCTGGTCTCCAGGGCGGACCACTGCCTCAACGATCTGCTCTATCGCTATCGCATCGGCCAGCTGCCCATCGACATTCGCGCCATCGTCTCCAATCACCCGGACCTGGCGACCCTGGCGGAGTGGCACGGGATTCCCTATCACCACTTCCCCATCACGGCCGAGACCAAGCCCGAACAGGAGGCCCGGGTGTGGGCGGTGGTCGAGGAGACCGGCGCCGAGCTGGTGATCCTCGCCCGCTACATGCAGGTGCTCTCCAGCGAGATGTGCGCGAAGCTCAGCGGTCGCGCGATCAATATCCACCACTCCCTGCTGCCGGGCTTCAAGGGCGCCAAGCCCTACCACCAGGCCTACGACAAGGGCGTGAAGCTGGTCGGCGCCACCGCCCACTACATCAACGATGACCTGGACGAGGGGCCGATCATCACCCAGGGCGTCGAGCCGGTGAGTCACGCCGACTACCCGGAGGACCTCGTCGCCAAGGGGCGCGACATCGAGTGCCTGACCCTGGCCCGAGCGGTGGCCCTGCACGTGGAGCGCCGCGTCTTCCTGCATGCCGGGCGCACGGTCGTGTTCGATCGCTAGCAATGATCTCTCGGTAGATGCCGCCTTGCGGATCTCATGCCGCATGGTCGAGACCAGCGTGAGCATCGGGGTGATGGGCGGCAGGAGTGTTGACCCCTCAGCGTCGGATACCGATGGTACGCCCGGCGAGTTCCGGCCAGGCATCGGGGGTGGTGCTCGGCAGCGCGGCGATGGCCTCGGCCACCGGCGCCGGGAAGGCGCCGGGGCGGCCGCTCTCCTGGTTCATGCCCATCAGCATCTGCTCGCTGGTGGCCAGCAGGTTGCCGTCCCCGTCGTGCAGCGTGAAGAACACATGCAGGCGCTTGGCGTCGCGGTCCAGCAGGGTCAGGGCCACCCGCAGCGGCTGGCCCTCATGGGCCTCGCGGCGGTAGCAGAGGTGGGTCTCCAGGGTGTAGAGCGTATAGCCGTGGCGGGAACGGCCCTCGGTGTCCAGCCCGATGTGGTCCATCAGTGCCTCCACCGCCAGGGAGAAGACCCTGGCGTACTCGGCGTCGTTCATATGGCCGTTGTAGTCGACCCACGCCGGGGCCACCCGTGTCTCCAGGATCTGCATCAGAGTCGCCCCTCCAGGCCTTTCGCTTCCGACCAGTATTTCGGCACCAGGTCGAACAGTGCAACCAGGAAGTCGTCGCGACGACGGTCGAGTTCGCCGCGAATGTGTCGTGGATTGCCCCGATGGCCGAATGGTCGCCCAGCGGGAGTCGACACAGCGCTGAATCTGTCCACGGGGAGGAGTTGGCATTCTTGTCTATGGTGTGGGAGAGACGGTCGCACGGGCCGCGTGCCCATCAAACGCTTGAATGAGGACGCAACAAGATGCTCAAGAGATCCTTGCTGGTCGGCGCCGTGGCCGGCGCCATGCTGGCGTCCGCCGCCAATGCCGAGACCCTGCGCTGGACCCGCTCCGCCGATGGCCTGACCCTCGACCCCCATGCCCAGAACGAGGGGCCGACCCATGCCCTCAACCACCAGATCTTCGATACCCTGGTCTACCAGGACATGGACGTCGAGTATCAGCCGGGCCTGGCCACCGACTGGTACGTCCATGAAAACGACCCGCATGTCTGGGTGTTCGAGATCCGCGAGGGGGTGACCTTCCACGAAGGGCAGGCACTGACCGCCGACGACGTGGTCTTCTCGCTCAACCGCGCTCGCCACGAGCACTCCGACATGCGCGGCCTGCTCACCTCCATCGCCGAGGTGCGCGCGGCCGACGACCACACCGTGCATGTGGAGACCCACGACCCCAACCCGCTGCTGCCCAACAACTTCACCAATCTGTTCATCATGAGCCGCGCGTGGGCCGAGGCGCACGGCGTCGAGACGCCCCAGAACTACGCCGCCGGCGAGGAGACCTTCGCGGTGCGCAACGCCAACGGCACCGGTCCCTTCCGGGTCACCAGCCGCGAGCCCGACGTGCGCACGGTGCTGACGCGCAACGACGACTACTGGGGCATCGATCACTACCCGATGGAGATCTCCGAGCTGATCTATACCCCCATCGAGTCGGCGGCCACGCGGGTGGCGGCGCTGCTCTCCGGCGAGGTCGACCTGCTGCAGGAGGCTCCGGTGCAGGACATCGAGCGCCTGGCCGGAGCCGACGGCATCCGCAACGAGCAGGGGGCCGAGAACCGCACCATCTTCCTCGGCATGGACATGGGCTCGGCCGAGCTGCGTACCGCCGATACCGACGACAACCCCTTCGCCGACCGCCGGGTGCGCGAGGCGATCAACCTGGCCGTGGACGCGACCACCATCCAGCGCGCGGTGATGCGTGGCAACTCCCAGCCCGCCGGGATGATCGCGCCGCCCTTCGTCAACGGCTACTCCGAGGCGCTCGACGAGGTCATTCCTGCCGACCTCGACCGTGCCAACGAGTTGATGGCCGAGGCCGGCTACGGCGACGGCTTCCGCGTCACCCTGCAGTGCCCCAACGACCGCTACGTCAACGACGAGCAGATCTGCCAGGCGGTGGTCAGCATGCTGGCGCGCATCGGCATCACCGTGGACCTGGTGGCCCAGACCCGCTCGCTGCACTTCGCCGAGCTGGCCCGGGAGGAGTACGACTTCTACCTGCTGGGTTGGGGCGTGCCGACCATGGATTCCGAGTACATCTTCAACTACCTCTATCACACCAGGGAGGGGGATCGCGGCAGCTGGAACTTCACCGGCTATAGCGACGAGCGGGTCGACGAGCTCACGCTGGGCATGGGCCAGGAGACCGACGAACAGGCGCGCAACGCCATGATCGAGGAGGCCTGGCAGATCGTGCACGACGATATCGTCTACATCCCCATTCACCACCAGATGCTCACCTGGTCGATGCGCGACGACATCGACTTCAAGGTGCAGAGTGAGAATACCCCGCACTTCAAGTATCTGCGCTTCAATCGCTGATCGAGGCAGTTGTCGTTCCCCGGCCGCCACCCGCGGCCGGGGGCGTTGACGTGGAGCCCCCATGCTTGCGTTCTTGATCCAGCGCGTCCTCCAGGCCCTGTTGGTCATGTCGGTGGTCGCGCTCATCGCCTTCTCGCTGTTCCACTATGTCGGCGATCCGGTGCTCAACATGCTCGGCCAGGAGGCCACCCCGGCCGACCGCGCCGCATTGCGTACCCAGTTGGGGCTCGACCAGCCGGTGGTGGTGCAGTTCTGGCACTTCATCGTCAATGCCGCCCAGTTCGAGTTCGGAATCTCCTACCGTTCGGCACGGCCGGTGACCGACCTGATCCTGGAGCGGCTCCCGGCGACCCTCGAACTCGCCATCATCTCGGCGATCTTCGCCGTGATCATGGGCATCGTGCTCGGGGTCTACACCGCCATCCGGCGCGGCAGCTGGCTGTCCAACGCCATCATGACCGTCTCGCTGATCGGCGTCTCGCTGCCCACCTTCCTGATCGGCATCCTGCTGATCTACCTGTTTGCCGTGGAGCTTGGCTGGCTGCCGGCCTTCGGCCGCGGCCAGACGGTGCGCCTCGGTGACTGGTGGACCACCGGGCTGCTCACCGCCAGCGGCCTGCGTTCGCTGATCCTGCCGGCGATCACCCTGGGGCTCTTCCAGCTGACCCTGATCATGCGCCTGGTGCGCGCCGAGATGCTCGAGGTGCTCAGCACCGACTACATCAAGTTCGCCCGGGCCCGGGGGCTCTCCAGGCGGGTGGTCAACCTGCGCCATGCACTGAAGAACACCCTGATCCCGGTGATCACCATCATCGGGTTGCAGCTCGGCACCATCATCGCCTTCGCCATCATCACCGAGACGGTGTTCCAGTGGCCCGGCGTCGGGGCGCTGTTCATCACCGCGGTGCGCTTCGTCGACATCCCGGTGATGGCCGCCTACCTGATGATGATCGGGCTGGTGTTCGTGGTCATCAACCTGGTGGTGGACCTGCTCTACTACGCCGTCGATCCGCGCCTGCGGGTGCAGGGGGGTGGCAAATGAGCCGCGAGGTGCGGGGCACCGATACCGCCCCCGTGGTGCCGCCGAAGCCGAGCCGACTGCGTACCTTCCTGGACAGTGATATCGTCTATTCCTGGAAGTGCCAGCCGGTGGTGATCCTCGCCACCCTGGTGACGCTCACCCTGTTCGCCGGCGCCCTGTTCGCCCCCTGGATCGCGCCGCAGAACCCCTTCGATCCGCGCCAGCTGGAGCTGATCGACTCCTTCACGCCGCCGTTGACCACCTCGGACTTCACCGGCAACTTCTACCTGCTGGGCAGCGACAGCCAGGGTCGCGATGTCTTCTCGGCGATCCTCTACGGCTCGCGCATCTCGTTGCTGGTGGGCTTCGCCGCGGTACTCTTCGCGCTGGTACTGGGCACCGGCCTGGGCCTGCTGGCGGGTTTTCGCAGCGGCTGGCGCGATGCCCTGATCATGCGCATCGCCGACGTGCAGCTGACTTTCCCGTCGATCCTGATGGCGCTGCTGATCTTCGGGGTGATCCGCGGCTTCCTGCCGCGTTCCCTGCACGCCGAAGTGGCGATCATCGTGCTGATCGTGGCCATCGGGCTCTCCGACTGGGTGCAGTACGCCCGGGCGGTGCGCGGCGCCACCATGGTCGAGAAGAACAAGGAGTACGTGCAGGCGGCGCGGGTCATCGGCCTGCCGGCGCGCAAGATCCTGTTCCAGCACATCCTGCCCAACGTGCTGCGTCCGGTACTGGTGATCGGCACCATCGGTCTGGCGCTGGCGATCATCGCCGAGGCCACGCTGTCGTTCCTGGGGGTCGGCATGCCGCCCACCCAGCCGAGCCTGGGGACCCTGATCCGGGTCGGCCAGGACTACATGTTCTCGGGCGAGTGGTGGATCCTGCTCTTCCCCGGGGGGGCGCTGCTGATGCTGGCGCTCTCCGTCAACCTGCTGGGAGACTGGTTGCGTGATGTCCTCAACCCCAAGCTCAGGTAATACTCGGGGCTCCCCGGCGCAGGATCACGCGCCCGCCGAGTCGGTACCCGGTCAGGAACCGGTACTCAGCGTGCGCCATCTGCGGGTGGAGTTTCCCACTCGCCATGCCACCCTGGTAGCGCTGGACGATGTCTCCTTCGATATCGCCCCCGGCGAGGTGCTGGGGGTGGTCGGGGAGTCGGGTGCCGGCAAGTCGATGACCGGCAACGCCGTGATCCGGTTGATCGAGCCGCCCGGCCGCATCGCCGCCGGCGAGATCCACCTGGCCGGCCGACGTATCGACGACCTGGCGGAGGACGACTTCGTCCCGCTGCGCGGCAAGCATATCGGCATGATCTTCCAGGACCCGCTGACCAGCCTCAACCCGCTGTTCTCGATCGGCGATCAGCTGGTCGAGACCCTCCGCGCCCACCTGCCGATGAACGAGCGCCGAGCCCGCGAGCGGGCGCTGGAGCTGCTCACCGAGGTGGGCATTCCCGCCCCGGAGACTCGGCTCGACAGCTACCCCCACCAGTTCTCCGGCGGCATGCGCCAGCGGGTGGTGATCGCCCTGGCGCTGGCCGCCGAGCCGGAGCTGATCGTCGCCGACGAGCCGACCACGGCGCTCGATGTCTCGGTCCAGGCGCAGATCCTGGCGCTGCTCAAGCGACTGTGTGCCGAGCACGGCACCGCGGTGATGCTGGTCACCCACGACATGGGGGTGATCGCCGAGACCGCCGACCGGGTGGCGGTGATGTACGCCGGGCGGCTGATCGAGATCGGCCCGGTGAACGAGGTGATCCGCCACCCCCGGCACCCTTACACCGAGGGGCTGATGGCCTCGATCCCCGGCATCGAGAAGCGCCTGAGGCGGCTCTACCAGATCGAGGGGGCCATGCCGCGGCTGGCGGCGATCCCCTCGGGCTGCGCCTTTCATCCGCGCTGCCCCCACGCCGCCGAGCGGTGCCGCCGCGAGCGCCCCGACCTGATGCCGGCCGGCAGGGGCGAGGCGGCCTGCTGGCTGCACGACCCGGTGAATCCGCTGCCCAGGCGCGACCGGAAGGAGAATGCCCATGTGCGCTGAGCCGATCGCCAGGCCACGACGGGAAGCGGCGAGCGGCGATATGCTGCTCGAGGTCCGGGACCTGGCCCGTTACTTCGATGTCTCCAAACCCTGGCTCAACCGGGTGCTGGAGCGCAGCGCGCGGCTGACCCTCAAGGCGGTGGACGGCGTGAACTTCTCGATCCGTCGCGGCGAGACCCTGGCCCTGGTGGGAGAGTCCGGGTGCGGCAAGTCCACGGTGGCGCGCCTGGTGGTGGGGCTCCATGGCCTGACCCGCGGCGCGCTCACCTTCGACGGCGAGGACATCAGCGACCTCGCCGATCGCACCGGGCGGCAGGCGGCCAGCCTGCGCAAGCGCTTCCAGATGATCTTCCAGGACCCCTACGCCAGCCTCAACCCGCTGTGGCGGGTGGGCACCATCATCGGCGAGCCGCTGCGGTTCTTCCGCCCCGAGATGAGCGCCCTGGATCGCCGGCGCCGGGTGGGCGAGCTGCTCGAGCAGGTGGGCATGTCCGCCCCGGACGCCGACCGTTATCCCCACGAGTTCTCCGGCGGCCAGCGCCAGCGCATCTCCATCGCCCGGGCGCTAGCCAACGAGCCGGAGTTCATGATCTGTGACGAGCCCACCTCGGCGCTGGATGTCTCGGTGCAGGCCCAGATCCTCAACCTGATGCGCGACCTGCAGGACGCGTATGGCCTGACGTACCTGTTCATCAGCCACGACATGGCAGTGGTCAAGCACATGGCCGACCGCATCGCGGTGATGTACCTGGGGCGCATCGCCGAGATCGCCCCGGCCGATCAGCTCTTCGCCACGCCACACCATCCCTATTCGAAGATGCTGCTGCAGGCAGTGCCGTCGCTGGAGGGGGCTGGCAAGCAGCGCAGCGTGATCCGGGGCGAGGTGCCCAATCCGGTGCACCCGCCCACCGGTTGCGCCTTCCACCCGCGCTGCCCCCATGCCAATGCACGCTGCGAGCGCGAGGTGCCGGCCCTGATCGCCCGCGACGACGGCAGCGAGGCGGCCTGTCACGCCGTGGAGGAGGGGCGTATCGAGTGATCGATTCATGATGCTGGAGGCGCTCTCGCCGCTGTCGGCGGGCCTGAATCTGGGCCTGGTGCTGCTCTCGGCGTTGACCTCGGGGCTCTCCGCCGCGGTCGGCATCGGCGGTGGCACCCTGCTGATCATGGTGATGGCCCAGGTGATGCCGGCCACCGCCCTGATCCCGGTACATGGCATGGTACAGCTCGGCTCCAACGGTGGCCGGGCGGCGATGACCTGGCGGCACCTGGATCGCGGCCTGCTGGCGGCCTTCCTGCCCGGAGTGGTGCTGGGCGCCCTGGTCGCCGCCTGGCTGCTGGTGCGCCTGCCCGCCGGGGTGCTGGAGCTGTGCATCGCCGCCTTCGTGCTCTACTCCTGCTGGGGCCCGGGGTGGCCGCAGCGCCTGCTCGGCCGGGGCGGCACCCTGCTCGCCGGGGCCCTGACCACCTTCCTCTCCAGCCTGGTGGGGGCCACCGGCCCCCTGGTGGCGGCCTTCGTCAAGCAGCACTTGACCGAGCGCCTGCCACGGGTCGCCACCTTCGCCGCCTGCATGACCTGCCAGCACCTCACCAAGGCCTTCGTGTTCGGGGTCGCCGGCTTCGTGTTCCGCGACTGGCTCGGCCTGATGCTGGCCATGGTGGTGGCCGGCGTCGTCGGCACCTGGCTCGGCCTGCACCTGTTGCGCCGGCTCTCCGACCACCGCTTCGATACCCTCTTCAAGGGGGTGCTGACGCTGCTCGCCCTGCGCCTGATCTGGCTGGGGGTGCAGCGGTTGACGGGATGAGGCCGAGCGTGAGCCGTCCGGCGTGGGTGTTGCCGAGGGTTCCCGACATGGCTTCCTGCGAGCAAGATAGGTGCAAGGGTACCGTGCTTCCGCCGGTGGAAGGTGGCGGCAGTGCAGATCGTGTGTCCGGGAAGGGGAGCTTGTCATGCGTCGTTGCGTATTCCTCCTGTGCGTCGTCTGCTTGGGGGCACTGGCCGGTTGTGCCGGCGTGCACGACCCTCGGGAAGGCGCCATCGAGCTGGTGCCCGGCCGGCCCTACCAGGTCGTGACGGCGGGGCAGCGCTTGTTCACCTTCACCCTGGAGGCCCCCGCCAAGGTGGTGCTGGAGAGCCTCACCTACCCCGCGGACGTGGGCACCGTTTCCCCCGCCGGACAGCTGCTCGACAGCGAGGGGCGGGTCGTGACACGCGACTGGACCAGCGGCGCCGACAGCAACTTCCGGATCGAGGAGCGCCTGGCGGCCGGCACCTGGTATCTGCAGGTCGACAATCCCCATGCGTGCCGCTGGGCCCTCAGCTGCCTGGAGCGCGACTACCGTTACGAGGTGTTGCTGACGATCGAGGAAGACTGAGTGCGGGCGCAGCGGGGCCGGCAGGTAGCGGTGATGATCGACCCGGCATGAGGCGATGTCGGAGCAGAGGCTTGCGCCAAGAATGCAATAATATAACATTGCTATCTTGATGCCCCCCGCAGGAGACCCACCAATGGCGCGTAGCCCGGAAGCGATGCGTCTGCTGGCCATGCCGGAAGACGACTACATGAACGACGAACAGCTGGCGTTCTTTCGCCAGCGGCTGCTGGCCGAGCAGGCCGAGGTGGAGAGCCACCTCAAGGAAGTGCGTGACGCCATCGGGGCCCATCAGCAGGGAGGTGACGAGTTCGACCGCGCGGCGATCGAGGAGGAGACGCGCCTGCTGCTGCGCCAGGCCGACCGCGAGACACGGCTGCTGCACAAGATCGCCCAGGCCCTGCGGCGGATCGACGACGGCGACTACGGCTACTGCGAGGAGACCGGCCTGCCCATCGGCCTGGAGCGCCTGCTGCTGCGCCCCACCGCGACCCTCTGCCTGGAGGCCAAGGAGCGCCAGGAGCAGCGCGAGCACCACTTCAGCAAATCCCGAGGAGACCAGTGATGACCCGCGTGTCCGATACCCTGCCCGTCACCGTGCTGTCCGGCTTTCTCGGTGCCGGCAAGACCACCCTGCTCAACCATATCCTTGCCAACCGCGAGGGGCGTCGCGTGGCGGTGATCGTCAACGACATGAGCGAGGTCAACATCGATGCCGCCATGGTGCGCGGCACGCCCGACGGTGACGGGGAGATCGCCCTCAATCGCGCCGAGGAGCGGCTGGTCGAGATGAGCAACGGCTGCATCTGCTGCACCCTGCGCGAGGACCTGCTGATCGAGGTCGGCCGCCTGGCGAGGGAGGGGCGCTTCGACCAGCTGGTGATCGAGTCCACCGGCATCTCCGAGCCATTGCCGGTGGCCGAGACCTTCACCTTCGAGGACGAGCACGGCCGCAGCCTCTCCAGCATGGCCCGGCTCGATACCCTGGTCACCGTGGTCGACGGCGTCAACTTCCTCGCCCAGTACCGCGAGGCCCAGTCGCTGGCCGAGGCCGGGGAGAGCCTGGGCGAGGAAGACGAGCGCAACGTCGCCGACCTGCTGGTCGACCAGATCGAGTTCTGCGACGTGCTGCTGATCAGCAAGACCGACCTGATCGACGCGGCCCGGCTCGCGGAGCTCGAGGCGGTGCTGCGCACGCTCAACCCTGACGCCGAGCTGATCCCCATGGCCAACGGCCGGGTCGCACTGGACAAGGTGCTCGACACCGGCCGCTTCAGCTTCGAGCGTGCCCAGCAGGCCCCCGGCTGGCTCAAGGAGCTGCGTGGCGAGCACGTGCCGGAGACCGAGGAGTACGGCATCTCGAGCTTCGCCTATCACGCCCGCCGCCCCTTCCATCCGCAGAAGTTCCATGAGCTGCTGCACGGTGACTGGTTCGGCGGTCGGCTGCTACGCTCCAAGGGATTCTTCTGGCTGGCCACCCGGCCGCAGTATGCGGGGCAGTGGAGCCAGGCCGGGGGCATCGCCCATCACGGCTTCGCCGGCCTGTTCTGGAAGGCGGTGCCCGAGTCGCGCTGGCCCGACGACCCGGAGTATCGAGCCGCGATCATGGAGAAGTGGCAGGAGCCCTTCGGCGACATGCGCCAGGAGCTGGTCTTCATCGGCCAGCACCTCGACCGGGAGCGGATCCGCCGGGCGCTCGACGACTGCCTGCTGAGCGACGGGGAACTGTCGGCGGGAAAGGCGGTCTGGGAAGCGTTGCCGGACCCCTTTCCGGCCTGGCAATGAGAGGGAGATGTGGAATGAAGCCGACAAATACGGCCCTTGTCCCACGTTATTCACCCTGTACAGTATGGAAATCCTGTTCATAATGCAGTATGAAGGGCCGCGTCGACGGCGCGCAGGGGAACTCAGAGGGAACGCATATGGTGACCGCAACCATAACCACAAATCGGCGCCATGGCATGACGGCACTCGCGCTGCTGGCGTGCCTGGCGATGCTCATTGCCATGCCGGCGAAGGCCAATCCGCGTTACGCGGCCATCGTGGTCGACGTCGAGAGCGGCGAGGTGCTGCATGCGGCCAATGCCGACGAGACACGCTACCCGGCGTCGCTAACCAAGATGATGACGCTCTACCTGCTGTTCGAGGCGCTGGAGAACGGCTCCATGAGCCTGCACCAGGCGCTGCCGGTGTCGGCTCAGGCGGCCGCCATGCCGGCCTCAAAGCTGTGGCTCAAGGCCGGCTCCAGCATCTCGGTGGAGGATGCCATCTTCGCCCTGGTGGTGCGCTCGGCCAACGACGTGGCCGTGGTGGTCGCCGAGGCGCTGGGGGGCAGCGAACGTCAGTTCGGCCAGATGATGACCGCCAAGGCCCGCGAACTCGGCATGCCGGTCACCCAGTTCCGCAACGCCTCGGGGCTGCCCGACAACGGCCAGACCACCACCGCTCGGGACATGGCCACGCTATCGATCCGCCTGATGCAGGACTTCCCGCAGTACTACCACTACTTCTCCACCCAGCGCTTCACCTACCGCGGTACCACCCACACCAGCCACAACCGGCTGGTGCGCAACTATGCCGGGGCCGACGGCCTCAAGACCGGTTTCATTCGCGCCTCCGGCTTCAATGTCGCCACCTCGGCGGTACGCGACGGGCGTCGGATTCTGTCGGTGGTGATGGGCGGGTTCACCGCCCAGTCCCGGGACGCCCATATGGCGGATCTGCTTGACCGCGGCTTCGTGCGCGCCTCGCTGCTGGGGCGTGGCGACTGGATCGCGCAGTCGGACTTCTCCGGCGACTTCATGGCCAACGCCAACCGCGGTAGTGTGTCGACACCGGAAGCCCCCGCCGCATCGAGTGATGGATTGTCGACGCTGCTGGCCAGCATCGAGACCTCAGCGATCGCGAGCCCGACGGCCAGCTCGGCACCTCCCGCCGTGCGCTCGGGGACCGAGCAGGGGTCTGCGGAAGACCCGATTCGCGACCTGATCGCACGCTCCGAACCGCCGGCCGCTTCTCCCGAGCGGGTGACGCATCGCCTCGAGCCGGTGGGCTCGAGTGGAGGCTGGGGCGTCCAGGTGGGTGCCTTCAGCGACGCCGGCAACGCCCGCAGCCTGGCCAGCCGCGCCGCCGATCGCCTGACCAGCGAGCTGTCCGGGGCCCGCATCGACGTGGACGAGACAGCAGGGCCGCAGAAGATCTTTCGGGCGCGCCTGGTCAACCTCGACGAGAACCAGGCCTACCGTGCCTGCCGCAGCCTGGTACAGGAAGGCATGGACTGCATGGTGATCAACGCCGGGCTCTAGGTTGCCGCTCGGGAGCCGTTGGCGGGAAGCGCCATGGCCTGATCCCCGGAGCGAACTCAGGCAGAACGAGTAGGTGTTGCCGCGAACGGAAGAGCCCCCTCCAGAACTGCATAGGCGATACTGCAGCTCTGGAGAGGCTCTTGAACGCAGCAGTGTAATCCCCGATGTTGCAACGCCTCATGCCTTCGTCTTTGGCCGCCTGAATATCGGGCTCCAGGGCCCAGGCGGCGATGGGCAAGCTCAACACCGCCACCAACAGGCTGGTTTTCATTATTCTGCGCATAAGATCAACGGTCCGTATCGGTATAGACGACAAAGGTCTCTCTGGGTGAGGTGCGCATCCAGACCGTTATCGGCAGCATCAGAAGAGCGAATGTCAGCAGGAGTGACATAGGACGGATCAGTAGCCAAAGCGCGGGGGAAAGTTCGAGAGCGGCGGCTCGCGGCCGATCCATTCGCGCTCTGCCAAGGCTTCAGCTTCTTGTTGCTTGCTTTCATCAAGCATATGGCTACGTAAACTCAAACTCCTGGCAGACGATGTATTTCCTAGCTCTTCATGGATGGCGTAATAAATTGCCCAGCCTTTTACTAAATCCTTATCAACCTGGCAGACGGCATCCTTTTCCGGCTCCATATAACAGGAGCCAAGCCAGCGTCGCCCATTGATATGGCCTAGCTCTGATGCCGCCACGAACCAAGACCATGCCTCTTGGTGTTGTCCCAAGTTGGACAGCGTTGCCGCTAATCGATCCATGGCAGGCACATACCCCTGCTCCGCCGCTTGGCGGAACCATGCCGCGGCGGCGCTGAGCCGGCGACCGTTGGTCCAGTACCAGCCGCGCCCCCCCATGATTTGGCGGCCCCAGAGGGTTTGGGCTTCAGGGAGTCCCGCTTCGGCGGCACGCTCCAACCATTTGCCTGCTCGGCTGGGAATGCCCAGCATGTTGTAAATCCCCGTTAATCGAGAAGCATCGAGATGGGCGTAGATGTGGTACAGCGCCAGCATGGCATCGGGATCGCCGGCCTCGGCCTGGGGCTGGGCCTCGGCCAGGGCGGCATGGTGCCAGTCCTCATACCCATCGGGACAACGATCACCGGCGGTGCAGGCACCACCCTGGAACAGCCGCAGCATGGAGTAAACATCGCCTTCTGCTGCGGCTTTTAAATACCATTCCATGGCTTCTCGGGTCAGACCCATCATATGCTGTCGCCGCTCCGCCTCTCCCATGTAATACATGGCATCGACATCCCCCGCTTCTGCGGCTTGTTGCAGATAGGGAAGGGCTGCTGTCGAGTGGCCAATGTTATAAAGCCGCATCCCCTTGTCTTTGGCGGCTTGCACCTCGGGCTCCAGGGCCCAGGCGGCGATGGGTAAGCTCAACACCGCCAACAGCAAACTGGCTTTCATTGTCTGGCGCATAAGATCAACGGTCCGTATCGGTATAGACGACAAAGGTCCCTCTGGGTGAGGTACGTAGCTGACAGTAATCGTCGACCTCTAGACCCAATCGATAAGCGATAAGACGATACTTATCACGTGCCTCTTGAGCATCCTGATCCATCGTTCCAGGTATATGCTGCATAAACTGATCCAGCCGGTAACGGTTCTGGCAGTAGGCCGCCCCCCAACCGCGTGCTTCGTCATAGGTGCCGTCCAGCGACATCCGCGCCACCGCGCGTTCGAACAGGTGCTGGGCCTTGGCGCGGTCGTAATGGCCACTGGCAATATACCCTTCTTCCAGCCAGCCCAGGCAGTTGGCAATGGCGATCTGCTGGAGGTCGGTGGCCTGGTTGCGGTCGTAGTGCTTGCCGTCGATGGTATAGCCGCGCCAGCCCGGCGGGAACGTCAGGGTATTCAGTAGCGGCCCTAGGGCTTCCGGATAGAGGTTCCTGATCCAAGCTGCTAGCTGAGGCGCTTGTTCAGGGTTTCCCGCCGCATCGACAATTGCATAAGCAACCATCCCCGCCCGGTCGCTCTGGGTCATCAGGTCGTAGAGGTGCTGGATACCGTCCAGGCCCCGGGCGGCGAGCAGGCCCACGTCGAGCAGGGTGGTGGTGGCCAGGTAAGCCAGCCGGCTCATGCCCTCGAAGGCGTCGCGGTCGACCCAGTCGACGAAGGCGTAGTCGTTGTCGCGCAGCGCCTGGCTGAGCATCATCAGCCACAAGTTGAGCTGCTGCAGGTCGAGCTCCATGGCGATCTGGCCGCCTACGCCCTTGCCCGCCACGACCTTGCCCTTGAAGTAGGCCACGAACTTGCCCTGGTGAATGCCCAGGCGCAGGCCGAGCTCGCCGCCGATGCCTCCGGCGGCTTCCAGCCCCAGCACGGCATGGCCGAGAGTGCGCCAGGCGGTGAGTTCGGCCTGCTGGTTGCTCAGGGTCAGCCAGTCGCGGTCGGCCAGTTGGGGCAATTGCCGGGTGATGTCGGCCGGCGGCTGCCAGCGCATGCTGCAGCGCGTGTTGACCCCCACCGTGGCACCGGCGAAGGCCTTGAAGGTGGCCCCTTGAGCCTCGCGCTGGGCCCACTCGAGCCCGGTGAGCTTGACGCCGTTGTGATCGAAGCCCAGCCCGGTTTCGGCCGTCAGCGCCAGGGTGGCACCGGCGAACCCCTTGGCGACCGCCGCGGCTTGCAGCGAGTAGCACCCAAGGTCGCGCAGTTCGTTCTCGCGTTGCGTCAGTACCGCGGCGAATGGCGTGGCATCGCGTTCATGGGGAAGGTACAGCGTGCCCAGGCTGATTTCGCCACGCGCCAGGCTGTAGGTGCCTTTCAACTCCAACTGGTACTTGGCCCCGGCGCTGGGGCGCGGCGTGCCGCTTGCGCCCTCGCTGGCACGCCAGGGGCCGTGGCGAGGGCCGCCGATGTTACGCTCGCCGGCGACTTCGCGACGCTGCCGCACTTGCGCCGATGCCGAGCCTTCCGCCTTCGATTTTTTCTCCCACTCGAAGAGCTCCAGCGAAGCCTCGCGCTCGATCAGGGTCACCGGTTCGTCGAGGTGGACACCCAGCGCATCGTTCAGCGAGGCATGGGGCATGCCCACCAGACGCAGCATCTGCGCCTGGGCGCTGGCATCGAACAGGCGCAGGCGCTCCCGGCTGGGGCCGGTGAACAGGATGCGCTGCAATGTCTCCGCCCAGGCGCTCTTGGCGCTTTCTTGCTGGAGAGACTGCACCTCATACCCTTGGGCGTCGAGATAGTCGAAGAAAGCGTCGGGCACGAAGAAGCCCAGGCGCTCCTCGAACCAGTCGGCGCGTCGCTCGATGCGTTCGCAGCCGCGTCGTGCCAGCCAGTTGGACAGGGCGGTTTCGTTGGCCTCCCAGAGCGTGGCGGGCAGCACGCCATCCTGCTCCAGGTCGCGCAGCAGCGCCGGGCGCTCCCCGTCACGCACGTCGCGCAGCAGGTGGCGCAGACTGACATGGCTCAACGCCTGCTCGGCACGGGGCGAGCTGAATTCGCGCAGCGGGAAGTCCTTGCGGGCCAGCACGTCGATATTCTGGCGATGGTAGCCCAGGGCATGGCGCTGGTCGCTGATGTCCGCTTGCCAGAACAACACCCGCTGGGGGCGCATACCTTGTACCTGCGCTTCGGCCAGTTGGTAGAGGACGTCCAACTGTTCCACCAGTTGGTTGAAGGCCTCGCGCTCTTCCTGAAAGAGGTGAATGGGGAGTGCCGAGCGGCGTGCGGTGGCCGTGGCCCACTCCCCGAGTTTCGCTTCCACTTCGCCGAACAGATTTGCGGCTTGCTTCAGCACACGGTTGTAGTGATCGAAGGCCTCGATACCGGGCTCGAGTCCGGCGGGGGATCCGCTCAGCGGCGCATCGGCCAGGGCCCACTCCGGCGTGGCGACACCCAGGGTGGCGAGGGCGAGAATGCTGTCGCAGTAGGCTCGCAGGTCGGCATCGAGCCGTTCCGCTTCGTGACTAACGAAATCACCGATAATGGCGCAGCGCGACGAGTCCTTGGGCGACATCGATTCGCAGTCGGCGAGGAAGGCCTGGTACTCCACCAAGGCTTCCCGCACCGGCAGCAAGGCGCCCGGCTGGTCGACGGAGGCGTTCTTCTGGATGACGGCGGCCCGGCACTGCCGATAGGTTTCCAGCGCCGATTCGATCTCCGCTTCCCAGGGGCCGTAGTAACCGTTGCCATCGATCACATAGCCTTCCTCCCTGGCGCGCTCCATGCCCCGGCGGTAGAGGGCATGAAGCTCCTCCACCAGGCGGGTCTCCTCGGCATTCCATACCCGGTCCCAGAGACGGGGAGCGCCGACAATAAGAGGAGAGACCCAGAACCAGAAGTTCTCGTTTAGCGGGGTATGGGCGCTGACGCGCTGAGCCGGATCGGTCTCCTCGTCGCCGCGTTCCTGCATCAGTTCGCCCAGGCGCTTCAGCTTCTCGCCTGCCTGATCGCGCTCGGCCTCATCCAGGAAGTTTTCCGGCCGCGCCGGCAGGAAGCACTCCAACAGGCTGGCGTCTGTATTGAGATGCTCCAGGCGCTGGATGGGGTCTGCCACTTTGACCCAGCCGGCAAGCGCCTCGGCGGCTTCGTGCAGGGCCTTGGCCACCTCCTCGGTGAGCAGCCAGAAGGTGCCGGTACCGGTGAGATAGAGAATGTCGGCCCAGGGGGCCGCTTCGCAGGCCATCGGCGTGGGAACATCCAGGCCGCCATCGAAAGCGGGGGATTGGAACTCGGGCAGAAACAGCGGGGCGTGCAGGCTGCCGGGCCCTGTGTTCGAGGTCATGAAAGGCGCTCCAGTTCGCTGATTTTCTGCGCTTCGGTAAGGCTCGTATCGAACAGGGTGGCTTGGGCGTGGCGCCACATTGCAGCATCGGCGTGGCGAACCAGCGGCAGCAGGCGTTTCCTCTCCCGCCAGCCTGCGATGTCGGCCTCGGCGAGCTGTGTCAGCCGCTCCAGCCATTCCGGCGGCAGTTCCTGCAGCGGTATGTCGGTCGCCTGGCTGAGCCACCAGGCGCGCTGGCTCTCTTTCAGGGCCTGTTCCAGTTCGTGGGTCAGTGGCGGCGCCTCGGTCTCGCCGTCGTGGGCGGCAGGCTGCCACGCCTGCCAGTGCGGCTGGGGCGTGGGCGTGACGACCTGCCCGAGCGGCCCGAGGCAGTGGGCGTAGGCGGTGTCGCTGCTGGCGGCGAGCAGGGCCGTCCAGGCGATTGGGTCCTGCAGGTTGACCAGCGACTGGCCGCCATGGGGGGCGTCGAGCACGAACAGGCGGCGCAGGTGGTCGGCCAACGCGTCGAAGCGGGCAGCCTGTGCCGGCTGGAAGGCCCAGCCGAGGCGCTGCTCGTGGCACAGGACCTCGGCGGCCTGCCAGGCCTCGCTGCCGAGCGTGAGTTCGATCAGCCAGGGGCTCGCTTCGATGAGCGGGGCCAGGGGGGTGGCGGCGAACAGGGTCAGGAAGTCGTGCCAGCCGGGTTGGCCCACGAGCGCGGCGCAGTGCTCGGAGGCGCGGCGCTGGTCGAGTACCACATAGACGGGGCGCTGGGCGGCGAAGCCGGCCGCCACGGCGTCGACTCGCTGGCTGCGCTCGCCGATACGGGTCAGCCAGCCAGGCATGGGCAATCCCCCCGGCTGCAGGTGGTCTCGCTCAGCTTGCCGCACAGCGGCATCAGCGTCGCGTCGGAGAGCCGGTAATCCTCGAGCTTGGGCAGGGCGGTGGGCGGTATCGCCGCATGTACCTCGGGCACCGCCCGGCCCGGCAGCAGCGGCGTCTCGACGGCCTGACCGGAGCCCGAGCCGGGGCTGCCGCCGGCGTTGATGCGCACGCTGGGGCCGACCAGGGTCACGCCGCTACCGTCGAGCTTGAGGAGGCTGCCGCCGGCGTTCAGCGTCAGTTCGCTGCCGGCTTCGAGCACCACCTGGTGGCCGGCCTTGATGTGCAGCTCGCGGCCGCATTCGCTGAGCCAGGCCTGGCCGGCCTGGACATGCAGGCTGCCCTGCACGATCAGGTGCTGGCTGCCGTTGGTCTGCTCATGGCGGTTGCCGCGCACCGTGTGGTGCTCGTCATTGTCGATCTCGCCGATCCGGTCGTGGTGCACGCTGAGGAAGCTGTCGTGGCCGATCGCCTCGGTGCGGTCGTGGTTGGTGAGCAGCTCCAGGTCCTTCTGGGCGCGCAGCCAGATCTGCTCGCGCTCGGCCTGGTCCTCGAAACGCAGTTCGTTGAAGCCCTCGCCCTGGTGGCTCTGGGTGCGCAGTACCGTGCGGGTCTTGTGCTCGGGCAGCGGATACGGCGGCGTGTTCACCGCGTGGTAGGTGCGCCCGGTGATCAGCGGCTGATCGGGGTCGCCCTCGAGGAAGGACACGATCACCTCGTGGCCGATCCGGGGAATCGCGATGCTGCCGTAGCCGCCGCCGGCCCAGCCCTGGCTGACGCGAAGCCAGGCACTCGCCGTTTCGTTGGGTTCGGCATAGCGATCCCAGGGGAACTGCACCTTGACCCGGCCGTGTTCGTCGCAGTGGATCTCCTCGCCCGCGGGGCCCACCACGAAGGCGACCTGGGGGCCGTCGACGCGAGGCCTGGGGTCGGGCGCGGGGCGCCAGGCGGTATCGGCGGGGGTCAGCACCAGTGTGTTGTAGTACTTGGTCATGTCCATCCCTTCGGCATCCCCCTGCGTGACACCATCCTCCTCCAGGGCCTGGGGCTGGCTGCCGTGGTGCACCACCGAGACCACCTGCCAGTCGCGGTTGAGGCTGTCGGCATCGTGGCCCGCGAGGGTGAAGCGGGTGCCGGGGGCGAGCTCGGGCAGGTCGCTTTCGGCCTCGGCGGTCAACGCATCGTGGCGCAGGTGCTCCAGGCGCAGGCGGGTGAAGGCCTCGCCGGAGGCGTCGGCCTTGTAGCGCCCGGGGTAGTCGTAGTGCTCGTAGTCGTCTCTCTGCGCATGCTCCTCCAATCCCTCGGCAGCGTGCTCGTGTCGTTGGGCCTGATGTAACTGTGAATAGCCGGGCTGCTTGAAGGAGGTGTCCTTGAGGATCGCCGAGGCGGGCCGGACCCGCGATACCTGGCGGAGCTTGCGCAGATGACGCAACGGCGGCGTGCCGCCGGCGCGGCCGTGGTAGGTGCGCTCGCCGAGGCCGGCCAGCACCTGGGGGTCGTCGGCGAACACCAGCCGGTGGACGCCGCCGGCCTCGTTCTCGCCACTCTCGAAGAACTCGTGGAAGTAGAACAGCCCCTCCTCGGCGGCCAGGCGCTGGATGAAGGCCAGGTCGGTCTCGCGGTACTGCACGCAGTACTCGCGCTCGGCGGGCTCGCGGGTCACCGCGAAGGCCACATCACGCAGGCCGCGCTCCTCGCACAGGGTGTTGATGATGGTCAGCGGCGAGACCTTCTGGAAGATCCGCGAGTTGTGGCGCAGGCCGAGGCGCCACAGCGCCGGCTGGAGGGTCAGCGTGTAACGGGTGCGGCGGTGGCCGCGGTCGCCGCGGCCGAACTCGGTGGCCACGCCGTGGATGCGGCGCAACGGCGCGCCGTCCTGCCAGATCGTCAGGGTCAGCTCGCGGTCGAGGAAGGTCTCGGGCGAGAGGTCGCCGTCGCGGCTGGCGAGGTTGACGACCAGCGCGAAGGGCGCCGAGAGGGTTTCGGTCAGCGTGAAGTCGACCACCGCCAGGTCGACGTTCTCGGTGCCGGCGAGGGCCAGGGTGAACTGCAGTCCGGTTGCGTTGGCCATCTGGGCTTCCCTCCTGGAAGATGCCGGCGCGCCACGCCATTGCCCGGCAGGTTACGTGAGTGCCCCGGCATGGCAAGGGGGCAGCGGCCTGCAAGGGCGAAGGCTGACAGGGGATGTCGGTGATGTCTGACATGCGGCGATGTCAGCACTCGGCGAGCAAGTGCAGGCGTCGCGACACGCGGGATGCCCCGCCAGGCTGCGAGCGCTGGCCGGGCGAGGCATCACGACGGGCCTCAGCCCTCGATCGGGGCGCGCCAGTCGTCGGAGCCGGAGGTGCCGGCGACGGTGTGCTCCCAGTCGATCTTGCGGTAGGCCAGGGAGACGTCCATCAGCTGGGTGAACTCGGCCTTGGTGATGTCCTGGGCATGGGGCATGCGCAGGTTGATGTCGACGATGGTGGCGTCGGTCAGCTTGGTGGTGAAGAAGTGCTCCTGCTTGCCCTCGACGGAGGTGCGGTACCACTTCAGCTCGACGTTGGGCAGCATCTCGCCGGAAGCCAGGGCGTTGTACATCAGCGGCACGGCCTTGTTCAGGGCCACGGTGAAGACGAACGGCTTGTGGGCGCGCTGGCCGGAGGGCTGGCCGGACTGCGGGTCGGTGGGCACGGTGACGACATGCTTGAACTCCTGGACCAGCATCTCGTCCTCGTGGCCCTCGACGTAGATGTTACCCACGGAGTCGGGGGTGAAGGCCCCGGCGGTGATGTTGCCCTGGGTCTGGCCTTCGATGCTGATATAGCAAGGTGTCGGCATGAGTCTGCTCCTTGACGAGGTAAGAGAATGTCCGATGGACACTCTGTTAGAGCAGGTGGCGTGCCAAGGTGGGAAAATATATTGCCTATCAAAAGGTTGTGGTTCTTCCTCGACGAGAAGCTAAATAGAATTAGGCAAGAAGCTGCCCGGATCAGGCAAGGAGTTGCCCGGCGGGCAATATCTGGCCTGGCCTTCCGGGGCCAGCGAGAAAAAAGCGGCCAATAAATGGCCGCCGTATGCACTGCTTGCCATGGACTGGCTATGAGGGGGAGGAAACAGGCTCTGGACGAGCGGCGCCCCTTCGGCGGCTCTTCTCCTCCGCCTCGTTGACGAGTGACAGCCGTCGGTCGCACAGCCGTTCGACCAGCGCCGGGTCGTGGCTGACCAGCATCACGCCGCAGCGGCGCTCCCGGGCCAGTTCCACCAGCAGGGCGAGGGTCTCGCGCTGGGTGATGGGGTCGAGCCGCGAGGTGGGTTCGTCGGCGAACAGGAAACGCGGCTCGAGCAGCAGCACCCGCAGAATGGCGAAGCGCTGCAGCTCGCCACCGGAGATCTCGCCGGGGCGGCGCGCCAGCAGTCGCTCGTCGAGGCCCAGGCGTGCCATCCAGGGGGGGATGGCGCGGCGATCGAGGCGATGACGGCGCACCAGGTCGTCGAGCAGCCGGCCGAGCGTCCAGTGCGGCGAGAAGGCCGCCGGCGGATCCTGGTAGAGCTTCTGCCGGCCGAGCGGCGAGCCCGGCGCATGGTGTATCTCCCCGGCGTCCGCGTGGGCCACGCCCAGCAGCAGATCGCCCAGGGTGCTCTTGCCGCAGCCCGAAGGCCCGACCACGCCGACGATCTCGCCGGGCTGGATGGACAGCGAGAGGTCGCGGAACAGCTCGCGGCCGCCGCGCGTCTTGGCCAGCCCGGTGGCCGCGACCACGGATCCCTCGCGGCGGGAAGCGAGTGGCGGCGGGGCCGGCCAGCGGGCCGGTTCGGCGGCCAGCAGGCGCTGACCATAGTCCGTTTGAGGCTCGCCGAGCACCTGCGCGGCCGGGCCGCGCTCGACCACCTCGCCCTGGCGCAGGATCACCACCTCGCCGCCCAGGCGCCGGGCGACGTCGATATCGTGGGTGATGGTCAGCAGGGCCCCGCCCCGTTCCGGCGTGCGCGCCAGCAGTTCCACCACGGCGTCGCGGCGCGGTGCGTCGAGGCCCTTGGTGGGCTCGTCGGCGATCACGATGGTCGCGCCGCCGGCGCTGGCGGCGGCAAACGCCACTCGCTGCGCCATGCCGCCGGAGAGCTCGCCGGGCAGCTTGTGGCCGGCCTCCGCCAGCCCCAGCTCGGCCAGGTCGGCCCGGGCCGCCCGGCGCGCTTCATGCCTGCCGCGACCGGCCACGTGGCGATGGCTCTCGGCGACCTGGTGCACGGCCCGCATGGTCGGGTCCAGGGCGTGCCAGGGCTCCTGGGGCAGCAGCGCCAGGCGGCGGCCCCACAACGGACGGCGCAAGGGGCCGTCGGCGGCCTCGAAGGCCTCGCCGTCGATCGTCAGCCGGCCGCGGGCGGCGAGGCCGCGGGGCAGGGTGCCCATGATCGCCTGGGCGATCAGGCTCTTGCCGGAGCCGGTCTCGCCGAGCAGGGTGAGGCGCTCGCCTGGGGCCAGGCTGAGCGAGACCGGGGCGATGGTCACGCCATCGCCGTGGATCGCCAGGTCGTCGACCTTCAGCAGGGGTGCGGTCATCGGGGGTCTCTCCCGGCCAGCAGGTTGAGGCTCATCACCAGCACGAACAGCACCAGGATCGGCTGGGCCATGGCCCAGGGGGCCTCGTGGTAGTAGGGCAGCAGCTCGATCATCATCAGCCCCAGTTCGGCGGTGGGCGGGCGCAGGCCGACGCTGACGAACCCGAGCGCGGCCATGGCCAGGATCGCGCTGGCGGCGCCGAAGGCAGCCAGGGTCAGCACCTGGGGGGCGAGCTCCGGCCACAGGTGGCGGCGGAACAGGTAGAGCGGGCCGAAGCCCAGCAGGCGGCTCGCTTCGAGCTGGGGGGAGGCCACCAGCACCCGGGTGCGGGCGCGGACCAGGCGGAAGTACTCGATCCACAGCACCAGCGAGATACCGACATAGAGCGCCCAGAAGTTGCCCGGGGCGATGGCCACCAGCAGCAGCACCAGCAGCAGCCCGGGCAGCGCCAGGCAGGCGTCGGCCAGGCTGCCCAGCACGCGGTCCAGCCAGCCGCCGCGCCAGCCGGCGATCACGCCGAGCAGCACGCCGGGTACGGCGGCGGTGGCCACGCTGAGCAGCGCCATGCCGAAGGAGAGGCGGATGGCGGCGGCGAGGCGGGCCAGCAGGCTGCGGCCCAGGTGGTCGGTACCCAGCGGTTCGGCCAGCGACGGCAGCTGCAGGATACGGGTCAGCTGCTGGCGGGCCGGGTCGGCGTCGAAGAGCCACGGCACCAGCCAGGCGAAGGCCAGCAGCAGCGCCAGCATCGCCGCCCCCAGGCGCTGGCGGGGGCCGAGCGCCGGCAGGGGCAGGACGCGTAAGCGAAGAGCGAGGGTCGTCATGCCTGGCGCCTCCTGGGGTCGAGCAGGTGGCAGACGATATCCACCAGGGTGTTGAGCGCCACGAACAGCAGCCCCATGACCAGGGCGGTGCCCTGGATCATCGGCACGTCGCGGGCGACGATGGCGTGCACCAGGGCGTGGCCGATGCCGGGCCAGGCGAACAGCGTCTCGACCACCACCACGCCCTCGATCAGGTACACGAACTGCACGCCGAGGTAGGCGATCACCGGTACCGCGGCGTTGCGCAGGCCGTGGCGCAGGAAGCTCAGCCGCTCATTCAGCCCCTTGGTGCGCGAGAAGGCGTAGTAGGCCGACTGGGAGACGTCGGCCATGGCGTTGCGCGCCACCCGGCTGGAGACCGCCGCCAGGGCGAGCGCCAGGGTCAGCGCCGGCAGCACGCTGTGGGCGGTGCGGCCGTGGCCGGCGGCGGGCAGCCAGCCCAGCGTCACCGAGAACAGCAGGATCAGCAGCAGGCCCACGGCGAAGGGGGGCAGGGCGCGCAGCACGCTGGCGGCGACTTCGCTGACGCGGTCCAGGGCGCCGCGGGGCCTGAGGCCGGCGGCCAGGCCCAGCGGCGGGCCGAGCAGCAGCGAGAGCAGGACGGCGGACGCCGCCAGCCCCAGGGAGTGGCCGAGCTGATGCCACAGCTCGTGCACCACCGGTGCGCCGCTGACCAGCGAACGGCCCAGGTCGAACTGCACCAGGTCCCATAGCCAGCCGAAGTAGGCACCCAGGGCCGGCTGGTCCAGGGCCAGCTCGGCGCGTACCGCCTCGGCGGCGGCGCTGTTGACCATGTCATGGCCGTAACGCCCGGCGGCGATGCGATAGGCCATGTCGCCGGGCAAGGTGCGGGTCAGCACGAAGGTTAGGGTGCCGACCATCCACGCCACCAGCCCGGCCTGGAACAGCCGCTGCAGCAGCAGGCCGCGCAGGTCTGCCGTCCAGCGCGGGGTCATCCGTGACGTCAACGCTTGGCTCATTCGCTCCACCTCAGCTCATCGATGCGGTAGCTGCGCTCCAGCGGGTCGATGGAGAAGCCCTCGAGCGCGCCGTTGACCGCGGCGGTCTGCTGATACCAGGCCACGGGGATGACCGGCATGGTCTCGTTCAGGCGTCGCGCGACCTGCCCTGCCAGTTCGGTGCGGGCCTCGGGATCCGCCTCGTGGCGCAGGGTGTCGAGCCAGGCAGCCAGGTCGTCGTCGCGCCAGCCCATGGCGCCCCAGTCGCCGCCCATGGCGTCCGGATCGCTGCCGAAGTCGTCGAGCAGGGTACCGAGCGGGTCGGGCACCAGGCCGTAGTTACGGGCCATCAGGCCCAGCTCGAGGCTGCCGTCGCGGTGGCCCGAGGGGATCTCGCTGGCGTTGCCCACCGCCACCTCGAGCTCCACGCCCAGCTCGCGCCACTGGTCCTGCAGGGCGGTGGCGACCAGCGGCAGCTCCGGACGGTCGGAGAAGGTGCGCAGGGTGAGGTGGAACGGCTCGCCGTCGCGCTCGAGGGTGCCGTGGCCGTTCGCCTCCCAGCCCAGCTCGGCCAGCAGTTCGCGAGCCTGGTCGAGGTCCCGAGCCGCATCGCCCTCGAGGCCCAGGTGCCAGGGCCCGAGGCTTGCCGGGAAGAGCTCGGCGGCCGCGGCCTCCGGGTTGCGCAGCAGGCCGGCGGCGATGCCGGGGCGATCGATGGCCAGTCCCAGTGCCCGGCGGGCACGGTCGTCGTCGAGGAAGCGGTGCCCGGCGTTGACCTTGAGCACGATGGTGCGCGGCAGCGGTTCGGCGTGCAGCGCGAGCCGGTCGTGGCGGGAGAGCCGCGCGCGGCTGGCCGGGTCGAGGGTGAAGACGATATCGGCGTCGCCGCTCTCGGCCATCAGTGCCCGGGTCTCGCCGCGGCCCACCGCCAGGTAGCTGGCGCTCTCGATGGCGGGCGCCTCGCCCCAGTAATCGTCGAAGCGCTCCACGTCGAGCCGCTGCGGGGGTGCCACGGTTTCCACCCGATAGGGGCCGGTACCGATCGCCTGGGTGACCCGCCCCTCGTCATCAAAGGCGCCCGGGGCGAGGATCAGGGTGGTGGAGTGGGCCAGCAGGGCCGGCAGCGGCGCGAAGGGGCTCTCGAGCTGGATCACCACCTCGTTGCCATCGGCCGCAATGGCCGTGATGGGCGCCGAATCGAGCATGCCCGGCTTGGCCAGGGCGTGCTGCAGGCTCGTGGCCACCGCTTCCGCTGTCAGCGGGCTGCCGTCGTGAAAGGTGACGTCATCACGCAGGGTGAAGCGCCAGGTCAGGCTGTCTTCACTGGGCTGCCAGGACGCCGCCAGCCCCGGTGCGAGCTGGCCGTCGGCGTCGGTATCGACCAGCGTCTCGGCGACGCGCATGCGCGCGTAGATATAGCCCGAGGTGGAGGGGTCGGCGCCGGTGATCTCCCAGGGGGCGACGATATCCAGGCTGCGGACATCGGCCAGGGCGACGGAGGAGCTCAAGGCCAGGGCGAGGCCGGCGAGTAGGGGGCGGGGGTGTGGCATCTTGCAGTCTTCCTTGGTGGGGATGTCATTGAAGGCGGTGTCGTGGGTGTCGGCTCGTTCTGTGTATCCAGAGCGACTCATCCCGGGTCCAGGGCCAGCAGCAGGCGCCTCTCGCCCAGAGCAGGCCGGGGGCTGCGATGCACCAGGCCGCGTCCCTCGTTGCCGATCCAGCCGTCGCCCTTGAGCAGTGCCAGGTCGCCTGCGCCGAGCCGCCCGATCGCGGCGGGGTCGGTGACGATTTCCGGCTTGTCGGCGCGGGGTGCACCCAGGCCGGCACGATCGACGGCGTGCTCGGGCAGCCACTCGCTGCCGGGGCCGGCGTAGGTGGTCACCAGGCGTACCGCCAGGTTGTCGACATGGAAGCGTGGGCACATGGCCTCGTCGAGGAGGCGCAGGCGGATGCCGATGGTCTCGGTGTCGAACAGGAAGGCCAGGGCACTGGCGATGGTGCCGATATCATCCAGCAGGGCCGTGGCCTGATCGGGGGCCGGCAGGTGCCGCCGCAGGTCGGCTCGCATGGCCTCGCCGGGAGCCCCCCGCCAGCGCCAGTCCAGCCGGGCATCGGCAGTCAGCTGGGCCGCCACGCTGTCACGCAGGGGCTTCGGCAGCGTGCGTTCCATGACGGCGAGGGTGATATCCTCCTCGAAGATGCGCGGCAGCACACCGATGTCGTCTCCGTAGGCCCAGTGCGGGTAATCCGGGGGTCGGGGAAGCGGATCGTTCGGTGTCATGGGAAGCGGGGCGGCCATAGCGAGCTTCTCCTCGGCAGAAGATAAAGGTTACTATATAACATAACAAGTGTGCTCTCGGACAATACCCGCAGGCAGCGTCATGGATATGGCATCCTCACCACGGCGTCCACGGATACCCGTGACCGTCATCACCGGCTTTCCCGGCAGTGGCAAGACGACGCTGCTGAACCAGCTGGTTCGGCAGCCCGCGATGCGAGGCGCCCTGGTCGTGATCGATGAGTCCCCCGATATCGGGGGAGTGGTGAAGACGAGCGAGGGCTGTCTGTGTCACACGCGAAGCGGTGATCTGGGCGATACGCTGCGCGAGGCCATTGCGCCGGGGGGCCGGGAGGGAAGCTGGCCCTTCTCCCGAGTGATCATCGAGACCGCCGGACTGACCGACCCGACACCGATCCTGCAGACCCTGACGGGCGATCCCCGGCTGGTCGGCCGCGTGCGCATGGATAGCCTGGTCTGCCTGGTGGATGCCGCCAGCGGACTGTCGACGCTTCGGGCGCACCGTGAATCGGTACGCCAGGTGGCCATGGCCGATCGCCTGCTGATCAGCAAGACCGACCTGGTGGATGAGGAGGGCTTCTCGCGCCTGAGCCATCGGCTGGCCCGGCTCAACCCGGCGGCCGAGCAGATCCAGGTGGCCAACGGCAGGCTGGAGGCCTCGCTGGTCAGCGGTCCCCATCCCGCCATGACCCTCCGCGCAACCGCTCGGCGGCATGCCGCAGCGGCCGAAACGTCATAGGGATTGCCATCGGCGACCCGACGGTTGCCGTTTGTCTGCTAACGTCCTAGCCTGTCGTCATGTTCACGCCCCGCTGGCCCGCTCCGGACCGGCGGGGTGGTTTTTTGTGTCATCGGGAGGTCGTCATGTCGCCGTCGTTGAAGGGGATCCTGTTCATGTGCGCGGGTGTCTTCTGTCTGGCGCTCGGCGACGCCATCGCCAAGTGGCTGGGCGAGGTGCATTCGCCGCTGCAGATCATCTTCTTCCGTACCCTGGTGTCGCTGCCGCTGATCGCGCTGCTGGCACATTTCGGTGGCGGCCTGCGCAAGCTGCGCACTCGCCGGCCCGGCGTGCACCTGGTGCGTGGGCTGATCTACACCGGGACCATGGTCTGCTTCGTGCTCGGCCTGACCCTCTTGCCGCTGGCCGAGGCCACGGCCATCGCCTTCGTGGCGCCGCTGTTCGTCACGCTGCTCTCGGTGCCACTGCTCGGCGAGCGAATCGATCCGCCGGTGCTGGCGGCCTCGCTGGTGGGGTTCGTCGGGGTGCTGGTGGTGGTGCGCCCGGGCGGTGACGCCTTCCATCCCGGGGCGCTGGCATTGCTCGGCGCGGCGGTCTTCTATGCGCTGATGATGATCACCGCCCGGCGCTACGGTGGTCGCGAACACCTCTGGGCCATGGTCTTCTACATGACCCTGGTGCCACTGGTGATCACCGCGGTGTTGCTGCCCTGGGTGTGGCAGGCGCCACACGCCTGGCACTGGCTGGGGTTTCTCGGCTCGGGGATCGCCGGGATCGGCGCCACCGCCTTCATCACCCTGGCGTTCCGCTTCGCACCGGCAGCCATCGCCGCCCCCTTCGACTATACCGCCATGCTCTGGGCGGTGCTGCTGGGCTGGTGGTTCTGGGGCGAGATGCCCGATCTCTGGGTCTTCGTCGGCAGTGTGCTGATCATCGGCAGCGGCCTGGCGATCGCCTACCACGATCGCCGCACGACGCTGAAGCGTCGCCCCTCCTCCTGATCGCGGTCAGCGCGGCGGGAAGAAGGCCCGCGCCGCGGCCTCGGGGTCCGGCGTGCCGCAGATCGCCGAGATCACCGCCAGGCCCTGGGCCCCCGCCGCCAGTACCGCAGGGACGTGCTCGGCCTTGAGGCCGCCGATGGCCACCGCGGGCAGGGGGCTCGCGGCGACCAGCGAGGCCAGGCCGTCGACGCCCAGCGGCGTGGCGTGGTCGTGCTTGCTGGGCGTGGCGAATACCGGCCCGAGGCCGAGGTAGTCGAGGGGGCCAGGATCGAGGCGAGCGAGTTGCTCGTGGGTCTGCACCGAGAGGCCGAGTAATGCCCGCTTGCCAAGGACGGCGCGGGCGAGGGCCACGTCACCGTCATCCTGCCCCAGGTGCAGGCCGTCGGCCCCGGCGGCCAGGGCCACCTCGAGGCGGTCGTTGACGATCAGCGGTACGCCGCTGCCGGCCAGGGCGGCCTTGAGGCGGCGTGCCTGGTCGGTCAGCTCGGCGTCGGAGGCGTGCTTGTCGCGCAGTTGCACCAGCGTCACGCCGCCGCGCACGGCGGCAACCACCGTGTCCACCAGCCCGCGGTCGGCGCAGAGGTCGGGGTCGGTGACCAGGTAGAGCGAAAGATCGAGTGGCATGCAGTCCTCCCGGCCGGGAGGTGCAGGCAAGCGGAAGGCAGGCGCTGCACGACTCCCTACGCCGGCATTATCCGGGTCAGGTTCCAAGGGTGCGTCTCAGCCACGGCACTCTGTCGCCGTGGCGCCCCTGTCGTCGACTTCCTACTATCCACACCCGCCTGCCTCCTGTAAAGCGCCCGGGCTCAGGCCGCCTCCTCCCTCACGACCGCGACGCGCTGCTGCTCCCGGTTCCACTTGCCCTGCGGCTTGTCGAGGTACTGGAAGTATTCGTTGGTGAAACTGCCCTGGGTACAGGCATAGCGGTAGAGCACGGTGTCCAGGCTGTGGATGTCCAGCACCCGATTGAACACCCCGGGACCGGTCATGTCGAAGACACCCCTGATCGTGTTCGCCTCGATATTGGTGTTGATCGCCCGGATCACGGCCGCCAGCTCGGGGGTGTGGGGTTCGCTGGCGATGAAGAAGTTGTTGAGGGTGTCGCGCTTGGTGCGGATGAACAGCGACGACCGATCGGGCCCGAGCAGGCGCCCGAGTGGCCACGTCAGGTGGGCGTCGATATCCAGGTAGACGCCGCCATGGGCCTGCAGCACCAGGACCCGCCAGAAGTCCGCCTGGGCGGCGCCGATCTGCAGCCGGGAATAGTTTCTGAAGGTGTGTTCGGAATAGTGCTGCCTGATGAAGTCGGCGCGGGCCTCGGTGATCATGAAGCGATATTCGAAGCCGGGCGCCATGAGGCGGTTGAACAGGTAGTTCAGGTAGACCGGCAGGGTCACGCGGTCGGTGAAGTTGGTCTGCCAGAGGATGCGGGGAATGGCGGTCGGCCGCCGGCTCCGGATCCAGGGGGCGGCCTTGGCCGGCAGGGTGAAGCGCTTGTCGGGGAAGACGAAGTGGAAGGCGTAACACGCGAGCTTGAGCAGGTTGGCAACGAGCTTGATCAAGCGGGTGGTCAGCAGTCTATGCAGCGGCTTCATGGGGATGCCTATGGTGTCGGATTCGAGAGCGGCGCGCAGAGGAATTGCGCCGCGTACCGGCTCCATCGTCCGGGGTGAAGCTTAAGGCTGACTTAAGAAGAGATGATGATCCGGCGTCAGTTGCGTTCTTTTCGTCGCGGCAGGATGGCCACGGCGCGCAGCCCCCGGGCGGGGGCGTCTTCCAGCACCAATCGCCCGCCGTGGCGCTGCAGAAGCCGGTCGACGATGGAGAGCCCCAGGCCGGCACCCGCGCTCGGGCCAGCCCGGTGGAAACGCTCGATCACCCGCTGGCGCTCCTCGGCCGGGATGCCGGGCCCCTGGTCGTCGACGTGCAGGGTGACCCGGTCATCGCCCGCCGACAGCGTGATCCGGATCGTCCCGCCATCGGGGGAGTGCTGCAGGGCGTTGCTCACCAGGTTCTGAATCAGGGTGTCGATGGCACCGGGTTCGACCCGCAGCTGCCAGTCGGCGCCCTCGTCGGCGTCCAGGCATATCTCGAGGCCGCGCTCGGCAGCCAACGGCGAGAGCTTGGTCAACGCCTCCCGGGTCTCCTGCAGCAGGTCGCCGTCGCGTCCGGTCTCGGTGGCGTCCTCCTCGGGGTCGAGGCGAGCCAGGGTGAGCAGCTGGGTGACCAGACGGGTGACCCGGGAGACGCCATCGCGCAGCTTGTCCAGCGCCTCGCTACGATCCTCGGGGGTCTCGGCTGACAGGGCGTTCTGGGCGTGCAGGTCGAGCACGGCCAGCGGGGTGCGCAGTTCATGGGCAGCATCGGCGATGAAGCGCTTCTCGCGCACCCGCAGGCCGCGGATACGCTCCAGCAGACGGTTCAGGGCGCCGACGATGGTGTCCAGCTCGCGGGGCAGGGGGCGCATCACCAGCGGCTGCAGGTTGTGCGGGTCGCGCCGACGAAGCTGCTCGGCCATTCGCGACAAGGGGCGAAGGCCCCAGCCGATGGCCCACCACAGCAACAGGGCCAGTATCGGCAGCCCGAGCATGTCCGGCATCAGGGTGCGCAGGGCGATGAGGGTCACCAGTTCGCCGCGGACGTCTTCACGCTCCCCCACCAGCACGCGCAGAGGCCGTTCCGGATGGCTCAGGGCATAGACCCGCCAGCCGTGCCCCGCCAGGCTGGTGTTCTCGTAGCCCTCGGCCAGCGACGTGAGCGGCGCCTCCGGGGCGCTGGCCGAGCGCAGCAGCAGGGTGTCGTCCTGCCAGATCTGGAAGGCGATCTTGCTCTCGTAGCGGTGCCCGGCGATGCGCTTGTCGGCCTGCTCGGCACGCTGCAGGGCGCTGTCCAGACTGGCCAGCAGGGGAGCGAGCTCCTCGGCGGCCAGCGGTGCCTGCATCAGCCCTTCCAGCAAGCGGGCGTTCTGGGCCAGGTTGGCGTCGAACAGCTCCTCCACCTCATGGGCGGCATCGCGGTAGCTGGTGATGCCGAGCGCCAGCACGCTCAGGCCGAACACCAGGAGCACCACCCCGAGGGTGCGGTGAAGGATCGAGCTCACGGGACCTTGCCCGGGGCAGGACTATCGAGGACATAGCCGATGCCGCGCAGCGTGCGGATCAGCTCGGGACAGAGCTTGCGGCGCAGGTGGTGGACGTGCACCTCGATGGCATTGCTCTCGACCTCCTCGTCCCAGCCGTAGACCAGCCGGGTCAGGGTATCGCGAGTGAAGACCCGTCCCGGGTGGCCCATGAACTCCTGGAGCAGGGTGAACTCGCGACGCGAGAGCGGCACCGATTCGCCGTGGTAGCTGACGCTTCGGGTATCGGGGTCGAGCCGGATGCCGTGCACCTCCAGCACGTTGCTGGTCTGCCCCTGGCTGCGGCGCAGCAGGGCGCGCAGGCGCGCCTTGAGTTCGGCCACCTCGAAGGGCTTGACCAGGTAATCGTCGGCGCCGGCATCCAGCCCCCGGATGCGGTCGTCGACGGCGTCCCGGGCGGTCAATACCAGCACCGGCACACGGTTGCCGCGCCGCCGGACAGCCTCCAGCACCTGGAGGCCGTCGAGGCCGGGCAGCCCCAGGTCGAGGATCACCGCATCGAAGGGTTCTTCGCCCTTCAGGGCGGTCAGGGCCGAGCGGCCGTCGGCCAGCAGGTCGACGGTGTAGTGTTCCGGCTTCAGGGCCTGGCGGATGCCCGCGGCCAGGCTAGGGTCGTCTTCCACCAGCAATATGCGCATGTCGTGTCCCGAATCACTCCTGTAGCTGACCGAGCAGAGTAGTGGCGCATCTCGCAGCATCCCGCGTCGGCGGGGTTGCCGCCGGGTCGGAGGACCTCAGGGCGCCGGCGCGGCGGCGCCGAGGAAGCGGTCCTGCCAGTAGGCGATATGCAGCGGCACGCTGACGACCTCGCGGCCGCGCCCCGGGGCGTGGATCATCTGGCCGTTGCCGCGGTAGATGCCCACGTGGGTCGCCTTGCGGCGGTCGCCGAAGAACAGCAGGTCGCCCGGGCGGGCCTGGTTGACCTCCGGCAGTTGGCGGAACTGGTCGTCGGCGGTGCGTGGCACCGCGAGGCCGGCGCTGCGATAGACCAGCTCGACCAGGCCGGAGCAGTCCAGGCCCTCGGGGGTGTTGCCGCCCGGCCGATAGGGCGTGCCGAGGGCCTGCTCGGCGGAGGCGAGGATCAGTGCCCGCTCGAGGGAGAGGCCCTCATCGGGGGCGGTGTCACGAGTGGCCAGCTCACGGCCGGCGCAGCCGGCCAGCATCAGCAGGACCAGCCCCGCCGCCAGCAGGCGCAGGGGCGGGCGTGGCCGGTGGGCGGACCGACGGGTTGTGCAGGGCATGTCGAGCACCGAACGGCATCCCTCGCTGATGGACATGCCCCTGGTATGGATTGACCTGTCAAGGGCTCGGTTGTCTCTGGTGCATGCGGTTGTCCTCAATGCCTACGGGTCAGGGAGCGAAGGGCTATCAGCGACGGTGGATCTCTCTGGTATTCGTGGGTTGGGTA
>NZ_JCAKFQ010000013.1:0-99927 GCF_059509875.1 Halomonas sp. LMYGS-3 | reverse complement strand
ACCCGACCCACCGCCGCAGCGGCTGCCGATCAAACCCTTGCCGGGAACTCCGTAGAGAGCCCGCAGCGGGTCTGCAGGAAGTGGTGCGCATTCTAGCGAATCCGCCGTGCCTGTCAAGCGAGAACTTTTTCGAAACCTCGAAAAACCTCAAGCAGAACAATCACTTCTGCCACTCATCACCGCTGGCCACGTTGCCCGTCGCCGGCAGCGGATGCGTACTTTACGGATTTCCCCGGACCTCGACAAGCCCTTCCGGTAAAAAAATTCCAGGCCGGCGCGCCGTCGTCATCCACAGGCAGCTCAGGCAGCCCCCTGTGGACAAGCCAGCCACTGCCCGAGAGGTGACAGCGCCCGCTCAAGGCGGGCGCTGTCGAAGGGGGAGCCGCCTCAACCTGCAGGGGGGGAATGCTGCATCTTGCGCATTATCGCCATCACCGGCCCCGAGGCCACGTAGGCACCGAACAGCAGCAGCAGCATCACCGAGGGCTCCACCGAGATCACCACGAAGCCCAGCACGATGGCCAGCAGTACCACGAAGGGCACCGGGCCCTTGAGATCGATCTCCTTGAAGCTGTAGTAGCGGATGTTGCTGACCATCAGCACCCCCGCAGCGGCGACGACCAGCAGCATCAACAGCTTGAAGCCGACCGCGTCGGCATCGAAGCTGTGGAAGGTCCAGACGCTGGCGGCGACAAAGGCCGCGGCCGATGGGCTCGGCAGGCCGATGAACCACTTCTTGTCGACGCTGCCGATCTGCACGTTGAAGCGCGCGAGGCGCAGTGCGGCACAGGCCACGTAGAGGAAGGCCACTACCCAGCCGGTCTTGCCGATGTCCTGCAGTATCCAGGTGAAGGCGACCAGAGCGGGTGCCACACCGAAGGAGAGCATGTCGGAGAGGCTGTCGTACTCGGCGCCGAAGGCACTCTGGGTATTGGTCATCCTTGCCACCCGGCCATCCAGGCCGTCGAGCACCATGGCGATGAAGATCGCTACCGCCGCGGCGGTGAAGTCACCGTTGATGCCGGCGACTACGGAGAAGAAACCGGCAAACAGCGCCGAGGTGGTAAAGAGGTTGGGCAACAGGTAGATGCCCTTGCGTCGCACCTTCTTGCCATCCTCGATGGATTCCTCGATGACCTCCGTCTCGCGCACGAAGGTGGCGGCCAGGTCCTCCTCGGCGGGCGGAACCGTCTCGTGCTCCACGGAGCCGGACTCGGGCCGGCCCTGCGCGGCACCATGCCGGTGGGCGTCATGCTCGGTATTGCGGGGATCCTGACTCATTCGCCTCGTCCGTTGCCAGAATGGGATCACTCATGGGTGATTCCCTCATTCTACACGGTGACACCGAAGCGAAAAGCGCTGTGGATATCAGCCAGATACACCAAGGGCGCGGAAATCCGCGCCCTTGACGTCATCCGAACAAGCCCGGCATCTCAGTTCTTGGACTTGTCGACCAGTTGGTTGGCGGCGATCCAGGGCATCATGCCGCGCAGCTTGGCGCCCACGATCTCGATCTCGTGTTCAGCGTTCAGGCGGCGACGCGCGGTCATCGACGGGTAGTTGCTGTTGCCTTCGTTGATGAACATCTTGGCGTATTCACCGGTCTGGATACGCTTGAGCGCATTGCGCATGGCGGCGCGCGATTGCTCGTTGATCACCTCGGTGCCGGTCACGTACTCGCCGTACTCCGCGTTGTTGGAGATGGAGTAGTTCATGTTGGCGATGCCGCCCTCGTACATCAGGTCGACGATCAGCTTGAGCTCGTGCAGGCACTCGAAGTAGGCCATCTCCGGGGCATAGCCGGCCTCGGTCAGGGTTTCGAAGCCGGCCTTGACCAGCTCGACGGCCCCCCCACACAGCACGGCCTGCTCGCCGAACAGGTCGGTCTCGGTCTCGTCCTTGAAGGTGGTCTCGATGATGCCGCTGCGACCACCGCCGACACCGGCGGCGTAGGAGAGCGCGAGCTCCTTGGCGGTGCCGGAGGCGTCCTGATGGATGGCGATCAGGTCGGGAATGCCGCCGCCCTTGACGAACTCGGAGCGCACGGTATGTCCCGGGGCCTTGGGTGCGATCATGATCACGTCCAGATCCTTGCGCGGCTCGATCTGGTTGTAATGGATGTTGAAACCGTGGGCAAAGGCCAGGGTGGCACCTTGCTTCAGGTTCGGCTCGACTTCCTGCTCGTAGATCGCCTTCTGATTCTCGTCGGGGGCCAGGATCATCACCACGTCGGCAGTCTGGCACGCTTCCGGCACGCTGGCGACCTTGAGGCCGGCGGCCTCGGCCTTGGCGGCGGAGGAGGAACCGGCGCGCAGGGCGACGGTGACATCGACGCCGGACTCCTTGAGGTTGTTGGCGTGGGCGTGGCCCTGGGAGCCGTAGCCCACGATGGTGACCTTCTTGCCCTGGATGAGGGAGAGGTCGCAGTCCTTGTCGTAATAAACGCGCATGATGTGCTCCTGAACGGAAGGGGTTGAAAACGATGTCAGCGTTGATGGCCACCCGCGCCGTCTGATTGCGGCGCTGGGATTCCGTTGACCGATGCCGACACCTTACGCCAGCCATCCCGTTGCGTAAAACGCGATATTTGCAACACAACATGCCAGGATATGCAATAATGCCCGAATGGACATGCGCCCCCTGAAACACTTCCTGGCCCTGGCCGAGAACCTGCACTTCGGCCGCGCCAGCGATGCCTGCCACGTCAGCCCCTCGACCCTCTCCCGTTCGATTCGCCAGCTGGAAGAGAGCCTGGGCGTGCGGCTGTTCGAACGCGACAATCGCCACGTGGCCCTGACATCCCACGGCGAGACCTTCCAGCACTATGCCCGCGAGACCCTCGCGCAGTGGGAACAACTGCGGCTGTCGCTGATGAGCGCGGCCCAGGAGCTGACCGGCGAGCTCAGCATCTATTGCTCGGTGACGGCCAGCTACAGCTTCCTCTACGAGCTGCTCAGCGAGTTCCGCCGCCGCCACCCCGGTATCGAGCTCAAGCTGCACACCGGCGACCCGGCCGAGTCCATGACGCGAGTGCTGACCGGCGACGAGGACATGGCGATCACGCCGCGTCCCCGCCAGGTGCCCGAGGCACTGGCCTTCAAGTCGCTGACCCGTTCACCGCTGGTGTTCATCGTCCCCCATGACAACCACGACTGGATACCGTCTACCCCCGAGTCGCCCTCCGCCGAGCAGTGGCGCGAGGTGCCGATGATCCTCTCCGAGTCGGGGCTGTCACGGGAGTACAGCAACACCTGGTTCAAGGCGCTGGGGATCGCCCCGCGGATCTACGCCCAGGTCGCGGGCCATGAGGCGATCGTCAGCATGGTCGGGCTGGGGTTCGGCGTCGGGGTGGTCCCCAGGATCGTGCTCGACAACAGCCCGCTGCTGGAGCGGGTACGGACCCTGCCGGTCAAGCCGGAACTCCCCCATTACGACGTTGGCCTCTGTGTCCTCGAGCGACGCCTGAAGAGCCCGCTGATCCAGGCGTTGTGGGACGAGGTCGCCGAACGCCACTGAGTCGGCCCCGGGCGCACCGAGCATGAAAAGGCCGCCCCGAGAGGCGGCCTGTCGATCGATCGAGCGAGCCAGTCACTCAGAGCGAAAGCACTTTATCGCCGCGAGCAATGCCGGACACCCCCGTACGCGCCACCTCGAGGACGCCCACCGGCCCCATGGCCTGCAGGAAGGCATCCAGCTTGCCGGCGTCCCCGGTGATCTGCACGGTGTAGAGGCTCGGCGAGACATCGACGATCTGCGCGCGGAAGATATCCACGGTGCGCTTCACCTCGTCGCGTGTCGCCCCCAGCGCCTTGACCTTCACCAGCATCAGCTCGCGCTCGATGTGGTTGCCCTCGGTCAGATCGACCAGCTTGACCACATCGATCAGCTTGTTGAGATGCTTGGTGATCTGCTCGATCACCCGGTCGTCGCCCACGGTGGTAACGGTGAGTCGCGACAGGGTCTCGTCCTCGGTCGGCGCCACGTTCAGCGTTTCGATGTTGAAGTTGCGCTGGGAGAACAGCCCCACCACACGAGACAGGGCGCCCGGTTCGTTTTCCATCAGAATCGAGATGATATGGCGCATCAGGTCCGCTCCGTCTTGGAAAGCAGCATGTCACGCATGGAGCCCAGGGGCACCTGCATCGGATAGACGTGCTCGTGGGGGTCGACGAGGACATCGAGGAAGATCAGCTCGTGCTTGTCGGCAAAGGTTCGCTCCAATGCCGGCTCGAGCTCCTCGAGGGTCTCGACCTTCAGGGCGGTGAAGCCATACGACTCGATCAGCTTCTGGAAGTCGGGCAGCGACTCCATGTAGGAGTGCGCATGGCGCGACTTGTAGTTGAGGTCCTGCCACTGGCGTACCATGCCCAGCGAGGCGTTGTTCAGGTTGACGATCTTCACGCCGCCACCGAACTGCTTACAGGTCGACAACTCCTGCATCATCATCTGGAAGCTGCCCTCGCCGGTGACGCAGATCACCTGCTCGTCGGGGAAATTCTGCTTGATGCCCATGGCCGCCGGGAAGCCGAAGCCCATGGTGCCGAGCCCCCCGGAGGTGATGAAGCGGTTGGGCTTGTCGAACTTGTAGTACTGGGCCGCGAACATCTGGTGCTGACCCACGTCGGTGGTCACGTAGGCCTCGCCGCGGGTCACCCGACACAGCGCCTCGATCACCTCCTGGGGCTTGATCGCCTCGCCGGCCTGGGACGGCTCGTAGAGCTTGCCGTGGCGCTCCTCGCGCCAGCCGTCGATCTTCTGCCACCATTCGGCCAGGGCCTCGGGATTGGCGATCTCCTTGCCCTGCAGCAGGCTGATCATCTCGTCGATCACGCTGGCCGCGGGGCCGACGATGGGCACGTCGGCGCGCACCGTCTTGGAGACCGAGCTGGGGTCGATGTCCACATGGACGATCTTGGCCGTGGGACAGAACTTGGAGGTGTTATTGGTCACCCGGTCGTCGAAGCGCGCGCCGATGGCAATGATCAGGTCGGCATGGTGCATCGCCATGTTCGACTCATAGGAGCCGTGCATGCCGAGCCAGCCGAGGCACTGGCGGTCGCTCTGCGGGTAGGAACCGATCCCCATCAGGGTGGTGGTGATCGGGAAGCCCAGCCGCTTGACCAGGTCGGTCAGCCCCTCGCTGGCCCGGCCGGTGACCACGCCGCCACCGGTGTAGAATACCGGTCGCTTGGCCTTGAGCATCAGCTCCACGGCCTTCTTGATCTGGCCGGTATGACCGCGGGTGACCGGGTTGTAGGAGCGCAGCCGGACCTTCTTCGGATAGACGTACTCGTAGCGCTCGGTGGGGGCGGTCATGTCCTTGGGGATGTCCACCACCACCGGGCCGGGACGCCCGGTTGCGGCCAGGTAGTAGGCCTTCTTGAGGACTTCCGGAATCTCGGTCGGATGCTTGATCGAGAAGCTGTGCTTCACGATCGGGCGAGTCACGCCGATGATGTCGGTTTCCTGGAAGGCATCGTCACCGATCAGGTGACTCATCACCTGACCGCACAGCACCACCATCGGGATCGAGTCCATGTAGGCGGTGGCGATGCCGGTGACCGCGTTGGTGGCGCCGGGTCCCGAGGTCACCAGCACCGTGCCCGGCTTGCCCGAGGCCCGGGCATAGCCATCGGCGGCGTGGGTCGCCGCCTGTTCGTGGCGCACCAGGATGTGCTTGACCTTGTCCTGGCGAAACAGGGCGTCGTAGATGTGCAGCGCCGCCCCGCCGGGATAGCCATAGATGTATTCGACGCCCTCATCCTGCAAGAAGCGGGCAATCATGTCCGCGCCGGAAAGCAGTTCCACTTGTGTATCTCCCCTGGAGGTCTCGAGTGCGATCCGTGCCCATGTGCAAGGCACGGGGTCGAGTGCGGCGGTATGCCGCTGCCGGACACGCCGGCACCTGATGCCAAACCCTGGCAAATAGCCCTGTTGGGGCCTGCACTCTCATCACGGCGGATCGCCGCGTCGGGGCGTTGGCCAGGCCGGGCGGTTGGCCCGGACCCGGAAGTCCTTCGGCGGGTAGAGGCCTGGTGGCCTACCCTTCGCGCGGTGGTATCGGGGGGTCACCCACAGGAGTCCGCGCCCGCAATCAGGAACGGTCAAGATTCCATTAGCGCCACGAGGGTGTCAACCACCGCGAACGCCCCGGTAGCCCATGATCGCGGATTCGGCAAGCTGCCTGGGCCCGAAAGGTGCCTGGCAAGCGGCATAAAAGAGCCCGCCGGCATGGGGAACCGGCGGGCAAGCGGTTACAGGACGCAACCTGATTTCAGTGTAGTCAGTCGTCCCCCGCGGGACCGGGCGACAACGTAACGCCTTGTGAACAACGCGCCGGACCAGGGCCTCGTGCCCGGAGGCTCACTGCCCGCGGAACACCAGGTGATCCTCCTCCACCTCGACCCGGATGACATCACCGGGCGAGAACTTGCCGGCCAGCAGGTCCTGGGCCAGCGGGTTCTCGATGCGGCTCTGGATCGCCCGCTTGAGCGGCCGCGCCCCATAGACCGGGTCGAAGCCGACCACGGCGAGCTGGGCCAGGGCCTCGTCGCTGACCGAAAGCTGGAGGTCGTGCTCGGCCAGCCGTGTGCGCAGGCGGTCGAGCTGGATGCCGGCGATGGCCTGGATCTGCTCCTGGCCGAGGGCATGGAACACCACCACCTCGTCGATGCGGTTGATCAGCTCGGGGCGGAAGTGATCGGCGACCGTCGCCATCACCATCTCCTTCATCTGCGCATATCCCTGCTCGCTGTCGTCCTCGCTGGCCCCCATGCGCTGGATGATGTCCGAGCCCATGTTGGAGGTCATGACGATCACGGTGTTGCGGAAGTCCACGGTGCGGCCCTGGCCGTCGGTCAGGCGGCCGTCCTCAAGCACCTGCAGCAGGATGTTGAAGACATCGGAGTGAGCCTTCTCCACCTCATCGAGCAGCAGCACCGAGTAGGGCTTGCGGCGCACTGCCTCGGTCAGGTAGCCGCCCTCCTCGTAGCCGACATAGCCGGGGGGCGCACCGATCAGCCGTGCCACCGAGTGCTTCTCCATGAACTCCGACATGTCGATGCGCACCATCGCCTCCTCGGTGTCGAAGAGGAAGTTGGCCAGCGACTTGCAGAGCTCCGTCTTGCCCACCCCGGTCGGGCCGAGGAACAGGAAGGAGCCGTTGGGCCGATTCGGGTCGGCGAGCCCGGCACGGGAGCGGCGTACGGCGTTGGCCACGGCGGTGACCGCCTCGTCCTGGCCGATCACCCGCTCGTGCAGCGCCTCCTCCATGCGCAGCAGCTTGTCGCGCTCGCCCTCGAGCATCTTGGCCACCGGGATACCGGTCCAGCGCGACACCACCTCGGCGATCTCCTCCTCGGTGACATTGGAGCGCAGCAGCTTGTGGCCGGAGGTGTCGGCCTCGGCCTCACCGGCCTCGGCGATCTTCTTCTCCAGCGCGGGAATCACCCCGTACTGTAGCTCGGACATGCGTCCGAGATCGCCCTGGCGGCGGGCCTGCTCCAGGTCGATGCGGGCGCGATCGAGCTCGTCCTTGAACTGCGCCGCCCCCTGGATGCTGGCCTTCTCGGCCTTCCAGATCTCGTCGAGGTCTGCGTACTCGCGCTCGAGTTCGCCGATCTGCTCCTCGAGGCTCTCGAGGCGCTTCTTCGACGCCTCGTCGGTCTCCTTCTTGAGGTGCTCGCGCTCCATCTTGAGCTGGATCAGCCGGCGGTCGAGGCGGTCCATCTCCTCGGGCTTGGAGTCGAGCTCCATGCGGATGCGCGACGACGCCTCGTCGATCAGGTCGATGGCCTTGTCGGGAAGCTGGCGGTCGGTGATGTAGCGGGTCGAGAGCTTGGCCGCGGCGATGATGGCGCCGTCGGTGATGTCGACCCCGTGGTGTACCTCGTAGCGCTCCTTGAGGCCGCGCAGGATCGCCACGGTGTCCTCCTCGGTGGGCTCGTCGACCAGCACCTTCTGGAAGCGGCGCTCGAGCGCGGCATCCTTCTCGATGTAGCGGCGATACTCGTCGAGAGTGGTGGCCCCCACGCAGTGCAGTTCGCCGCGGGCCAGCGCCGGCTTGAGCATGTTGCCGGCGTCCATGGCGCCCTCGGCCTTGCCGGCGCCGACCATGGTGTGCAGCTCGTCGATGAACAGGATCACCCGGCCCTCCTCCTGGGCCAGCTCCTTGAGCACCGACTTCAGGCGCTCCTCGAACTCGCCGCGGAACTTGGCCCCGGCCAGCAGCGCGCCCATGTCCAGCGACAGCACGCGCTTGTCCTTGAGCCCTTCCGGCACCTCGCCGTCGACGATCCGCTGGGCCAGCCCCTCGACGATGGCGGTCTTGCCTACGCCGGGTTCGCCGATGAGCACCGGGTTGTTCTTGGTGCGCCGCTGCAGTACCTGGATGGTACGGCGGATCTCGTCGTCGCGGCCGATCACCGGGTCGAGCTTGCCACTGGCCGCCCGCTCGTTGAGATCGAGGGTGTACTTCTCCAGCGCCTCGCGCTGATCCTCGGCATTGGGGTCGTCGACCCGTTCGCCGCCTCGCACGCTGTCGATGGCGGTTTCCAGCGCCTGGCGAGTGACCCCGGCCTGGGTCAGCAACTTGGTCACCGCATGGCCCATCTCCAGCGCCGCCAACAGCACCAGCTCGCTGGCGATGTACTGGTCGCCACGCTTCTGGGCCTCGCGATCGGTGAGGTTGAACAGCTTGACCAGGTCGCGGGAGGGCTGCACCTCACCGTCGAACTGGGCGACCTTGGGCAGGTCGTCGAGATGGCCCACCAGGCCGTCACGCAGTCGCGAGGCATCGCCGCCGGCCTTCTGCACCAGCGCCTTCACCCCGGTGTCGCGGGCATCCAGCAGTGCCAGCAGCAAATGGCCCGGCTCGAGCTGGTTGTGGCCGCGGCCCACGGCCAGGGACTGGGCGTCGGCCACGGCGTTCTGCAGCTTGGCGGTGAACTTGTCGAAACGCATGCGCTTTCCTCCATCGGGGGGCGGCGCGTTCGGCCCCACCGCCCGGCCCTGTCAATTCGTCTTGACAGGTTCAATGGAGTCAGGCTGGGCCGCTTTCAAGTCGGCGGTCAGGAAAGAGGGTACGGGTTGACGTGAGTCAAGTTCAGTATGAGAGCGCGTCGCCGGGAAAGCCGCGTCTTCGATCACTACCACCTTGGCCTATCTTAGCCAGATCACGCTGGCCATGCGCCCGGTATGGCCGTCGTCGCGACGGTGGGAGTAGAAGCGCGATTCGCAGGCGGTGCAGAAGTGGCCCCCGCTGATATGCGACACCCCCAGGCGCTCGAGGCGTAGACGGGCCAGCTTGTAGAGGTCCGCCATGTAGTGGCCCAGCCGATAGGGACTGGGATCGAACGCCGCGGCCGTCTCGGGGTGCACGCCGATGAAGGCCTGCTGCACCTCGGGACCGACCTCGAACTGGGCGTTGGAGATGGCCGGCCCCAACCAGGCCAGCACCTCGCCCGGCGACACGCCGAGGGCGGCCACCGCGGCCTCCAGCACGCCACCGGCCAACCCGCGCCAGCCGGCATGGGCCACCCCCACGCGCTGCCCGCGGCGATCACAGAAGAACACCGGCAGGCAGTCGGCGGTGAGCACCACGCAGGCGTGGCCCTGATCGAAGGCCACCGCGGCATCGGCCTCGGGCGGCTCGGCCGAGAAGCATTGCTGCACCCGGGCACCGTGGACCTGGTTCAGCCACAGCAGCGGCCGCTCGTCCATGATCTCCTTCTGTAGCAGGCGCCGGCACAGGGCCACGTGGGCTGGGTTGTCGTCGACGTGCTCGGCCGGGTTGAAGGCGGCGAAGTCCCCCTGGCTGGGACCGGTCTCGCGGGTGGTGACGAAGGCCCCCACGGTGGCGGGGGCCGGCCAGTCGGGCAGGATCAGGGTCGGGCGTAGGTCCGGGGCATCGCTCATTGCAGGGTCCTCAACGCATGGTCTCGACGTCGTGGCGGAGGTAGTCGAGCAGCATCAGCATGTCATCCGGCAGCGGCGCACGGAAGGTCAGGGTTTCGCCGGAGCCGGGATGGACGAAGGCCAGCTTGCGGGCATGCAGTGCCTGGCGGGGAAACTCGCGCAGCAGGGCCTTGAGCTCCTCGGAGGCCCCCGCCGGCAGCTTGAGCCGGCCGCCATAGACGGGATCGCCCACCAGCGGAAAGCGAAGATGCGCCAGATGCACCCGGATCTGGTGGGTGCGGCCGGTCTCGAGGCGACAGCGCACATGGGTATGGGCACGGAAGCGTTCCACCACCCGGTAGTGGGTCACCGCCGGCTTGCCGGCGGCATTCACCGCCTGGCGCTTGCGGTCGCGCGGATGGCGGCCGATGGGCGCGTCCAGGGTGCCACCGGCGGTCATCACCCCGACCGACACCGCATCGTACTCCCGGGAGACGCTGCGCGCCTGGAGCTGCTCGACCAGCGCGACCTGGGCCGCCAGGGTCTTGGCCACCACCATCAACCCGGTGGTGGCCTTGTCGAGGCGATGGACGATGCCGGCCCGCGGCACGCCGGCCAGCGCGGGGCAGTGGTGCAGCAGCGCATTGAGCAGGGTGCCGTCGGGGTTGCCGGCGGCCGGGTGAACCACCAGCCCCGCCGGCTTGTCGATCACCAGCACCTCGTCGTCCTCGAAGACCACGTCCAGCGGGATCTCCTCGGGCTCGAAGCGGGTATCGTCCTCGATCTCGGCACACAGGTGCAGCCGCTCGCCGCCGTAGACCTTGTCCTTCGGCTTGGCGGGGCTGCCGTCGACGGTCAAGTCCCCGGACTTGATCCAGCCCTTGAGACGCTCCCGGGAAAAATCGGCGAACAGTTCGGCGGCGGCCTGGTCCAGGCGCAGGCCGGCCATGGCGTCGGGAACGCGTTGCTGTGCTTCCAGGGTCTGGGACATGTGCGAGAGAGGGGCCCGTATGCAGGTGTCGGTGGGGGTTACCGGCGGCGCCGTGGCGCAGGATGACTGCGTTTTGCCGCGCGGTGCTTTATAGTGAGCGAGTTTGCGGCCGATTCTAGCACGGCCGATCCGGGTTGTTTGATACGAGGATCACGATGCGCGTTTTCACCCCCCCTGCACGCCTTGCGGCCCTGGTGTTGGCCACCGTCCTGCTGGCGGGCTGTGCCAGCAACGGCTCCCAGGAAGAAGAGGACGAATTTGCCGGCGTCGCCGAGCGCGAACTCTACGAACAGGCCCGTGAATCCCTGGATCGCGGCCGCTACACGGCAGCCATCACCCAGCTCGAGGCACTCGACACCCGCTACCCATTCGGCAACCACGCCGAACAGGCCCAGCTGGAGCTGATCTACGCCTATTACGAGAGCAGCGACTGGGAGGCCACCCGGGCCGCCGCCAGCCGCTTCATTCGCCTGCACCCGAGCCACCCCCAGGCCGACTACGCCCTCTACATGCGCGGCCTGGCCGCCTGGCAGGCCGGCCGCTTCAGTCTCGAGCGGCTGCGCCTGATCGACATCTCCAAGCGCGACCTCGGCGCCTCGCGGGACGCCTATACCGACTTCCGCGAGCTGGTCAATCTCTATCCCGACAGCGAATACGCCCCGGATGCCGAGCAGCGCATCGTCTACCTGCGCAATCTGATGGCCCGTCACGAGCTGCACGTGGCCGACTTCTACCTGCGCAAGGGCGCCTACCTGGCCGCCGTGGAGCGCGGCCGCTGGGTGGTCGAGAACTACCCGGAGACCGAGGCCACCCGCGACGCCCTGGCGGTGATGGTGGAAGGCTACCTGGGCCTGGAGATGCGCGACCGCGCCCGCGAGGTGCTCGGCGTGCTGCTCGAGAACGCGCCCCGCCACGAGCAGCTGCGCGGCCGCACCTTCGCGCCGAAGCATGTCAGAACGCAGACCCTCTCGGCCTGATCGCTGGCAACCACGAAAACGACCGGCGCCGCCCCAAAGGGCGGCGCCGGTTTTTTTCTTCAAGCTTACGGCTTCAGGCTTCCCGCTCTCATTCCCCCGGCTGCCAGCCGTTGACGATGGGATAGCGGCGGTCGCGGCCGAAGCCCCGCGGGGTGACGCGCACGCCCACCGGGGCCTGGCGGCGCTTGTACTCGCAGCGATCGACCAGCCTGACCACCTGGTAGACGTCGTCGCGCTCGAACCCGGCCTCGATGATCGCCTCGGCGCTCATGTCGCCCTCGATGTAGCGCACCAGGATGGCATCGAGCACGTCGTAGCCCGGCAGCGAATCGCTGTCCTTCTGGTCCGGGGCCAGCTCCGCGGAGGGGGGCCGCTCGATGACCCGCTCGGGGATCGCCGGCGACTGGGCGTTGCGCCAGCGCGCCAGGCGGTAGACCCAGGTCTTGTAGACGTCCTTGATGGCGTTGTAGCCCCCCACCATGTCGCCGTAGAGGGTGGCATAGCCCACCGCCATCTCGCTCTTGTTGCCGGTGGTCAGCACCATCAGGCCCTTCTTGTTGGAGATCGCCATCAGCAGCACGCCGCGACAGCGCGACTGCAGGTTCTCCTCGGTGGTGTCGCGCTCGGTACCGGCGAAGGTGTCGGCCAGGGTCGTCATGAAGGCATCGACCATGGGCTCGATGGGCAGCACCTCGTAGCCGACACCGAGCAGCTTCGCCTGCTCGGCGGCATCCTCCTTCGAGATGTCGGCGGTGTAGCGGTAGGGCATCATCACCGCCTGCACGCGCTGCGGGCCCAGGGCATCCACGGCGATGGCCAGCGACAGGGCCGAGTCGATCCCGCCCGACAGCCCCAGCACCACCCCCTTGAAGCCGCTCTTGTTGACGTAGTCGCGAAGCCCCGTGACCAGCGCACAGTAGAGGTTCTCCTCCGGCTCCACCTCGGGATCGAGCTCGCCGGTGCGGGGCACCCACTCGCCCTTCTGGCGCACGAACTGCACCGGCATCAGGCCCACCGCCCAGTGGGGCGCCTGTACGCACAGCTCGCCCGCGGCATCCACGCAGGCCGAACCGCCATCGAACACCAGTTCGTCCTGGCCACCGATCATGTTGACGTAGACCAGCGGCCGCGCCGCCTCGGCGGCGCGCTCCTTGAGCAGGCGCAGGCGTTCCTCGGGCTTGTCCTGATGGAAGGGCGAGGCGTTGAGGCTGATCAGGATATCGGCACCGGCATCGCGGGCCTGGCGCACCGGCGCCTCCTCCCAGATGTCCTCACAGATCAGGATGCCCAGCTTCGCCCCCTGGTGGTCGATCACCAGCGGCTGGGTGCCCGCGGCGAAGTAGCGCTGCTCGTCGAACACCTGGTAGTTGGGCAGTGCCTGCTTGGCGTATTCGCCGAGCCACTCACCGTTGTAGAGCACGCCGGCCAGGTTCCAGGTCTGCCCCTCACGGCGACCGGGGTAACCGACGATCACCAATACGTCGCGCACCACCTTCTCGGCCATGCGGGTGCGGGCATGGCGCAGCCGGCTCTCCATGGCGGGCCGCAGCAGCAGGTCTTCCGGCGGGTAGCCGGTCAGGAACAGCTCGGGCAGCACCACGATGTCGGCACCATGCTCGATGCGAGCCTCGCGCACCGCCTCGATCGCACGATCGGTATTGCCGGGAATGTCCCCGACCAGCGGGTCCAACTGAGCCATCACCAGCGTCAGGTCTTGCATGGGCGTAGAAATCTCTCGAGAATCCGTGGATACCCTCATTGTCCCGCAAGGGCGGCCGAGTGGCAAAGGCGGCCGACCCTCACCAGGGAGTCTCACAAAGGATGAACCTGTTGCTCATTCGCCTGATCATCTTCGCCGTGCTGTTCTTCGCCGGCCTCAAGCTCTATCGCATGTACCGGGAATGGAAGCTCGAGCGCGAAGAACTGCTGGAGAGCGACGAGCGCCAGGAAGGCGGCAACAAGATGGTGCGCTGCACCTGGTGCAAGGTGCATGTACCGGAAACCGAGGCCCTGCGCCAGCAGGGTGAGTGGTTCTGCTGCAGCGCCCACCGCGACAAGTATCTGGAAGAGCAGAAGTCCGACGACTGAGGGGGCCGCCCACGCTCAGTGGGCATCACCGCCCCACCCGATAGGGCGCCGGATCGAGGATCGGCTCGCGCCCCAGCAGCTGGTCCACCAGCAGCCGGGTCGACGCCGGGGCCAGCACCAGGCCGTTGCGATAGTGCCCGGCATTCACGCTCAGGTTGTCCACCCCCGGCACCGCGCCGATGAAGGGCACCCCGTCCGGTGACCCGGGACGCAGCCCCGCCCAGTGGTGCTCCACCTCGCAGTCGGCCAGCGCCGGAATGATCCTCACCGCGCTCTGCCACAGCGATTCCCGTGCCTCGCGAGAGGTCGACTGGTCGAACCCCGTCTCCTCCAGGGTGGAACCGGCCAGCACTCGGCCATCGGCCCGGGGAATCACGTAGCGCCCGTCCATCAGCACCACACGCCGCACCAGCCCCGGCGGCGCCTTGAACAGGATCATCTGCCCCTTCACCGGACGCACCGGCAGCCGGACACCGACCTGCTCGAGCAGGCCCGCCGCCCAGGCCCCACCGCAGACGATCACCTGGTCGCCCGCCACCGCCCCGGCCGGGGTGCGCACCGCGGCAATCCTTCCGCCGGCGAGCTCGAAGCCGGTGACCTCGCACCGCTCGCGCAACGTGACCTTCGGCATGGCAAGCAGCCGCGCCCGCAGCGCACGCACCAGCCGCGGATTGCGGAGGCTGCCCAGGGTCGGCATCCACAGCGCCTCGGCCAGCCCCGGCGCCGCCTCAGGCTCCTTGGCATAGAGAAAATCCGCGTCGACCCGCTCGAGCGGCTTGCCGACTTCCCGTGCCCAGGCCATGGCCCGCGCTTCGTCGTCGACCCGCAGGTAGAGCAGCCCCTTCTGGCGGTACTCCGGGTCGATCCCGGTCTCTTCGAGCAGACGCAGCGCCAACTCGGGGTAGAACCCCTCCGACCAGGTGGAGAGTCGCGAGATCGGCGCGCTGTAGCGCCAGGGATAGAGCGGCGAGACGATGCCGCCGCCGGCCCACGACGCCTCGCGGCCGCAGTCGCCGCGCTCGAGCAGGGTCACCGAATGGCCGGCATCGGCCAGTTGCAGCGTCGTCATCATGCCGATGACGCCACCACCCACGACAAGGAATTCACTCACAGGCATTGTCCGAAATGGCTTACAGAGAGGCGCGGTGGCTTGGCTAGGGTGAAGTGACCACCCCAGGGAAGGAGGGAGTCATGCACCCCGTCACCGCGCGTGCCTCGTACCTTACCGGCAAGCGAGCGCCGCTGGCAAAGCACCGCCAGCACGGCCTGACGCTGATCGAGCTGATCGTCGCCATCGCCGTGCTCGTCATCCTGGTCACCTGGGCCATCCCCGGCTTCCAGAGCTTCGCCGCCCGCAACGAGGTCGCCGCCGAGGTCCTGCGCCTCAAGACGGCCCTGGCCGTGGCGCGCAACACCGCCATCACGCGGCGTACCACCATCGCCGTCTGCCCGGTGGCTGCCGTTGATGCCACCCATTGCGAGCCGGGGAACTGGTCGTTGCCCCTGGCCGTGGTAGAGGGCCAGGCCAGCGGCGGCAACTTGGCAGACGCCATGTTACTCAAGCTGCTGGAGGGCAGTGATGGCCCGGCCATCACCTTCAACCGCGACCAGCCGGTGCGCTACCAGGCCACCGGCTGGTCACGCGGACACAACGGCACCTTCACCATCTGCGGGAGCGATGGTGAAGGTGTAGAGGTTATTGTCAATAATATGGGACGGGTGCGAGTAGGAAATGAGGAAGGCAGTCTTGGGTGTTGAACCAAAGCCCAACTTCAGTTCTCCGCCACCTCTCTCCAGCCATATGCCATATAGGTAAACTGCCCACCCGAGTTGTTACCTTCAAGCCACATCCTGGCGGCATTAGGGGCATTCTGGCCAAGGGTGGCCCAGGCATCATCAAGCACACTCTTTACATGCAGATAGTCATTTCCCCCGCCACCCGAGACATCAATGCTCACATTATCAAACTCACAATCACCCCCCTCATAACAACTGTAGGGAGCGGCAATGATCGCGCCCTCCATATCACCGCCACCGCCGCCATTTATTGTATAATCACCCAGCACGATTATTATACCCTGAAACTCTGGGTCACCATTGAACTCCACGCTACCATCTATCACCAGAACACCATCGCCGGCTGACCCTCCACTTCCAGTAAACACCTCACGATCGGGGGTGCAGGTGTCGCTTTCGCAAATCTCATTGTCAGGATCATGATACCGAGTCGGAGAGTACTCCCCGTCAGCATCCAAATGATCACCCTTCGATACAATATTGAACCCTGACATATTACTACTCAGAGAGTCAGAACTGGAATCCTGATAGGCATCACCAAAGATGGCGGCAACAAAATCATGAAAAAGATTGGCATCCGAAAGAATACTATCTTTTGGCTTCGTGGACACACCTCCCTTATAATTACACATCCTGTTGTTCCCGCTATTGCAATTCGAGTAATCTCCTGTATACACTCCATCAACCACCGTAGGGGTGGCATAATAGGTGCCGTCGACCTCGGGATTATAAGCAGTGCCATTAGATGGATCATTCGGAACAAAGGTATACTTATCATTTTCTTCAGAAGGTATCGTACTGGTATTGATGATATCCATCACGATGCTTCTGGCATCTTCTCTACTTGCCGCTGAAATCGCCGGGTTTCGCGTACCATCGACTTCATCCTCCTCCCCTTCCATGTCGGCCTGAGAGCGAATCCCATTATAGTTATCCAAGGTGGCAGGGACATTAAATGGTGAAAGATTGCCTGCACCCAATCCATCCAGTCTTGCCAAGAAGCGAATTTCACGCGACGACACTTCATCGGTTCTATCACTATTCGAAAACACGCCCCCCTCTATACTTATCGGTATATCAAGCCCACCATTCGATACTACAGATATTTGATAGTAAACATTCGGATGGCTATCACTACCGCCTGAAACCTGCTTCCAGGAACCCAAACCTACCGCGCTATCCAAGGCTGAAATAAAGCTGGACTCTGATGTATTACCCAGACTTATACCCGCAATCTCAGACCAGGCTTCGGAAGCACCATACTCAGCTGCCATCAAGGCAATATTAGCTGACCTTTGATTACCAGCCATCGACTCCTCAAGCCTTGAATTCTGAAAGCTGGACAGTCCCAGCATCAGCGCCACCACCAGAAGCACCAGCGTCACGACGAGTGCGGCCCCTCGTTGCCTACCCTGCCTCTTCATAGCCCCCTCCTCGCATGAGCCTCGTCATGCGCAATGATTCAGAATCCAGAGAGAATCTCTTCACGCCTGGCAACCACAAAATCGAAGACCGCATTTTCCGCAGCCTCTCCCCTCATCGTCTCGAAATCCACCCCCACTTCGACGAACAGGGGGTTCCCCCAACCGAACCGCAAGTCGACGACACCCTCTACCAATGCCTCGGGGCCAGGAGACGTTGCCCCCAAGCACTGGACCTGAATCATGATCGAAGAGCCATCAAGCGTATATTCCACTTGACTCAAGTCATTCCCGGAGCAGTATGGATCATTGGGCCGCACTCCAGGGTCATAATCGAGAGTCAGTGTCGAACCGACAGCGGCAACGCCCGAGGCCGTTCTGATATCGAGGGAAACGAAGTCTGCCAGATAGCGAAGCGATTCCTGGCGAAGCGCCAACTCTGCCACCCGGTCGTAGGACTGCTTCCCCATCAAAAAAAGCTGGCCGGCGCCGAGCACGATGATCAGCCCGATCGCCAGCGCCACCATCAGCTCCACCAGGGTGAAGCCCGCACTGCGCCTGCCCACCGGAACACATTGTTTCATGGCGCTGCTCCCGGCAGCCGAACGACATAGACGAGATTCGAGACATTCGCCTCGCTGAAACGGTCATCATCCCAAGCAACCGTTACGGTATATTTGCATGCATCGGAGCCATCCGAACTGACAGGGGACGCATTCACCCCCCCCAGGTAGACACTCCATACATCATGCCAATCACTCAAGTCGTCGATACCATTTATGTCGCCTGCAACCGGACAGGTTCCATCTGCATCCTCACCTAATGCCACCCAGAGCCGTTCCACCGCATCCTGGGCCGCCAGCGTTGCCACGGAGCGCTGATAGGCCACATGGGCACTCTGCATTGCCTTGAGCTGCATGGCCGCCACGCCCAGCAGCCCGAGCGACAGCACCAGCACCGCGATCAACGCCTCGAGCAGGGTAAACCCCTGGGACGAAAGCCTGCTTATGGAAGCCCCCTTAGCCACTTTCATCCTCGCTCTAGTCGGGAATGGTATCCGTCTTGCCGACTCGCCCGGTCGGGCCAATCTCGATCCCGCTGACCCTATCGCCATCGCCCCAACTCACCGCGAGGGTGCATCCGCTCCAATCGGTGGAGCAGTTCGCACGCCTGCCCAGCGGGTTGAACGCCACGGCGCCTGCTGTGACGCTGACCCGGCCATCATTGGCCGTTCGCGTTCTCAGGACATCGCTCGTACTTCCTGCGGGATAGACCTCGTACTCCCACGGCGACTCATTGGCTATCTCGAACACGATGGTCTCGCGCCGCTTGGCGGCTTCGCTCCTGGCGAAATTCAGCCCGGCGAGAATCTCGTTATGGTCGGCCGACAGCCGGTTGGTCGCCATCATGCCCTGGAACCCCGGAACGGCGATGGTGGCCAGGATGACGGCAACCGAGAGCGTGACCAGCAGCTCGATCAAGGTGAAGCCACTCTGGCTTCTGCGCTTACCAGCAAGCATTCGGCCCACGGTCTCCGTCACTCTCGATCCACAGGGTTTCACAGCCCGACGTCACGCTTCGAGTCGGGCTTTTGGCCTCCACGCGAAACGTGGTGCCATTCTGGGTCAGTTCGATGGTCCCATAGACCCCATCGGGCGAGGATGTCGTGACCAGACAGCCACTGTCTGGATAGGTACTGGATACCGTGTAACAACGCTCCATTTCAGAAGCCGCCTGCATCAGACCGGACTGGCCGTCCGTGACCCTCGCCCGCTCCACATACCCTGTGTAACTGGGATAGGCGATCGAGGCGAGAATCGCGATCACGGCTACCGCAATCATCAGTTCGATGAGCGTGAAGCCGGCGGCTCGCCGGGTGATGCCTGAAGGGCCCTGGGGCCGGCGTCGGGTGCTCTGCTCGGTCACGCGGCGCGTCTCCCTCGTGTCGTTACATTTGGTTTCAGTATGTATCAAGAATCTAGTTCTCGATAGGGTACGCCGCCAAAAAAGCCGGGCACAAGCCCGGCCTGGTTGCCTTGCGGTCCCGATTCCGCGATGGCTGCCGGTTAGCAACCGCTCGCAGGCATCCGGCTACGCTTGTCTGAAAACTGCCTGCGCTCGGTCATACGGCGTTAAAAATCGGCTCAAAGTACTCATTTACACCGCGTAAACTCCGTCTTTTCGCCGATTTTTGCCTTGTCTGACCATCGCTCGACGACTTTTCGGACAAAGCTTAGTCGCTGGCGATCACCCGCTCGCGCAGCTCGCGCGGCATCGAGAAGGTGATGGTCTCGGCGCGGCCATCGAGCTCCTCGGGTGCCGTGGCGCCCAGCGCCTGCAGCCGTTCGATCACGCCCTGCACCAGCACCTCGGGGGCACTCGCCCCGGCGGTCACGCTCTCCACTCCCTCCAGCCAGGCGGCATCAATCAACCGTGACCATGCTCTCTGATGTACTGCTTCAGAGCTTGGTCAATGCGGCGCTGCCAGCCTTCCCCCTCTGCTTTGAAGTGCTCGATCACTTCCTGGGATAGACGAATCGACGTCTTCACCTTCGTTGGTGAGCGCTGCTTGCCTCGCTGGCCAATGGAACGCTGCAGGTTGGTAGGCAGGACCTCCGACATCGGGCGCATACGCTTCACATCGGCATCGGTGAGCTCGCGAACCTCCCCGTCCTTATCCGTGAGTCGCATTTTCATAGCGGCGTACCTCCCGTGGGTTGGCCTTCCTCAGGCTGATGACTCGAATCCCGTCCTCGATCGGCGTAAAGCACACCACGTGGACGCGCTGACCAATCTTGCCCAAGGCGATGAACCGGCGCTCTGGGTACTCGAAACGGTTATCTTCCGAGAAGACTGCGCCCTCCCAGTCAAAGCGCTCTACCGTCGTGAAGGGTAAGCCACGCTCCCGTTCGTTCCGAGCACTCTTGTCGGGATCGAAGTCGATGACCATAGATTTTATTGTATGGACAAAAAGGGGCGTAGGGAAGTTCCCTCGCGCCAGTTGTTACCCGTTTTTCATCGTGGAGAGCGTCACTAGTCGCTGGCGATCACCCGCTCGCGCAGCTCGCGCGGCATCGAGAAGGTGATGGTCTCGGCGCGGCCATCGAGCTCCTCGGGTGCCGTGGCGCCCAGCGCCTGCAGCCGTTCGATCACGCCCTGCACCAGCACCTCGGGGGCACTCGCCCCGGCGGTCACGCCCACGGCCGTCACGCCGTCGAGCCAGGCGGCATCGATCTGGTCGGCACTGTCGACCAGGTAGGCCGGGGTACCGACCCGCTCGGAGAGTTCGCGCAGACGGTTGGAGTTGGAGCTGTTGGGGCTGCCCACCACCAGCACCAGGTCGCTGCCGGCAGCGAGCTCGCGCACGGCATCCTGGCGGTTCTGGGTGGCGTAGCAGATGTCGTCCTTGCGCGGCCCCTGGATCTCCGGGAACTTCTCGCGCAGGGCATCGATCACCCTGGCCGTGTCGTCCATGGAGAGGGTGGTCTGGGTGACGAAGGCGAGCCGGCTCGGGTCCTTGACCTCGAGGGCCGCCACGTCGGCCTCGTCTTCCACCAGGTAGATCTCGCCCCCATGGGCGGTGTCGTAGCGGCCCATGGTGCCCTCGACCTCGGGGTGGCCCGCGTGGCCGATCAGGATGCACTCCTGGCCACGCCGGGCGTAGCGCAGCACCTCCATGTGCACCTTGGTGACCAGTGGGCAGGTCGCGTCGAAGACGCGCAGCCCGCGGCGGTCGGCCTCTTCCTGCACGGCACGGGAGACGCCATGGGCGGAGAAGATCACGATGACGTCGTCGGGCACCTCATGGAGCTCCTCGACGAAGATGGCGCCCCGCTCGCGCAGGCTGTCCACCACGAAGCGGTTGTGGACCACCTCGTGGCGCACGTAGATGGGCGGGCCGAAGACGTCCAGCGCGCGGTTGACGATCTCGATGGCGCGATCGACGCCGGCGCAGAAGCCGCGGGGGTTGGCCAGCCTGATCTGCAAAGAAGTAGCTTGCATGGTTGCCTTGCCTTGATGCTCAACGCACCGGTAACGAATTGCGGGCGCCGGGGAGGGCCCCTATGGGATCAGACCCCAGCCGAATCCTCATGTCTGTCGCAGTGCCACTTACCCAGCCTGACCGACTCCGCCGGGGTCTGACCCCAAAGGCGATAGGTTGGGTGGAGGCCTCCGAGGCGCCTGTCGGCGCCAATCGCCCAGCGGAGCTGGGCTCCCACAGTGAGCCTGGTCGACTCGGCATCCGCTCAGTGGGTGGTGGCGGGCTTGACGTCGATCACTTCCACCTCGAAGGTCAGGGTACGCCCTGCCAGCGGGTGATTGAAGTCCACTTCCACCTGCTCGTCGTCGACGCTCTTGATCACGCCGGGCAGTTCGCCGCCGGCGGCATCGGCGAACGACATCACCATCCCCACTTCCGGTTCATCGCTCTCGAAGTCGTCGCGCTTGAGCAACTGGATGTTCTGCGGATTGTGCTGGCCGAAGGCGTGCTCCGGGGTGATCTCGTAACGGCCGCTCTCGCCGGCGGCGAGCCCCTTGAGGGGGTGCTCGAAACCGGGCGGCAGGTTGCCGTCGCCGACCTGGAAGGTGGCGGGCGCCTTGTCACGGGTGGAGTCCACCACGGTGCCGTCTTCCAGCTTGAGGGTGAAGTGCAGGGTCACCTCCATGCCCTCGTCGATACGATGTCCCTGTGACTCTTGGTCGCTCATTGCGCTCTCTCGGAATGCGGTGGTCGAGTGCCGGCCCATGCCCATGGGACGTCACGACCGTGAATGAATTCGCTCAGGCTTACGACTTCCCCTGACGATGCCGTGTCCGGCGGCGCTCGCCGATGGTGGACTCCCAGATCAGCCCGATGGCACCCAGGGTGATGCCGATGTCCGCCACGTTGAAGGCCGGGTAGTACCAGCCGGCGACGTGGAAGGAGAGGAAGTCGACCACATAGCCGTGCACCAGACGATCGTGGAGGTTGCCCAGGGCGCCGCCGATGATCAGCGCGAGCGACGCCGCCAGCAGCCTCTCGTCGGCCTTGAGCCGCGTCATCCAGATCGTCAGGCCGATGCTGGCACCGACGGCGATCACGGCGAAGAACCAGCGCTGCCAGCCGGGGTGACCGGCCAGGAAGCTGAAGGCCGCGCCGGTATTGTGCAGCAGCGTCAGGTTGAAGAACGGCAACACCTCCACCGGCTGGGCGTAGCTCAGCAGGCCGGAGGCGAGCGCCTTGGTGCCCAGGTCGAGCACGATCACGGCCGCAGCCAGCCACAGCCAGCGCAGGGGGCGGCGCATGGGCGCCACCCGGGTGCCGCTTCGGGACTCTCGATTCTCGCTCACGCTCACCTCGGCTCTCTCGGCCATGTCCCTCGACTCATGCAAAGCGGCGGACTTCGCCGGCGCCATCCGGCAGGTTGCTCACGCAGCGGCCACACAGGTCGGGATGCCCGTCGTGTGACCCGACATCCTCGCGATGGTGCCAGCAGCGTTCGCACTTGGTGTGCTCGCTCGCCGCCACAGCCACCCTCAGACCGTCGAGCTCGGTGGCCTCGGCCGCACCGCCCTCGGCGAGCGGCTCGAGTACCACCTCGCTGGTCAGCATCACGAAGCGTAGCTCGTCGCCCAGCTTGGCAAGCGTCGCCTGCAGGGCGTCATCCACGTAGAGGGTGACCTCGGCGGCCAGGCTGCCCTTGATGGTCTTGGCATTGCGGGCGTCCTCCAGGCACTTGTTCACCGCCTGCTTGACCTCGAGCACCTGCTCCCAGAAGTCGCGGCCCATCTCGGCGTCCTCTGCCAGGGTGGAAAGCCCCGGGTAGTACTCCTCGAGCAGCACGCTGTCGCCGCGCTTGCCGGGGATGTTCTCGAAGATCTCCTCGGCGGTGAAGCTGAGGATCGGCGCCACCCAGCGCGACAGCGCCTCGACCACGTGGTAGAGCGCCGTCTGGGCGCTGCGGCGCGCCACGGAATCGCGTTGGGTGGTGTACTGGCGATCCTTGATCACGTCCAGGTAGAAGCCGCCCAGCTCGCGGGCACAGAAGCCGTGCACCTGTTGATAGACGTCGAGGAAGCGATACTCCTGGTAGGCGGTCTGGATGCGCGCCTGCAGCTGGGCGGCACGGTCGACCACCCACTGGTCCAGGGCCAGCATCTCGTCGAAGGCCAGGGCGTCTCGCTCGGGCTCGAAGCCGTGCAGGTTGGCGAGCAGGAAGCGCGAGGTGTTGCGGATGCGGCGGTAGACGTCGGCGGTGCGCTTGAGGATCTCGTCGGAGACCGCCATCTCGCCGGCATAGTCGGTGGAGGCGACCCACAGGCGCAGGATGTCGGCACCGAGCTTGTCCATCACCTCCTGGGGGGCCACCACGTTGCCCACCGACTTGGACATCTTGCGGCCATGGGCGTCCACGGTGAAGCCGTGGGTCAGCAGGCCACGGTACGGCGGATGGCCGTCGATGGCGCAGCCGGTCAGCAGCGAGGAGTGGAACCAGCCGCGGTGCTGGTCGGAGCCCTCCAGGTAGAGGTCGGCGCGCGGGCCACTCTCGTGGCCGTGGGGGTGCGAGCCGCGCAGCACGTGGCGGTGGGTGGTGCCGGAGTCGAACCAGACGTCGAGGGTATCGGTGACCTTGTCGTAGTCGGCGGCCTCGTCGCCCAACAGCTCGGCGGGGTCGAGGCGGAACCATGCGTCGATGCCCTCGGCCTCGACGCGCTGGGCGGCCTGCTCCATCAGCGCCACGGTGTTCGGATGCAGCTCGCCGCTGGCCTTGTGCAGGAAGAAGGGGATCGGCACGCCCCAGTTGCGCTGGCGGGAGATGCACCAGTCGGGGCGGTTGGCGATCATGGCGTGCAGTCGCGCCTGGCCCCAGGCCGGCGTGAAGGTGGTGGCCTCGATGCCTTCCAGCGCCTTGTCACGCAGCGTCTTGCCGTCCTTGCCCTCGATGTCCATGCCCACGAACCACTGGGCGGTGGCGCGGTAGATCACCGGGGTCTTGTGGCGCCAGCAGTGCATGTAGCTGTGGGTGATGGTCTTGTGGGCCATCAGCGCCCCGACCTCGGCGAGCTTCTCGACGATCCGCGGATTGGCCTTCCAGATCATCTGGCCGCCGAAGTAGGGCAGGTCGTCGGCGTAGACGCCGTTGCCCTGCACCGGGCTCTCGATCTCGCTGAACGCCATGCCGTGGGCGCGGCAGGTGACGAAGTCATCGACGCCGTAGGCCGGGGCCGAGTGGACGATGCCGGTGCTGCCGACCTCGGACTCGACGTAGTCGGCCAGGTAGACCGGCGACAGGCGGTCGTAGAGGGGGTGGTGGAAGGTGACGCCGTCGAGCCGCTCGCCGGTGGCGGTGGCGATGATCTCGCCCTCGAGGCCGAAGCGCTCGAGGCACGACTCCACCAGCTCCTCGGCCAGCACCAGCAGCCGCTCGCCGGCATCGACCAGGGCATAGGTGAACTCGGGGTGGACGTTCAGCGCCTGGTTGGCCGGCACGGTCCAGGGGGTAGTGGTCCAGATGACGATGGCGGCCGGCTTGGGCAGCGCCTCCAGGCCGAAGGCGGCGGCCAGCCCGGCCTCGTCGGCGGCCGGAAAGGCCACATCGATGGCGTCGGACTGCTTGTCGGCGTACTCGACCTCGGCCTCGGCCAAGGCCGAGCCGCAGTCGAAGCACCAGTTCACCGGCTTGAGCCCCTTGAACACATAGCCCCCCTCGACCATGTCGGCGAGCGCGCGGATCTCGCCGGCCTCGTTGGCGAAGTCCATGGAGCGGTAGGGATTGCCCCAGTCACCGACCACCCCAAGGCGCACGAAGTCCTTCAGCTGCTCCTGGATCTGCTCGCCGGCATACTCGCGACAGAGCGCGCGGGCCTGCTCGGCGGGCAGGTGCTTGCCGTGGGTGGTCTCCACCTTGTGCTCGATGGGCAGGCCGTGGCAGTCCCAGCCGGGCACATAGGGGGCATCGAAACCGGCCAGGTTCTTCGACTTGACGATGATGTCCTTGAGGATCTTGTTGACGGCGTGGCCGATGTGGATGCTGCCGTTGGCGTAGGGAGGGCCGTCGTGCAGCACGAACAGCTCGCGGCCGCGACGCTCCTCGCGCAGGCGATGGTAGAGATCCAGCGTCTCCCACCGGGCCAGCCGCTCGGGTTCGCGCTTGGGCAGCATGCCGCGCATGGGGAAGTCGGTTTCTGGCAGGTTCAGCGTGTGCTTGTAGTCGCTCATATCCGAGGATCAGCCGTCGTCGTGGTCGGCGGGCAGGTCCGCCGAGGAATCGGAAATCACGGCCTCGCGCGCCAGCGGCGCCGATGCCAGAGGAAGAGAATCGTCGGTCACGGCCTGCCCAGTGGCGGGGTGCTGCAGAGCGGCACCGGCAGCGGGATGCTGCAGAACGGCACCGGCAGCGGGGTGCTGCAGAACGGCACCGGCAGCGGGGTGCTGCAGAAAGTACTGCCGCGCACGCCGCTGGTCGGCCCCGATCTGACGCTTGAGGGCGTCGAAATCCGCGAACTTCACCTCGCCGCGCAGCTTGGCACAGGGGAAGACCGTCAGTCGCTGGCCGTAGAGGTCACCGTCAAAATCGAACAGGTGTACCTCCAGCACGGGACGCGGGCTCCCCACCGTGGGGCGCCAGCCGATATTGGCCACGCCGGTCAGGCGGCGGCCGTCGGGCAACTCGCCGATCACCGCATAGACGCCCTGCAACGCCAGCGGCAACGGCAGTAGCGGCAGGTTGGCAGTCGGCACGCCGATGGTACGACCGAGTTGCCGGTCGGGCACCACCCGGCCGCCCAGGCGGTAGGGGCGCCCCAGCATGCGCGCGGCTGCCGCGAAGTTGCCGCTGGCCAGCAGGGTGCGCACCCGGGTGCTGGAGACCCGCTCGTCGTCGAGGGTGAAGGTGCGCGTGTGCTCGACGCTGAAGCCCCGCGTCTCGCCCACCTCGGTGAGCAGGTGGAAGTCGCCACGGCGATCGCAGCCGAAGCGGAAGTCGTCGCCCACCACCAGGTGACGCACGCCCAGGCCGTCGATCAGCACCCGGTCGATGAACTCCTCGGCGGTCAGGCTGCGCAGGGCGTCGTTGAACGGCAGGCAGAGGATGCGCTCGACGCCGGCCTCGACCAGCAGGCGCACCTTCTCGCGCAGCCGGGTCAGCCGCGGCGGGGCCTGGTCGCCGGCGAAGAACTCGCGGGGCTGGGGCTCGAAGACCACCACGGTGACCGGCAGGCCGAGCGCGGCGGCCTGTTCGCGGCACTGATCGAGGATCGCCTGGTGACCGCGGTGCACCCCATCGAAGTTGCCGATGGTGGCCACGCAGCCGCGATGCTCCTCGCGCAGGTTGTGCAGTCCTCGAATCACTCGCATGGGAATCGCCACGGGCCCCGTAGAGGTTGGAACATGTAAAGGGTGGGATTATACCGGACAGCCGGCCCCTTGACAGCCGCGGCCGGTTGGTCCTTGGCGCGCAAGGGCTCAGGGAGCGTGCGGATAGCCGTGGCCATCGAGCGCCATGCCCTCGAAACCGAACCCGTAGGGGCCGAGGGCCCCGACCTCCAGGCGCCAGCGATTGTCGCGGCCGAAACGCACGGCCTGCATCATGCCGGCCAGATCCAGGCGCCAGGCCTCGCCCTCGCGAATGAAGAAGTACGGCGGGCAGCGGCGCTCGGCCAGCGGGGCGAGCAGCACCACGCGACGGGCGTCGGCGGCGGTCAGCTCACGGGCGACCGGACAGCCCGCCAGGCTACGTGCCATGTTGTCCATCTGCGCCGGGGTCATCACCCAGTCGGCGAGCATGCCGCGTGTCTCGTGGCTGTAGATCGCCAGGTCGGGGTTGTCGTTGCGATCGGCCATGGCCCGGCGGTAGGCCGCCAACACCTCACGCGGCGATGCCCCGTCTCGCGCCGCCACCTGGGAGTCACTGGGGGCGGCGCTCCCCTCCCCCAGACGCGCCGGCAGCCGCGCCCCGGCACCGCCGCTTCCCGCAAGAGCCGGCAGCACCTCGCCCTCGGCCGTTTCGGCCTGCGCCACGATCAGCTCCGTACTGGCCAGGATGCCGTCGGCCACCCGGCCCACGGCGAAGAACTCGGTCATCTGCCGTGCCTCGACATAAGCGACGAAGGCATCGACGAAGACCGCCTCCAGCCCATGCCCCACCTCGAGGCGCACCTCGTCGGCCGTCACGTCCAGCACCAGCAACAGGCCCCGGCCGGCCTTGCCACCCGCGCCCAGTTCGTGGCGTCGGAAATGGTCGACGGCGAAACGGTCCAGGTCGCCGAGCTCGCGCCCGATCACCACCCGGTAGTCGATGCCGTGATCGGCCCGCAGCAGCGCATGGTAGTCATTCAGACGCTTGCGCTCGGCGTCCGCCAGCAGCCCGACCCGGTCCTCCACCAGCTCGGGGGCCCGTGGCCACCAGGGCGAGCCGAGCAGCACCAGTGCTGCCAGCCCCAGGGGCCCCCACCAGGGAAAGCGCCACCCTCGCCCGGCGAGCAGCAGCGCCAGGAACAACAGCGCCGCCCCGACCACCGGCGCGACGGCCACGCCTAGAACTCCACCGCAAACGGCTCGGTGGCGGCGGGACTCGCCTCGAAGTAGTCCCGCGACCGCAGCCCCATCGGCTCGGCGATCCAGCGGCCCATGAAACCGCGCAGGCCGGCATTGTACTCACGCACCGCCTCGTTGTAGCGCAGGCGCGCCACATTGAGGCGATTCTCGCTGCCCTCGAGCTGCGCCTGGAAACGCAGGAACTGGTCGCCGGCGCGCAGTTCGGGATGCTCGCCGGCGTGCCGCATCAGTCGGCCGAGGTCCTGCGCCAGGGCCGCATCCAGCCCGGCTATCCTGGCGGTCTCGATCTCGCGGGATCTCTCCAGTGCCTCGTTCAACGCCGCGGCACGCTCACGGACCAGACGCACCAGGGTCTCGCTCTCGTGCGTCATGTATTCCTGCAGGCTGCGCACCAGGTTGGGCACCAGGTCGGCGCGCCGCTGCAGGTTGCTCTCGACATCGGCCCAGGCCGCGTCGACGGCCTCTTCACTCGCCACCAGCCGGTTGTGGGTCAACCAGGGCACGCTGATCAGCCCCACCCCCAGCAGCACGATGATCAACAGCCGCACGACCCCGCCATCGATGCTGCGCTTCCCGCTCCCTGCGTCCATGCCGGACTCTCCCGAACCTTGCGATGTACCATCCCAGGATAGTAGCGTCGGCCGACCCCGCCTGCAGAAGCTACCCCTTCATCCGGAAATGCCGGACCCGCACGCCGAGCGCCGCCAGCCACGCGAAATAGACCGCCGCACCGGCCACCACCAGCAGTGCCAGCCACTGCACCCGGGTCCACACCCCCCAGCCGAGCCACTGCTGCCAGTCGGGCGAGAGCCACGCGAGGCCCACGCCCATCACCACACAGCCGCCCAGCAGCTGCACCGCATAGCGTCCCCAACCGGGCTGGAACACCAGCACGCCCTCCTTGTGCAGCAGCCACCCGAGCAGGCCGGCGTTGAGGAAGGCCGACAGCGCCGTGGCCAGCGCCAGGCCGGCGTGGGCCAGCGGCCAGATCAGGATCAGGTTGAGCACCATGTTGGCGACCATGGCGATGATGCCGATCTTCACCGGAGTCCTGGTGTTCTGGCGGGCGAAGAAGCCCGGCGCCAGCACCTTGATCAGCATGAAGGCGACCAGGCCGAAGGCATAGGCCCGTAGGCTCATGGCCGCCATGGTGATGTCGCGCTCGGTCATGGCGCCGTAGTGGAACAGCGAGATCAGCAGCGGCTCGGCGAGCACCGCCAGCGCCAGCGCCGCGGGCAGGCCCAGCAGCAGCACGGCGCGGATCGCCCAGTCGAGCATGGCGGCGAAGTGCTCGCCGGACTGCTCGGCATGGCGCTTGGAGAGCGCCGGCAGGATCACGGTGCCAATGGCGATGCCGAACACCCCCAGTGGCAGCTCCACCAGGCGGTCGGAGTAATAGAGCCAGGAGACGCTGCCCGGCGCCAGCAACGAGGCCAGCACGGTGTCCAGCAGCAGGTTGATCTGGGAGACCGAGACGCCGAACAGCGCCGGCGCCATCAACACCAGGATGCGCTTCACCCCGCTGTGGGCGAAATTGGGCCAGGGCCGGGGCATCAGCCCCAGGCGCACCAGGAACGGCACCTGGAAGGCGAGTTGGGCGCCCCCCGCGATCAGCACCCCCCAGGCCAGCGCCATGGCCGGCTCGTCCATCCAGGGGGTGAGCAGCAGCGCCGCGCCGATCAGCGAGAGGTTGAGCAGCACCGGGGTGAAGGCCGGCACCGCGAAACGGTTCCAGGTGTTGAGCACGCTGCCGGCGAAGGCGGTCAGCGACACCAGCAGCAGGTAGGGGAAGGTCAGCTGCAGCATGTCGGCGGTGAGCGCGATCTTGGCCGGGTCGCGGCCGAAGCCGGGGGCGAACAGCCACACCAGCCAGGGAGCGGCGAGTATGGCCAGGGCGGTGATCAGCGCCAGCACCGCGGAGAGGCTGCCGGCCACCGCATCGAGCAGTTCGCGCACCTCACGCTTGCTGCCGCGGGTGGCGTACTCCGAGAGCACCGGCACGAAGGCCTGGTTGAAGGCTCCCTCGGCGAACAGCCGGCGCATGAAGTTGGGAATCTTGAAGGCGACGAAGAAGGCATCGGCGCCATTGCCGGCCCCCAGCAGGGTGGCCACCACCACGTCGCGCACCAGCCCCATGACCCGCGACAGCATGGTCATGACGCTGACCACCAGGCCCGAACGCATCAGCCCGCCTCCCTTGGGCGCCACGACGCGGTCGTCGTCGGCCGGCATGGGGGGGGTGTCGCGGGACGGAACGGGGGAGTGTCGATCCTGCTCGCGGTCGCTCACGGCTCTCTTCCTTGCGAGACCTGGAGGAAACGGACACAAAAAAACCGGCCACAGCCGGTTTTCTTGTTCAAGTGCCTATCCGGCCAGCAGAGACATCCTGCATCCGACGGGAGCGGACGCGTCTCAGGCAGCCAGGGCCTTGATACGCTTGTTCAGGCGGCTCTTCAGGCGCGCGGCCTTCTTCTTGGAGAGCACGTCCTTGTCGGCGATGCGATCGATGACCGGCTGCGCGTCCTTGAACTCGGCCATGGCCTGGGCGTGGTCGCCACCGTTGATGGCCTTGATGACGCGCTTGATGTAGGTCCGCACCATGGAGCGCTGGCTCGCCTTCAGGACACGACGACCTTCCGCCTGACGGGCACGCTTGCGGGCTTGCTTGCTGTTTGCCACTGAACTGTCTCCTTGGAGATTCTGTCGCCACCGGTTTCTTGGCGGCTTCGATAACGTATTGATCCGGCAGGAAGGCTTTCGCCCTTCCGCCGGCTTGGCCATCTGGCCGACCGCTTGACATCAGCGATCGCTCACGGGCCGTGTCTGAGAGGATGGCGTATCCTATCACAGCCCGCGCCGCCCTTGCTATAGCTGCCACTGCCGCACAGGCCTGCCGACGGCTCAGCCCCGAGCGGGTACCGCAATCCTCTACAACACCACCAGGTTGTCGCGATGGATCAGCTCCGGCGCCTCCATGAAGCCCAGGATCGTCGCGATCTGGTGGCTCGGCTTGCCGAGAATCCGACAGGCATCCTCGGCGCCGTAGTTGACCAGCCCCTTGGCGACCCGATGCCCCTGCTCGTCGACACAGAGCACCATGTCGCCGCGGACGAAACTGCCCGATACCGCCTTGACGCCGACCGCCAGCAGGCTGGAGCCGCTGCCACGCAGCACCTGCACCGCGCCGGCATCCAGGGTCAGGGTGCCGCGCACCTGCAGCTGGCCGGCCAGCCAGCGCTTGCGCGCCGCCATCGGCGCCTGCTCCGGGCTGAGCAGGGTGCCCAATCGCTCCCCCGCGGCCAACCGAGTGAGTACCTCCGGCTGGCGGCCACTGGCGATCACCGTATAGGCGCCGGAGCGCGCCGCGAGCCGCGCCGCCCGAACCTTGGTGGTCATGCCGCCGCGCCCCAGGGCCCCGCCGCCACCGGCCACCGCGGCCAGGCTCGGGTCGTCGGCGCGCCCCTCGTGGATCAATCTGGCCTCGGGGTCGTGGCGCGGGTCGGCATCGAACAGCCCCTCCTGGTCGGTGAGGATGACCAGGGCGTCGGCCTCCAGCAGGTTGGCGACCAGGGCGCCCAGGGTGTCGTTGTCGCCGAAGCGGATCTCGTCGGTGACCACGGTATCGTTCTCGTTGACCACCGGCACCACCCGCAGATCGACCAGGGTGCGCAACGCCGAGCGGGCATTGAGGTAGCGCTTGCGGTTGGAGAGATCGTCGTGGGTCAGCAGCACCTGGGCGGTGAGCAGGCCGTGGCGACCGAAGTGGTGCTCGTAGCACTGGGTCAGGCCATTCTGCCCCACCGCCGCCGCGGCCTGGAGCTCGTGCACTGCCGAGGGGCGGGCCTGCCAGCCGAGACGCACCATGCCGGCGGCCACGGCGCCGGAGGAAACCAGCACCACCTCGATGCCGCGCCGGTGCAGCTCGGCGATCTGGTCGACCCAGCCGCCGATGGCGGGCTCATCGAGCCCGCGACCGTCGTTGGTCAGCAGCGCACTGCCGATCTTCACCACCACCCGGCGGGCGCCACTCAGCGCCTCGCGGCCGACCACCTGCTCGTTGTGCTCCATTCGCCCCTCAACCCTGACGTGATATCCGCTCTTTCAGTGCCAGCCTCAGTATCGAGGCCCCCTCACGTAGAGAACTGAGCGAGCGAAGGCCAGACAAGGCAAAAATTGGCGAAAGAGCGGAGTTTGCTGTTGCAAATGAGCATCTTGAGCCAATTTTTAACGCCGTATGGCCGAGCGCAGCCAGTTCCTGCCACTAGGGGGCGTATTCGACTTCGACGTCGTAGTCATCATCATCGAAGTCGTCGTCATCCTCGTCGTCGCGCTTGCGCCGGCGTCCCAGCCGCGCCTCGGCACGGGCCACCGCCTCGTCCTCCATGCGCGCCCGCATCTCGCGCTCGCGCTCGGCGGCTTCCTCGTCCTCGTTCTCCAGCCGGCGCTGCTCGGTGAGCCAGCGATGGGCGGCCTGCACCAGGGCGTCGGTGCCTTCGCCCGAGATCGCCGAGATGCAAAACACCGGCCCCTCCCAGGCCAGTCGACGGACCATCTCGTCGACCCGTGCCTCGCGCTCCTCTGCCGGCAGCAGGTCGAGCTTGTTGATCACCAGCCAGCGCGGCCGCTCGGCCAGGGCCGGCGAGAACTGGCCCAACTCGTGGATGATCGCTTCGGCGGCCGCCACCGGGTCGGACTCATCGAAGGGCGCCACGTCGACAACGTGAAAGAGCAGTCGGGTACGGGTCAGGTGCTTGAGGAAGCGCAGCCCCAGGCCGGCACCGTCGGAAGCCCCTTCGATCAGCCCGGGCACATCGGCCATCACGAAATGCTCGTGGGTGCCGAGCTTCACCACTCCCAGGTTGGGCACCAGGGTAGTGAAGGGATAGTCGGCGACCTTGGGCTTGGCCGCCGAGACCGCGCGGATCAGCGTCGACTTGCCGGCGTTGGGCATGCCGAGCAGGCCCACGTCGGCCATCACCTTCATCTCGAAGCGCAGGTTGCGGCGCTCGCCCTCGGTGCCCGGCGTGGTGCGCCGCGGCGCGCGATTGGTCGACGACTTGAAGTGGATGTTGCCGAGCCCCCGGCGACCACCCTGGGCCACCAGCACCACCTGGCCGATCTCGGTGACGTCGGCGATCACCTCGAGGGTGTCCTCGTCGATCACCGTGGTGCCCACCGGCACCTTGACGTGCAGGTCCTCGCCGGCCTTGCCGCTCATCTGTCGCCCCATCCCGGGCTGGCCGTTCCGGGCCTTGTAGAAGCGCTGGTACTTGAAGTCGATCAGGGTATTGAGCGCATCGTCACCGATCAGGTAGACGCTGCCGCCATGGCCACCATCGCCACCGTCGGGCCCACCCCTGGGCACGTACTTCTCACGACGGAAGCTGAGGCAGCCGTTACCGCCATTGCCGGCTTCCACGATGATCGAGGCTTCGTCGACGAACTGCATCTGTCACTCTCCAGACGGCGACCTGCCGTCATGATACAAGAAGGCCCCGCCTGGGCGGGGCCTTCCTGCTGCAACTCCGCGCGCGCTCAGGCAGAGACGACGCTGACGAACTTGCGGTTCTTCGGACCCTTGGTCTCGAACTTGATCACACCGTCGCTCAGGGCGAACAGGGTGTGATCGCGACCCAGGCCGACGCCGGTCCCGGCGTGGAACTTGGTGCCGCGCTGGCGGACGATGATGTTGCCGGCGGTCACCGCCTGGCCACCATAGAGCTTGACGCCAAGGCGCTTGGATTCGGAATCGCGGCCGTTACGCGTGGAGCCCGCTGCCTTCTTGTGAGCCATTGCAAATACCTCGCTCGTTCAGGGGAGTGACCGCTTAGGCGGAGATCCCGGTGATCTTGACTTCAGTGAACCACTGGCGGTGGCCCTGACGCTTCATGTGGTGCTTGCGGCGACGGAACTTGATGATGGTCACCTTGTCGCCACGACCGTGGGAGACGACCTCGGCCGCCACCTTGGCACCGTCGACCAGCGGCGCGCCGACCTTGACGTCGTCGCCATCGGCGACCAGCAGCACCTCGTCGAACTCGACGGCTTCGCCGGTCGGCACTTCCAGCTTCTCGAGCTTGAGAGTCTGGCCTTCCTGAACGCGGTACTGCTTGCCACCGCTCTTGATAACTGCGTACATGCTTCTCTCTCCGGAACTCATCGGGGGTTGGCTCTTCATCGGCCTGCTTCGAGTGGCGCCCCTTTCGGCAACCATCTGACAGGGAGCATGATGAGTGGGCCGCGTATTATAACCAGGTGCGCAGCGCCATACAACCTGCCCTCGAGCTCGCCCCATGGCCGGCCGGAGCCCGTGACGCTTCGCCTTGACGCCCCCATGGGGGGCCCATAGCATGACCGGCAACCCAAGGCCCCCCTTTACTCTGCGATATCGCCTACATGCCTGCCAACGCCTCGCCGCCCACCACCACCGCCACCCCCTCGCCCATCCATGCCGTGGTCGCCGAGGACTTCGCCGCCGTCGACCGCACCATCATGGCCCAGCTCGCCTCGCGGGTGCCGCTGGTCGAGTCCATCGGCCAGTACATCATCGAGAGCGGCGGCAAGCGCCTGCGCCCGCTGCTGGTGCTGCTGGCCGCCCGCTCGCTGGGCTACGAGGGCGACCAGCACATTACCCTGGCGACCCTGATCGAATTCATGCACACCTCGACCCTGCTGCACGACGACGTGGTCGACGAGTCGCACATGCGCCGCGGCAAGGCCACCGCCAACGACGCCTGGGGCAATGCGCCCTCGGTGCTGGTGGGTGACTTCCTCTACTCCCGCTCCTTCCAGATGATGGTCGGCGTGGGGTCGATGCGGATCATGGCCGTGCTGTCGGGCGCCACCTGCACCATCGCCGAGGGCGAGGTGCAACAGCTCACCAACGTGGGCAACCCGGACACCGACGAGACCGCCTACTTCGAGACCATCCAGGGCAAGACCGCCATGCTGTTCGAGGCGGCCTCCCACAGCGGCGCCATCCTCGCCGGGGCCACCCCCGAACAGGAAGCCGCCCTGCAGCACTACGGTCGCTACCTGGGGCTGGCCTTCCAACTGATCGACGACCTGCTCGACTATCAGGGCGATGCCGAGGCCATGGGCAAGAACGTCGGCGACGACCTGGCCGAAGGAAAGCCGACCCTGCCGCTGATCCAGGCCATGGCCGCCGGCACCCCCGACCAGACCCGCCTGGTCCGCCAGGCGATCCGCAAGGGCGGGCTCGATCACCTCGACGAGGTCCTGGCCATCGTCCACGAGACCGGCGCCCTGGACTATACCCGCGCCCGCGCCGAGGAGATGGCCGCCAAGGCCCTGGAGCAGCTCGAACGGTTGCCGGCCAGCCCCTACCGCGACAGCATGGCCGAACTCGCCCGCATGGCGGTGGATCGCCAGGCCTGACAACGGGATACCCGCCCGGGGGCTTGCACGACAGCGGCGTTTGCGTATAATGCGCTTCCGTCGGAGGGGCGACACGCCTCGCGACGAAAGATCGGAGTATAGCTCAGCTTGGTAGAGCGCTGCCTTCGGGAGGCAGAGGTCGTAGGTTCGAATCCTGCTACTCCGACCAAGAATTCCAGGGCCCTGCGAGAGATCGCAGGGCCCTTGTCGTATCCGCCGGTGGTGCGCTCAGGTCACGGTGATCACGGTGCACTTGGCCGTGTGGCTGACCCGGTGGGAGACGCTGCCGAAGACCATGCCGCGCACATCGCTCACGCCACGGCTGCCCATGACGATGGCATCGACCCCGAGCGATTCGGCATGGTCGACGATTCGCTTCGCCGGCCACCCCTGGAAGATGTGTTCATCGACTTCCAGCCCGGAGAGGTCGACGCAGCTGCGAGCCTTCTCGATCACCTGCCGCCCCTCCTCCTTCATCTCGCTCGCCAACTTGTCGCGCTGCTCCTGGGAGAAGGGCTCGGCGGTTCCCCCGAGAAACAGGCCCATGTTATCCGGCGGAAATTCGGTGACGCTCACCAGGTGCAACCGTGCGGACGACGCACGAGCTAACTGCGCGGCGACGGCCAGTGCCTTTTCGGCATGGGTCGAACCGTCGACGGGAACGAGAATGGACTGGTACATGGTATCTACCCTGCGGCGACGAAACGGGGCACCATCGGGCGCCCCTCCTGAGTCAAAGCCTAGCCGCTGCCCGCGGATAGGCAATGACCTGGATCAAGCCCCTCAGTCAAACTCCGGGAGCAGCATGACCACGGCGAAGATCGTCGCTCCGCTCGGCTCCAGCGCCCCGGCCCTGACTCCACAGCAGCTCGCACCCAATAACTGCCAGCCATCCCGCTAGACAGTGGGTGGCCGATCATTGATCAGCGCCCATAATTGATCCGCCGCAGAAGCACCGTCACCAGGTTGTCTGTAACAGGCCACCACCAGCATGGGGCCTCCCAGCTGCTCCAACAGCGAGACGAGCTTCCCCGACTCCAGGTCCGCTTCGATCAGGCCATGTGGTAACCAGCCGATGCCCAGGCCCGCCAGCGACAGCTCACGTATGCCTATCGTGAAGGCGGTTTCACACACCAGTTCGACGTCATAGCGGCGCTGCAGATCCAGCAGGTATGGGGAAGCCAGCACACCGCCCAGAAAGCTGCTGGGGTCGTAGCCAATCAACGGCAGCCGGGTCTGGCTTTCCAGATCGAAGATCGGTTGGCCGAGTCGATCGGCGGCACACACCGGGACGAGCTGCTCACTGCCCAGCAACACCCGCTCCACTTCCGCGCGATCCACCAGCAGTGGCGAGCCCTCGAGCTCGCTGCACAGCAGCAGGTCCGCATCGCCCCGCTGGAAGTCGCGGATGCAATCGCTGCGGTCCGAGGATCGCACCTGCAACCTGGCCTGTGGGGCATGAAACCGAAAGTGACGCAGCAAGCGGGGCAGATAGCTGACCGTCAGGGTGTGCTGCGTGGTCAGGATGGCGCGGGGCCCGTGCGCCGCATCCGCCCGGATGCGGCCTCTCAGGGCATACAGGTGCGCCAGCCAGTCACGCAGCGAGGCTTCATAGGCTTGCGCATGGGGCGTGAGTGCGAGGCGCGGCGAGTGGCGGTCGATCAGCTCCACCCCCAGCCAGTCCTCCAGTTGACGGATGCGGCGCGAGAACGCGGGCTGGGTGACATGGCGGCGCTCTGCTGCCTGCGAAAAGGTGCCCGCCTCGATGAGCGAAAGAAAATCCTCAATCCACTCGATTTTCATGATGACTCTCTAAAAAACATGAGTTAAGTAGACGCAAGCTCTAAGTATGCAAAAAATTAATCGCTTGCCAGTATCTTGGCATTAGTCGGGGCAAGCCGGTAGGCACTAATTTTACGAGCAGACCTAGCAATGGCGGACAGTGGTTCGCCGCCCGCTCCCTGGACGCTGGTCATCAAGAGAGCACGCTCATGCAGAAAATTACTCGCCTGGAGGCCCGCATGCATCTGTCCCGTTTCCCCCGCATCCGTCTTGGCCATTTGCCGACACCGCTGGAGCCGATGGATAACCTGAGCCGCCTGCTGGGTGGACCACGCCTATGGATCAAGCGCGATGATTGCACTGGCCTGTCCACGGGTGGCAACAAGACGCGCAAACTGGAGTTTCTGATGGCCGACGCCCTGGAGAACGGGGCCGATACCATCATCACCCAGGGTGCCACCCAGTCGAACCATGCGCGCCAGACCGTTGCGGCGGCCTGCAAGCTGGGACTCGAGTGCCACATCCTGCTCGAGGATCGCACCGGCAGTGACGATCCCGCCTACAACTACAACGGCAATGTGTTCCTCGACCAGTTGCACGGCGCAACGGTCAGCAAGCGTGCCGGTGGCGCCGATATGGCGGCCGAGATGGCCTTGCTGGCCGACAGGCTGAAGGAAGATGGCAAGCGGCCCTACATCATCCCCGGCGGGGGCTCCAACGAGATAGGGGCACTGGGTTACGTCAATGCCGCCCTCGAACTGCTGGCGCAGGCCAATGACATGGGGCTGCAGGTCGACCACCTCGTGCACGCCACCGGCAGCGCCGGCACTCAGGCAGGACTGGTAACGGGGCTTGCCGCCTGCCATGCGGGCATTCCGGTGCTCGGCATCGGCGTGCGAGCGCCCAGGGACAAGCAGGAAGCCAACGTGTTCGCCCTGGCCCAGAAGACCGAGGCCAAGCTGGGGCTGTCGGGGGTGGTGGCCAGGGAGGACGTGGTGGCCAACTGCGACTATGTCGGCGAGGGCTATGGCATTCCCACGCCGAGCATGGTGGAAGCGGTCACCCTGCTGGCACGCCATGAAGGCATCCTGCTCGACCCGGTCTATTCCGGCAAAGGCATGGCCGGTCTGATCGACCTGATTCGCAAGGGTCACTTCAAGGAAGGCGAGAACGTGGTGTTCCTGCACACCGGTGGCAGCGTCGCCCTGTTCGGCTACCCCGGGGCCTTCCATTTTCCCGACTACATGGCGTGACGACGCCCGGGCCAGGCTGATCGCCCCCGGCCAGGTTCAGGAATTCAGCACCACTGCGGAGAGCACAATGACAATTCGACACCTCAAGTCGGCCGAGGCCGCCGACACGGTTGCCGCCGAAGATCAGCGGATCACCTCATCGGTGCAAGCCATGCTCGACGATATCCGGGCGCGGGGTGAGCACGCGGTTCGAGAGTATGCCGAGAAGTTCGATGGTTGGACGGGAGATTTCATCCTCAGCGACGAGAAGCGCCAGCGGCTCATCGCCACGGTGCCTCAATCCATCAAGGACGACATCGACTTCGCTCACCGTCAGATCCGGCGCTTCGCCGACGCCCAACGCGACAGCCTCGTCTCCTTCGAGATCGAGACCGAGCCCGGCGTCGTGCTTGGGCAGCGGGTGCTGCCGGTGGGATGCGCCGGCTGCTACATACCGGGCGGTCGCTACGCCCATGTCGCTTCGGCACTGATGAGTGTTGCCACCGCCAAGGCGGCCGGGGTGCCGCATGTGGTGGCCTGTTCGCCACCACGTGGAGACAGCATCGATCCGGCGGTGGCGTATGCCCTCGAGGTGGCCGGGGCGGACGTGATCCTGGAGATGGGGGGCGTGCACGCCATGGCCAGCATGGCCTTTGGCCTGTTCGGCGGCCGCGAGGCCGATATCCTGGTCGGGCCGGGCAATGCCTATGTGGCCGAGGCCAAGCGGCTGCTGTTCGGGCAGGTCGGTATCGACGTCTTCGCCGGGCCGACCGAGTCCGCCATCATCGCCGATGACTCGGCTGATCCGATGACCATCGCCGTCGATCTGGCCTCTCAGGCAGAGCATGGCCCCAACTCCCCGGTATGGCTGTTCACTACCAGTGAACGCCTGGCGCAGAAGGTCATCGAGTTGATGCCCAAGGTTGCCGATGACATGCCCAACGCCGAGGTGATTCATGCCGCATGGCGGGATTTCGGTGAAGTGATCGCGGGTGACAGCCGAGAAGAGATCGTCGACGTCAGCGATCGATACGCCTGCGAGCACCTTCAGGTCCTGTGCGAGGACCTCGACTGGTGGAAGGAGCACCTGAGCAACTACGGCTCGCTGTTCCTCGGCGAAGGCAGCACCGTCACCCACGGCGACAAGTGCTCGGGAACCAACCACATCCTGCCGACAAAGCGTGCCGGCCGCTACAGCGGCGGCCTCAATGTGCACAAGTTCATGAAGGTGTTGACCACCCAGCAGCTCAGTCAGGAAGCCAATCGCACGTTCAGCGCGGTGGGCTCGCGGATTTCACGCGTCGAGGGCATGGAAGGACACGCCCGCGCCTGTGACTGGCGATTGACCAAGTACTTCCCCGGTGAGCAGTGGGAATTCCCCGTCTACCAGCAGCAGCGCCATTGAGGTAACTGACATGCGTCGTTTCTCGAAATCCTTCACCCAGCAGGAGCCACTCTCCGAGGCCTCGATCGAGGCAGCGGTGGCGGTGATGCGGTCGGGGCGGCTGCATCGCTACAACCTGGTCGAAGGGGAGCAGGGTGAAACCGCGCTGCTGGAGCGGGAGTTCGCCGCCAGCCTGGGCGTTCCCTATGCGCTTGCCTGCGCATCGGGGGGCTATGCCCTGCAACTGGCACTGCGCGCCTGCGGGCTCGCGCCGGGTGAGCCGGTGCTGTGCAATGCCTTCACCCTGTCCCCTGTGCCGGGCAGCATACACGCGGCCGGTGGTGAAGCCGTGCTGGTGGATATCCTGGATGACACCACAGTGGATCCCCATGACCTGGCCGCAGCCGCGCAGGAAACCGGGGCTCGCCTCTTCATGCTGTCGCATATGCGCGGCCACATCGGTGACATGGATGCCATCATGGCGGTATGTGACGAGCATGACATTACCTTGATCGAAGACTGTGCCCACACCATGGGCGCCAGTTATTCCGGAAAGCCAAGCGGCACCTTCGGCAAGGTAGGTTGCTTCAGCACCCAGACCTACAAGCATCTCAATTCGGGAGAGGGCGGCCTGCTGACCACGAACGATCCCGAGGTGATGCGCCGGGCGGTGATCATGTCGGGGTCCTACATGCTCTATGACCGCCATCTGGTGGTGCCGGAGGCCGAGTCCTTCAGCGAGACGCGACTGGTGACGCCCAATATGAGTGGCCGCATGGACAACCTGCGTGCGGCGATCCTGCGCCCGCAGTTGGCCGAGCTCGCGTCGCGCAAGGAACGCTGGAACGCGCTCTATCGTCGCCTGGAGGCTCGCCTGGCTGACATGGCGCTGGTCCAACCCATCCCCCGTCACGAGAAAGAAGATTTCGTTGGCAGTTCGATCCAGTTCCGTCTGCCATCGTTGACTCATGACCAGATAGCGCAATTCATCTCTGGCTGTGAAGCGCGCGGCATCCCCCTCAAGTGGTACGGGAAAGCACAACCAGAAGAGTACACCAGCCGCTACGACAGCTGGGGCTATCTCCCAGCCACGCGACCATTGCCGAACGCGGACCGTGTGTTGGCTACTCTCTGCGACCTTCGGCTTCCTCTGACATTTAACGAGCAGGAGTGTGATGACATTGTCCACCTGATGGGCGATGCCATGGAACAGGCAACGAATCAAGCATAACCGAGCAGCACCACTTTTCAGCAGACTGGAGTAATAACAATGTTAAAGAAGACACTTATCGCAACCGCTATCCTGGCTACATTGACTGCCCACACCGCTCAGGCCAGAACCTTCCAGGTGGGAATGGGCGACCCGATGGACTCTGATATGGGAGCCCTGGCACAGCGCTTCGCCGAATTGGTCGAGCAGTACTCCGATGGTGAAATGACCGTTGACCTGTTTCCTGGTGGCCAGCTTGGTCCTGAAACCGGGATGATCCAGGATACCCGAATCGGCTCACTTGACATGGCATTTATTGGTGTCGGCAACTTGACGCCTTATGCATCCAGGCTTGGCGCACTGACCATGCCTTATTCATTGCGAAGCCATGCCGATGCCGTCAAAGCAACCACTGGCCCTCTGGCTGAGCGCTGGGACGAGATTGCAAAGGAACAAGCTGGTGTAAAAATCGTCAGTTGGTTGTACTCCAACTTCCGCTTCCTGACCAACTCAGCCCGCCCGGTACGAAACCTTGACGATCTTCAAGGGCTGAAAGTACGCGTACCCCAAAATGAAATGATGCTGGCCACCTATGAGGCATGGGGGGCCAACCCTATCAGCATGTCATGGCCAGAGGTATTCACTGCTCTTCAACAGGGTGTGGTCGACGGCCAGGACAATCCCTACATTGTCAATCACACCATGAAGTTTCACGAGGTTCAGGATTACCTGACCGAAGTTCACCATCAATACTCTCTTCAACCTCTCGTTATGGGAGTGAGGACTTACGATGCACTATCGGAAGAGGAGCGAGCGATCATTGACAAAGCAGGAAAGGATGCACAGCTCTATGCACTTCAGTTTCAGCTGACAGGGGCTGTCGAGGCTCGCGCCGCCATGGAGGCCGAGGGGGTCGAAGTGATGACTCTGGAAGATGAGGAAGAGTGGATTCGCATCGTGCAGGAGCAAGTGTGGCCGGAATTCTACGACAAAATCGGTGGCCAAGAAGCTTTCGAAGAGATGCTGTCCATTCTGGGCTACTGATCCGCGCTAGGCCGGGGGCTGTTACCTCCCGGCCTTACCTGCACTCTTGGCTTGATAGGGTGGCGCTCGTGTTTAAATTTATCAACAATATCGAAGATTATGCCTGCCGCTTCCTGCTTGGCCTTTTTGTGGTCCTGATTTTTGCTCAAGTAGTAATGCGAGCCACACTTGGCATAGGCATGGCATGGATAGAGGAATTGGCTCGCTACTCCTTTGTCTGGTTTGTCTTCCTGGGTGCTGCACATGCAGCGCACCTGGGTGCTCATAACCGCTTGCAGGTACACATCAACCTTCTTCCCAAACACATTGCGAACAGCTTGTTGCTATTCGTTGACCTGATATGGGTTGGATTCTGCTTGACACTGGCATGGAAGAGCCTTTCCCTCATTGAACTTCTGATTCAGTTCCCCTACATCACGCCTGCTATGGGTTGGTCACTGGCATACGTTTACATGGTATTCCCGGCCGCTTTCGTCCTGATGGCTTTTCGTGTCTTGCAAGTACAATACCTGAAGCTTGTCAAGGGCATTGAAATCGGAAACGTTGATCAGGAACAAGTGGACTTGATGATCGAGGGCGAGCTAAGCAGCAGCAAGCCTTCAGACAATAAGGGAGATGAAAAATCATGACCGCGGCTCTCCTCTTGTTCTCGGTTTTTGGTGGCTTGCTTTTGCTTGGAGCACCTATTGTAGTAGCCCTAGGCATTTCATCGATGTCGGTCTATGTACTGAGTGGCAGAGATATCAGCTCCATGGTGGAGCTCGGTTTTTCTGCCTTGAATTCATTCCCCTTGATGGCATTGCCTGCATTCATTCTCGCAGGGGCACTGATGGGTGACTCTGGCATAGCACGACGACTTATCAAAATTGCAGAAGAGCTTGCTGGTCCCGCTGCTGGCGGCCTGGGTGCCGCTGCAGTTATAGCTTGCATGTTTTTCGGGGCCATATCAGGGTCTGGCCCGGCAACCACTGCTGCAGTCGGGATGTTAGTCATTCCAGCCATGATCGAAAGAGGTTATGGACGAAGCTATCCCGCTGCGATCACAGCGACTGCTGGCGGTTTAGGTGTTGTCATACCCCCAAGCATGCCGTTGATAATTTATGGTGTTACGGGCGGACAATCCATAACTGCGCTTTTTTTAGCCGGGGCCATACCTGGAATCATCCTGGGTTTGGGCTTGATGCTTGCCAACTATATCGTTGCCAAGCGCAATGGCTACCAGACGCAAGGAGATCGCTATGATTGGCGGCGCATTCTAAAAGTACTGAAAGAAGGCTTTTGGTCCTTGATGGCTCCAGTCGTAATTCTTGGCGGCATTTACTCTGGCACCTTCACACCGACTGAAGCCGCTGTAGTGTCGATTTTTTATGCTCTTTTTGTTGGCATCTTCATCCACAAGGAATCCTCTTTACGGGGAATAGGCAGTTCATTCGAGAGTGCTACCTGGCTGACTGGCCGCGTCTTGATCATCATGTTTACAGCGACTGCCTTCGGCCGCGTACTGGTGGAAAATCATATACCGGCCATGATTGCCCAGGGCATCCTCGACATCACCACCAACCTTTGGATGGTGTGGATATTGGTCATCATGTTTTTGCTTTTCGTCGGCATGTTTATCGAAATCCTTGCTGTCATCATGATCGTAACTCCTGTTCTTTTGCCAGTAATGGTTGAGCTTGGCGTCGACCCCATTCACTTTGGTATCGTCCTGGTAGTCAGCCTCGGCATCGGATTCTCGACCCCTCCACTGGGCGAGAACATGTTCATAAGCTCTAGCATTGCCAATGTATCCATTGAGCGCATTTCAGTAAGGGCCCTGCCACTGGTCGGTTCCATGATAGTGATTGCACTCCTGCTGGCATTCTTCCCTCAGATTACGCTGTGGCTGCCGCGACTGATGGGCTTCTGAAAACGAATTGACAGGAAAACCGATGACGACACATAAAAGCGACGCCACTATCCCGTCCACCATAGACAGCCATGTCATTGTCGGGGTGCTGGGCGGCATGGGCCCCGACGCCACGGTGGCATTCATGCAGCGAGTCATCGACGCCACCCCCGCACAGGACGACATCGATCACGTGCATCTGCTAGTGGATAACAACCCGAAAGTGCCCTCTCGGATCAAGGCGCTGATCGATGGTGACGGCGAAAATCCGGGTCCCGCGATTGCCGCCATGGCGCAGCGACTCGAAAAGGCTGGCGCCGACTTCCTGGTGATGCCATGCAACACCGCACACTATTACTGGCGGGATGCGCAGGACGCGGTGAGCATTCCCGTGTGGCATATCGTCGAGCGGACATTGGACGCCATCGTACGGCGCTTACCCGGCGCTCGGGTTGGCATGCTGTGCTCGCCCGCCTTGCGCAAGATTGGGCTATACGAGGGGTTTGCCGGAACGCGTGGCCTGTCACTGCTTTATCCCGATGATGAGGCGTCGGTGCTCGAGGTGATTCGTGCGGTCAAGCGCGGCCAAGGGCGTGCCCCCGACACGCTGGCGGCGTTTGCCCGAGCGGGCGCCGAGCTTGCTGAGCAACAGGCAGATGTCCTGGTGCTGGCTTGCACCGAGCTTTCCGTGATCGGGGATGAGCTGGAGGCGGCCATCCCCGTGGTCGATACCCTGCAAGTGCTGGCCGATGACGTCGTCGCGGCAGCCAACGCTGACGCCTTCCGATCACCGTGACCCTCGGCGCGGTTATCACCCGCCCGTCTTGTCCATTTTCCCTTCACGCATGTCTGCCTGGTTCGGCTGCTGCCGAGCCATGGCATCGTTCGCGCGGCATCAAGGGATGCGACCGGAGACTCATCGATGAAACCACGTACCTTTTCCGCTCGGCTTGCGACCTTGCGGGCGCTCCTTCATGGCTCGCTCGGGTATTATCGTGCCATCGGTCGCGGCCTGCTGGTGTGCATCACCATCGCCCTGGCCACCACGTTCATTGCCGACCACTATGGAGGGCCGACACTGCTCTATGCGTTGCTGTTCGGCATGTCGCTGCATTTCCTGAGCGAGGAAGGGCGTTGCCGAGAGGGGATCGAATTCGCGGCGCGTACGGTGCTTCGCCTGGGGGTGGCGCTGCTGGGCGCACGAATGACGCTGGAGCAGGTCGGAGACCTGGGCATGGGCCCGGTGCTTGCGGTGATCGTTTCGGTGGCACTGGTCATCCTCATGGGGGCCCTGCTTGCCAGGGCGCTTGGCCTGACACGTGATCTGGGACTGTTGACCGGTGGCGCGGTAGGGATCTGCGGTGCCTCGGCTGCCCTCGCCCTGTCGGCGGTGATGCCACGCGACGACACCAGCGAGCGCAATACCATTCTCACCGTGGTGGGGGTGACCACGCTCTCGACCATGGCCATGGTAATCTATCCTCTCATCGCCGGTGCCCTGGCACTCGCCAATACCCAGGCCGGGATCTTCCTGGGGGGAACCATCCACGATGTCGCCCAGGTGGTGGGGGCCGGCTACATGATCTCGGAGCAGACGGGCGACGTTTCCACGCTGGTCAAGCTAGTCCGCGTGGGGATGCTGGTGCCGGTGGTCATGGTGTTCATGTGGCTATTTCGCAAGTCACGCCGGGACGCCGGCGAGACAGCCCGGATGCCCATGCTGCCGGGCTTTCTGGTGGGTTTTGTCGTGCTGGTTGCGATCAACAGCCTCGGCGCGATACCTGAACCGGTGAACGAGGTGATGACGACCCTGTCGCGCTGGTGCCTGGTGACCGCAATCGCAGCCCTCGGCATCAAGACGTCCTTTCAGAAGCTGGCCGTGGTGGGCTGGCGACCGGTGATCCTCATGGTGCTAGAGACGCTACTGCTGCTCGCCGTAGTGCTTGGCATGGTGGTACTGGGTGGACTGGGAGCTTGATCGTGTACTGAGCGGCATCCGCGTTGACATAGTGCACTCTGCAGCCTGCTCCGTTGAGGTCGCGGTCAACGCATATCCTGCAGCAGGGGCAGCGTGTCCGCTGCTGCGCGAAGGACGCTGAACGCCCCCTCTCACAGCCAGCGCTCGAGCCGCAATACCCGACTCAGCCAGGCATTGAGGCGCCGCCAGGCATTGCCGGGCTCGCGCGCCAACCGAACGGGCTCCCCCTCGATCTCGGTCTCCCACTGCAACGACTCGCCCGTGCCCTCCTGCACCACGCGATAGCTCAGCCCGGGACCGGCGCCCACCTCGGTGAGTACCAGGAAGTCGGCGGCCAGGGCCTCGCTCTCGGCGAGCACCCCCACTTCGGTGTTCCACCATACCGAACGCGGGTCGGCATTGGCCGAGCCGACGAAGACCCTGTCGTCGTCGATGCCCATCGCCTTGATATGCAGCACCGAGGCCGAGGTGCCGGGGATGCCGATGGCGACCCCCTCGCCGTTGTCGGCCTCGGCGCGCAGCTCGAAGAGCGCCACGCCGCTTTCCAGCAGGTCGGAACGGTGGGCGGCATAGGCACCGTGCGCCGCCGGCACGTCGGTGGCCTCCAGCGAATTGGTGATCACCTGCACCTCGATGCCCGCCTCGGCGAGATCCTGCAGCAGCCGGCTGCCGGGGGCGGTCGGCACGAAGTAGGCGGATACCACCACCAGCCGCGTCTCGGGCACCGCCCGACGCTGCAGCTGGCCGGCCATGGTGCCGGCGAGCGCCGGCCGGCCCGGGTGCGCCGGCTTGCCGGGAGGATCCCACAGGGCCTCGCCCTCGCCCCAGTGCAGCGCGTCGACCAGCGGCTCCCGGGCACGAGCATCGTGCCGCTCGCGCAGGGCAGTGAAATAGACCGAGTCGCCCTGCTCCTCGAGCCAGGTAGCCAGCGAGGCGTGCAGTTCGCGCCAGGCTTCGGGGGAGGCGTGATGATAGCGGGCGACGGGCTGAGCCAGGCCGTGATTCCAGTAGAGGTCGAAGCTGCGCGACAACGGCTCCACCACCGGCCCCAGGGTCAGCAGGTCGAGATCGGCGAAGTTGCGCGGCTCGCTGGCGCTGTAGTACTCGTCGCCCAGGTTGCGCCCGCCGACGATGGCCAGGGCGTTGTCGGCGATCCATAGCTTGTTGTGCATGCGCCGATGCTGGCGGCCGAACACGGGGATCGTCGCCAGCACCCGGGCCGCCAGGTGGCCGCGCCCCACCGGCAGGGGGTTGTAGACCCGCACCTGGATGGCGGGGTGACTGTCCAGCGCCGCCAGGCGGGGCCCCTGCCCCACTGCCCCGATGTCGTCGATCAGCAGCCGTACTTGCACGCCTCGCTCGGCGGCTTCCAGCATCCGGTGCAGCAGCGCCCGGGTGGTGAGGCCATCCCCCATCAGGTAGGTCTGGATATCCAGGCGACGCTCCGCCCGGGCGGCGAGCAGGGCACGCACGGCGAAGGCGTCCTTGCCGTTGGCCAGCAGGGCGAAGCCACTCAGGCCCTCGCGGAAGGCCGCCCGCTGCTCGACCCAGCGCCCCAGGGAGGTCACCTCGGCCTCGGCGATGGGCAGGGCACTGGTATGCACGCGAGGTACCGGGGTGGTACAACCGCTCAGCAGCGCCAGCAGGCCGACGAGCGCGGCCAGCCGGCGCCAGCGCCACTCAGGCAGGATCATCGTCATCGTCCGCCAGCCGGCGTTCCAGTGCCTTGCGCGCCCGGTTGCGCCGGTACAGGCGCACCAGGGCGATCCACAGCGCCGCCACCAGCATCGCCGCCAGGGTCCACCCCTGCCAGGGCCGCGCGGCATCACCCATCAGGGTCTCGAGGGTGATGATGAGAATGAACCCCAGCGCCTGACTGGCAATGGCCAGGGCGCGCAGGGTATCGAAGGCAGGCTTGGCCATAAATGCTCCCGCACGAGTATGAGTGACAGCCTCGCACGCTGGCAGTAGGCTAGCCGTCAAGCCCGGCATTGTAACGTGCCTGCTCGCGAACGCCGACCCTCTCTCTGGAGCCTGACCCCGCCATGGACGCCATTGCCCTGGGCCCCGTACTACTCTCGGTCCCCCGACTCTATGCCCTCGCCGCCGCCCTTCTCGTGCTGCTGGCCAGTGCCTGGCTGCTCGGTCTGCCACGGCGCGCGCACGCCCGCTGGTTCAATGGCCTGGTACTGGCCTGGCTGGTCGGCGCCCGGCTGGGCCATGTGGCCCTGCACCTGGAGGCCTACGCTGCCGCCCCGCTGGACATCGTCAAGATCTGGCAGCCGGGCTTTCACGGCCTGTGGGGAATGGTGGCGGCGCTGATCTGGACCGGCTGGGCGCTGCGGACGAACCTGTTGCGCCTGATTGGCGCCATGGCGCTGGTGGTGGGTGGATCGAGCCTGTGGCTGGTGCTGGTGACCCTGGCCCCGCTGGGCGGCGACATGCCGCTGCGCGAACTGCCCGAGATCGCCCTGGAGAACCTCGAGGGCGAGCCGGTCGAGCTGCGGTCTCTGCGCGGCGAGTTGGTGGTGGTCAACCTCTGGGCCACCTGGTGCCCCCCCTGCCTGCGCGAGATGCCGCTATTGGCCGAGGCCGACACCCGCGACGGCGTCAGCGTGGTGGTGGCCAACCAGGGCGAGGACCTGCTGCAGGTGGTGCGCTATCTTGACGAGCAGGGCCTGGCGTTCCGCTATCCGCTGCTCGACCCGCAGCAGGAGCTGATGGTACTGATGGAGTCTCCCGGGCTACCCACCACGGTGCTGTTCGACGCCGAGGGGCGTGCCGTGGAGCGCCACGTCGGCGAGCTCAGTCGTGCCCAGCTCAACGGTTGGCTGAACCGCTACTGAGGGGCCTTCCGGGAGCACGCCTTACCATGGCGCCGAATGCAGCGCCATGCTTAAGCCGCGCCGGCCTTTGCTGTAAGATACCGCGCCCCGTTGCCGTCATCCCGGCGTCGACGGCGGACGAGCGCACCGTTTTCAGCATCCTCCGAGGCATCATGAGCGATTATTCACCCGGCCAGCGTTGGATCAGCGACGGCGAAGCCGAACTCGGCCTGGGCACCATTCTCGGCTGCGACTTCCGCAGCGTCACCGTTCTCTTCGGCGCCAGCCAGGAGACCCGCACCTACAGCAGCCACCAGGCCCCCCTCACCCGGGTGGCGTTCGGCAGCGGCGACCGCATCCAGGCCGCCGAGGGCTGGAGCCTGACCGTCGACGACAGCAAGGAGGTCGACGGCCTGATCGTCTACATCGGTGAGGATGATCGGGGCGAGCTGCGCGAACTGCCCGAGGCCCAGCTGGCCGACACCATGCAGTTCGACCAGGCCCGCGACCGGCTGCTCACCGGGCAGGTCGACCGCAACGACTGGTTCGACCTGCGCTTTCGCACCCTGCACCACTTCCATCGCGTCGAACAGAACCCGGCGCTGGGCCTGGCCGGCCCGCGCATCGACCTGATCCCCCACCAGCTCTATATCGCCGACGAGGTCGCCCGCCGCCATGCCCCCCGGGTCCTGCTGGCCGACGAAGTCGGCCTGGGCAAGACCATCGAGGCCGGCCTGATACTGCACCGGCTGCTGCTCACCGGCCGTGCCGAGCGGGCGCTGATCCTGGTGCCGGCGAGCCTCACCCACCAGTGGCTGGTGGAACTGCTGCGCCGCTTCGCCCTGGAAGTGACCCTGCTCGACGAGCAGCAGAGCCAGGCCCACGGCGAGGCCAATCCCTTCGAGGCCGGCCAGTTGGTGCTGGCCAGCCAGGACTGGCTGTTCGCCAACCCCCACCGCCAGGCCCAGGCCGAGGCCTGCGACTGGGACCTGCTGATCGTCGACGAGGCCCACCACCTCGATTGGTCCGACGAGGTGGTGGGCCCGGGCTACGCCAGCGTGGAGCGGCTGGCGGCGGCGGTACCGGGCCTGCTGCTGCTCACCGCGACCCCCGAGCAGATGGGCCTCACGAGCCACTTCGCCCGGCTCCGCCTGCTCGATCCGGACCGCTACCACAGCCTCGAGCGCTTCCGCGAGGAGGAGGCGCACTACGTCGAGGTGGCCGAGGCGATCGATGCCCTCGACCGCCTGCCCGGCGAGGCGACCGGCCGCAGCGACGTCGACCGCGAGCGGGTCACGGCGGTGATCGACGAGCCCGACAGCCTGGCGCTGCTCGAGACCCTGGCCAGTCATGAGAGCGACACGGCCCAGCGAGCCGCGGCCCGCGATCAGTTGCGCGACCAGTTGCTCGACCGCCACGGCACCGGCCGCGTGATGTTTCGCAACAGTCGCCGCCACGTGGGCGGCTTCCCCGAGCGTCGCCTGCATGTCGCCCACCTCGACCTGCCCTCCTCCTACCGCCGGGTGCTGCGTCGCCTGGAGCGTGACGAGGACTACCTGGACGAGCTGCTGATCGAGACCGGCCTCGACCACCCCGAGGTGCTGGTCTACCTCGACACCATGTACCGCGCGCTCGCCGACGACCCGCTCAATACCGAGCCCTGGTGGCAGTTCGATCCGCGCGTCACCTGGCTGCTGGAGCGGCTCGCCGACACCGAGGATGGCGGTTTCGCCGACGACAAGGTGCTGGTGATCGCTCACGATCGAGAGACCGCCCGCGGCCTCGCCGAGGGGCTGCGGGTGCTCGGCGGCCTCCATGCCCCGGTGTTTCACGAGGGGCTCTCGCTGGTGGAGCGTGACCGCGCCGCCGCCGCCTTCGCCGACGAGGAGGAAGGCTGCCAGGTACTGGTGTGCTCGGAGATCGGCTCGGAGGGGCGTAACTTCCAGTTCTGCCGTCACCTGGTGATGTTCGACCTGCCGCTGCATCCGGACCAGCTCGAACAACGCATCGGCCGACTCGATCGCATCGGCCAGCGCCACGCCATCGAGCTCCACGTGCCGGTGTTCGAGGGCAGCCCCGGCGAGCGGCTGCTGCGCTGGTATCGTGATGGCATGGACGCCTTCGGCACTCCCCACGGCGTGGGCAGCGAGATCGTCACCGCCTTCGGCGACGCCCTGGCCGACGCCCTGCTCGACGACGAGAGCCTGGCGGAGGTGATCGAGGAGACCCGGGCGCTGTTCGAGAGCCGCCTCGCCGAGCGCGATGCCGGGCGCAACCGGCTGTTGGAGCTCAACGCCTGCCGCCTTGAGCGTGCCGAGGCAGTCGCCGAGGTGATCCGCGAGCTCGACGAGGATCGCGCCCTGCCGCGCTATCTGGATCAGGCGCTGGACATCTTCGGCGTCGACAGCCGGGAACTCGGCGGCGGCATCCACCACCTGCAGCCGAGCCCACAGATGCTCGACGGCCTGCCGGGCCTGGTGAAGGGCGAGGAGGGCTTCTCGGCCACCTTCTCGCGGCTGCGCGCCCTGTCCCGCGACGACGTCCAGCACCTCTCCTGGGAGCACCCCCTGGTGCGTGAGATGATGGCCCGCATCCTCGACGGCACCATGGGCAACACCGCCCTGGCCCTGCTCAAGCACCCGTCGATCCCCGCCGGCCGGCTGATGGTCGAACTGGTCTTCCGCACCCACTGCCCGGCGCCCAGGCGCCTGCATCTCAACCGTTTCCTGCCGCCCACTGCGGTGCGGGTGCTGCTCGACGAGTCCGGCGCCAGCCTCAGCGACAAGGTCTCCTTCACCGGGCTTGCCAAGAACCTGCAGAAGGTCAAGAAGGCCATGGCCCGGGACCTGATCCGCAGTCGACACGACCAGCTGCGCGAGCTGATCGATCGCGGCGAGACGGAGGCCGAGCGCGAGCTCCCCTCCATTGTCGAGGCAGCCCAGAGGCGCATGCGCACCGAGCTCGACAGCGAGCTCAACCGCCTGGAGGCGCTGGCCCTGCACAACCCGGCGGTGCGCGCCGACGAGCTCCAGGCCCTGCGCGAGGAACGCCGCACCCTGGACGCCGCCATCGAGGGCACCCGCCTGCGCCTGGACGCCGTGCGGGTCATCGTCACCGTGGATCACGACAGCCGCTGACGCCATCGAGCCCGGATAATGCCTCGGGGCTGATCCGGCAACAGGCCTGCGAGGAGACGCTGCGACCCCGTCCCTGGGCGCTACCTTTGCCATCCCAGGCAAAGGACCTCCTCTTCGGCCTGTCCCCGTCGCCCCTCTCCCGGCGGGAGGGCATCAACCCAGGATATCGGCCAGGGCCTCGTCGAGGGTCGGGAAGCGGAACTCGAAGCCGGCATCGAGCAGCCGTTTCGGGCGCATGTCGGCGCCGGTCAGCAGCAGCCGCGACATCTCGCCGAAGGCGGTCTCCAGCACGATGGCCGGGACCGGGATGATCGCCGGGCGGCCCAGCTGCTTCGCCAGCACCCGGGTGAACTCGGCATTGGTCACCGGATGCGGCGCACTGCCGTTGAAGGGCCCCTCGAGTTCCTCGTTGTCGAGCAGGAAGAGGATCGCCCGCACCAGGTCCTCGCGGTGGATCCAGGGCATGAACTGCGAGCCATCGCCGAAGCGCCCCCCCAGCCCCAGCTTGAACGGCGGCAGCATCTTCTGCAGGCTGCCGCCGCCGGCGTCGAGCACCAGTCCGGTACGCAGGATCGCCACCCGGGTGCCAAAATCCGCCGCCTCGCTGGCGACATCCTCCCAACGCTTGCACAGGCGATGGGCGAACTCGTCGTGGGGTAGCGTCTCCTCGGTCACCTCCCGGTCGCCCTGATCGCCGTAGTAGCCCAGTGCCGACCCGGAGACCATGACCCGCGGCGCACTCCCGCGGCTGGACCCCAGTTGCTCACAGAGCATCACCAGGTCGCGGGTGATGTTGACCCGGGAATCGATCAGCCGCTTCTTCTGGTCATCGCTCCAGCGACGCGCGGCGATGGACTCACCGGCCAGGTTGACGATGGCATCCGGCGGGGTGTCGACGAAGTCCAGCACCGAACGACGAACGTCGGTACCACTCGGCAGCCGGTCCCGCACCCGATCCGGCTCCCGGGAAACCACCAGCAGGCGATGCCCGGCTTCCTTCAGCCGCTGACACAGTCGCTGCCCGACAAAGCCGCTCCCCCCGGTGACCAGCACTCGCATCGTGGATCCCTCCTTTCGCGCCGATGAGTTATACAGCCGTTGTACACTTCTGCTAGTCTAGCTGAAAAGTCCTTCAGTTGCGCGTGCCTGCGATGCCCACGCGCCCTGACGCTCGTCCACGACTCTCGATATCCGGAGGCCCCTGGCATGTCCTACGCCCTGATCCTGCTCGCTCACGGTTCCAGCGACCCTCGCTGGCGAGCGCCTTTCGAACAGCTGGCCGATGCCCTGGCCCGGCGCCTGGAGACCCCGCTACGGCTCGCCTACATGGAACTCAGCGAACCCACCCTGGAAACCACCGTGGCCGAGCTGGTCGCAGCGGGTGTCGAACGCGCCGAGATCCTGCCGCTGTTCTTCGCCGCGGGGCGGCACCTGCGCAAGGATGTTCCCGGGCAGGTCGAGGCCCTGGCCGAGGCCCACCCCGGTACCGACCTGCGCCTGCTGCCGCCGGTGGGCGAGCACCCGGCCTTCGTCGAGGCCCTGGCCGCCGTGATTGCCGAGCAGGCCGGAGAACGCCCCGCCGGGTGATAGGAACGGGCGGATAGCCGGCACCATGTTGTACATTGACAATGACTTGTACAAAATCAGCCCTGGACTCCGGCCGCCCTGACACCGGCGGGGCAAGCGATCAGCAAGAGGCACAACCGCCCATGAGTGACAAGGCGACCCATCCGGCCGACACGCCGCTCTACCCGATCCGGGAAGTCTCCCGGCTGACCGGCGTCAACTCGGTTACCCTGCGGGCCTGGGAGCGCCGTTACGGACTGATCCGCCCCTGCCGTACGCCCAAGGGACACCGCCTCTACGCCCGCGACGACATCGAGCGCATCGAACGCATTCTGCAGTGGCTCAACCGTGGCGTGCCGGTCAGTCAGGTCCGGGAGCTGCTCGAGCAGCCCGAACCGGTGGAGTCACCGGCCCCCTCCGCAGGCGACTGGCCGAGCCAGCGTCGTCAGCTGGTCGCGGCCCTGGAGGCCTTCGACCTGACTCGGCTGGAAACCCTGTTCAACCAGAGCCTGGCCCTCTATCCGGTGACCACCTGCATCGCCGAACTCTGGCAGCCGGTGGTCCGCGAACTGGAAGAGCGCTGGGACCACCAGCTCGGCGCCCTGCTCCAGCGTCGCACCCTCGAAGCCTTCCTGCGCACCCGCATCGGCACCCGGCTCTATCATGCCAACCAGGCCGCCGCCGGCCCGCTGCTGCTGCTCGGCCTGCTGCCGGAAGACCCCGGCCCGCTGTGGATGCTGCTGGCGGCCCTGACCGCGAGCGACCAAGGCTACCGGGTGCAGCTGTTCGATGCCCCCCTGCCGTTCACCGAGCTGCCGCTGGCCATGGAGCGCTTCCACGCGGCGGCCCTGCTGCTGACCAGCGGCAAGGCCGAGCGCGCCGACCTGATACGGCGCCAGCTGCCGCGTCTGGCCGAGCAACTCGACGTGCCCCTGGCCCTGTGTGGCCCGGTCGCTCGCATCCGGGCCGCCGAGCTGGGCCCGAGCCGGGTCGAGGTCCTGGGCGATGACCTGCCCCAGGCCGTCGCCCGCCTGGGTTCGCTGATCCGGGATAGTTGAGCCTTCGCCCCATGCCCGCCCCCGTCCTTGTCTGGTTCCGCAGCGACCTGCGCGTCCACGACAACCGCGCCCTGGCCGCCGCCGCCCATCAGGGGCCGGTGGTCGCGGTCTTCCTGCGCTGCCTGCCCCACTGGCAACGCCACGGCCACGGCGCCAACAAGCTCGACTTCTGGGCCCGCGGCGTGGCCGCACTCAAGGCGTCGCTCGAGGGGCTCAACATTCCGCTGCTGCACCGGGAGCTCGACGACTTCGCCGAGGCCCCCGCGGTGCTGCTGGCCATGGCTCGACAGACCGGCGCCCGGACACTGCATTTCAACCACGAATATCCGCTCGATGAGGTGCGCCGCGACGAGGCGGTGATCGGTGCCTTCGAGTCCGTCGGGCTGGCGGCTCGAGGCCATCACGACAGTGTCGCCTTTGCCCCCGGCGAACTGCTCACCGGCAAGGGCGACCATTACGGCGTCTTCACCCCTTTCGCCAAGGCCTGGCACCGGCGGCTCACCGCCGATCGCCTGGTGCTGTCCGAGACACCACCGCCCCAGGCGACCATGCCCCTCGGGTCCGACCCGCTGCCCGGGCTCCCCGAGCTCGACGACACCCCGGTCGGCGGCCGGCTCTGGCCCGCCGGCGAGGGGCCGGCCGCCGACCGCCTGGAGCGCTTCCTGCGCTTTCGCGGCCGCCACTATGCCCGCCAGCGCGATTTCCCGGCGATTCGCGGCACCAGCGAGCTCTCGCCCTACCTGGCGTTGGGCATGATCTCCCATCGACAGTGCCTGCAGGCGGTGCTGGCCGAGAATGACGGTGACCTTGCCGCGGGGGATGCGGGCCTGGTGGCCTGGGTCAATGAGCTGGTATGGCGGGAGTTCTACCGCCATGTGGTCGTGGGCTTTCCCCGGGTCTGTCGCCATCGTGCCTTCCAGGCCCACACCGAAGCGCTCGCCTGGCGCGACGACGCCGCCGGCTTTCGCGCCTGGTGCGAGGGCCGCACCGGCTATCCCATCGTCGATGCGGCCATGCGCCAGCTGGTGACCACCGGCTGGATGCACAACCGGCTGCGCATGATCACCGCCATGTTCCTCGCCAAGCACCTGCTGATCGACTGGCGACGCGGCGAGGCCTTCTTCCTGCGCCACCTGATCGACGGCGAGTTCTGTGCCAACAACGGCGGCTGGCAGTGGGCCGCCTCCACCGGCACCGATGCCGCGCCCTACTTCCGCCTCTTCAACCCCACTACCCAGTCGCAACGCTTCGACCCGGACGGCGCCTTCCTTGCCGAGTGGCTGCCCGAGCTCGCCGGGTTGCCGGCGAAGGCTCGCCATGCGCCGCCCCGGGAGCCGATCGGCGGCGTCGCCTACCCGCCCCCCATCGTCGACCACCCAGCCGCCCGGGCCCGCGCCCTGGACGCTTTCAAGGCGCTCAAGACGGACTGATCCCCCGGGAGACATGGCCATGCTTCGGACGCCCACCCAGGCTAGGCGGTCGCGGTCGCCTCCGCCGCCACCCGCGCGCCTGGGGGCGAGCCCCCGGCCGAGTCGTGATCCTGCCACTGCGCCTCGAGCATCGCGGCGGGCAACGGGCGAGCATAGAGGAAGCCCTGCACCAGCGAACATCCCGCTTCCTGCAGGAAGTCCCGCTGGGCGACCGTTTCCACCCCCTCGGCGATCACCTCGAGCTCGAGCCCCCGGGCCATGGCCAGCACCGCGCCGACGATGGCCGCGTCGGCCCGGTCATCGGGCAGCGCCTTGATGAAGGCGCGGTCGAGCTTGAGCTTGTCCAGCGGCAGCTTCTTGAGGTAGCCCAGCGACGAGTAACCGGTCCCGAAGTCATCGATCGCGATGGGGTGGCCACGCTCACGCAGTACACCGAGGCGCGGGGCGATATCGCCGGCCCGCTCGTCGAGCAGCACCGACTCGGTGATCTCCAGGCCGAGCAGGCGCGCCGGTATGCCGTGCCGGGAGAGTCCCGCGGCCAGTGCCGTCTCCAGCTCGCCCTGGAACATCTGCAGCGCCGAGACGTTGATCCACACCGGCACCTCGGGCATGCCGAGGCGCCGCCAGTGCGCCAGCTGCGCCAGCGCCTGATCGATCACCCAGTTGCCCAGCGAGGCCATGAGGCCATGGCGCTCGGCCAGCGGGATGAAGTCCGCCGGCGAGATCATCCCGTCCCGCGGGTGGCGCCAGCGCAACAGCGCCTCGAGCCCCACCAGGGCGCCGTCCGCCAGGTGGTGCTGCCCCTGGTAGTGAAGCTCCAGCTGGGTGCCGGTCGCCAGGGCATTGCGCAGCTCGTTGACCAGCCCCAACTGGGGGCTGTCCTGCATGTCCAGGGCCGGCCGGAAGCGCTGGCTGTGATTGCGGCCGTGGCGTTTGGCGGTATAGAGGGCCGATTCCAGCCGCTGGAATAGTACGCCGGACTCGCGGCCGTCCTCGGGGGCCCGGCAGCTGCCGATGGTCAGGCCGAAGCGCAACGAGTGCCCCTCGATCTCGAAGGGCTCGCCCAGGTGGGCCTGGAGACCGGTGATCCAGTTGTCATGGTCGTCGAAAGTGGTGGTGCGAATCACCATGAACTCGTCGCCGCCGAGGCGCCCCACCACGCCACCGGCGACATGCCCCGCGAGTCGCTGACCGAAGCGTGCCAGCAGCCGGTCACCCACCTCCACCCCCAGGCCATCGTTGATCGACTTGAAGCCGTCGATGTCGATCAACGCCATGTCCAGGCTCTCGCCGGCCCGCAGGTGGCGCAGCCGGGAATCGAGCAGGTCATGCAGGCGACGGCGGTTGGGCAGGCCGGTAAGCGGATCCTCGAAACCGATGCGGCGCAGGTCCCGCTCCCGGGCCTTGTGCATCGAAATGTCGGTGAACAGACAGACATGGTGGGTGACGCGACCCTGCTCGTCGCCCACGGCCCGAACTCGCAGCCATTCGGGATACTCGTCGCCATGCTTGCGACGGTTCCAGATCTCCCCCTCCCAGCGCCCGGTACTGCGCAGGGTCTGCCAGTAGTGCTCGAAAAAGGCCTTGTCGTGGCGCGGGGCGGAGAGGGTCGTGGCATTGCGTCCGCGCACCTCCTCGGCGGTATAACCGGTGATGCGGGTGAAGGCGGGATTGACCGCCTGGATGCGGTTGTCGGCATCGGTGATGATCACCCCGTCCTCCGACAGCGCCAGGGCATCCTCGCCCAGACGGGCGCGCCGGTGTTCCTGCCGCACCTGCCGCCAGGCATCCATCAGGCCGAGCACCACCAGGGAAGCGGCCGCCAGTCGCAGGGCGACACCAGGCAGCCAGACACTCGCCGACAGGGCGGCCAGGCCGATCCAGAGCAGGGGGCGATTGAGCGAGAAGGCTGGCCACATGGAGGAAGGCTCGGCTCGGACTGATGGGGTATCGCGCCTGGCGCGGGTGGTCACGTTTCAGCCGATATCGGCCGACGACCGCATAACTGTAACCCGGGATGGGCCCGCGGGATTCAACGCCGGCGACCCGACGTGCATTCCCGGGCCACGGACAGTAGACTAGGCGGGGCCGCCAGGGCGGCAGCCTGCCGCTTGCGGCCACAACAATTTCGACTCTCGGAACGACTCAGTGACCAAGCAACACTCCTTTGATCGCGAAGAACTGCTGGCGTGCTCACGCGGCGAGCTGTTCGGCCCGGGTAACGCCCAGTTGCCGGCCCCCAACATGTTGATGCTCGATCGCATCACGCGCATCTACGAAGATGGCGGCGACCATGGCAAGGGCGAGTTGATCGCCGAACTCGATATCCATCCCGACCTGTGGTTCTTCGACTGCCACTTCCCCGGCGACCCGGTGATGCCCGGCTGCCTGGGCCTCGATGCCATGTGGCAGCTGGTCGGCTTCTACCTGGGCTGGCTGGGCCACCCGGGGCGTGGCCGGGCACTGGGCTGCGGCGAGGTCAAGTTCACCGGCCAGATCCTGCCCGATGCCGAGAGGGTCACCTACCGCATCAACATCAAGCGCATCATCACCCGGCGCTTGATCCTCGGCATCGCCGACGGCACCGTATGTGTCGATGGCCGCGACATCTACCAGGCCAATGACCTGCGCGTCGGCCTGTTCACCTCCACCGCGAACTTCTGATCAGGAGGCTTCCATGCGACGAGTGGTAGTCACCGGCCTGGGCATCGTGTCCTGCCTGGGCAACGACCGGCAACAGGTTCTCGAGGCGCTCAAGGCCGGGCGCTCAGGTATTCGCTTCAAGGAGGAGTACGCCGAGTGCGGCTTTCGCAGTCAGGTGGCCGGTGTCGTCGACATCGACCTCGATCCCCTGATCGACCGCAAGCTGCGCCGCTTCATGGGGGATGCCGCGGCCTATGCCTACGTCTCCATGGCCCAGGCCATCGAGGACGCGGGCCTCACCCCCGAGCAGGTCTCCAACGAGCGTACCGGCCTGATCGCCGGCTCCGGCGGCGCCTCCAGCGCCAACCAGGTGGAAGCCGCCGACGTGATGCGCGAGAAGGGCCTGCGCCGGGTCGGGCCCTACCGGGTGACCCGCACCATGGGCAGCACCGTGTCCGCCTGCCTGTCCACCCCCTTCCGCATCAAGGGCGTCAACTACTCGATCTCGTCGGCCTGCGCCACCTCGGCCCACTGCATCGGCAGCGCCATGGAACAGATCCAGATGGGCAAGCAGGACGTGGTCTTCGCCGGCGGCGGCGAGGAGGAGCACTGGACGCTGTCGTGCCTGTTCGATGCCATGGGGGCCCTGTCGACGCACTACAACGATGCCCCCGAGAAGGCCTCTCGCCCCTATGACCAGGCCCGTGATGGCTTCGTCATCGCCGGCGGCGGCGGCATGCTGGTGCTCGAGGAGCTCGAGCACGCCAGGGCCCGCGGCGCGAAAATCTATGCCGAGGTGACCGGCTACGGCGCCACCTCCGACGGCCACGACATGGTCGCACCCTCCGGCGAGGGGGCGGTGCGCTGCATGCGCCAGGCGCTGGCCACGGTGGATGGCAGCATCGACTACATCAACACCCACGGCACCTCCACACCGGTGGGCGATGTCGCCGAACTCAAGGCGATCCGTGAGGTCTTCGGCAGCAAGACCCCGGCGATGAGCTCCACCAAGTCGCTGACCGGTCACTCTCTGGGCGCCACCGGCGTGCAGGAGGCGATCTACTCGCTGCTGATGATGGAGAACGACTTCATCGCGGCCTCCGCCAACGTCGAGACGCTGGACGACCAGGCCGACGGCTTCGATATCGTCACCACTCGGCGCGACGGCGTGAGCGTCGAACGCGTGCTCACCAACAGCTTCGGCTTCGGCGGCACCAACGCCTGCCTGGTGCTGGAGAAGTTCCGCGACTGACGAGTTCGTCGCCAGCGGCCGAGATGCAAGAGGCGCCCCGATGGGGCGCCTCTTGCGTCGTGACAGCGGGCGATCGGTGGGTCAGGCCGTCGGCTTCTCGGCAACGGGCGAATCGGCCGACGCCGGCCGCGGCACCTCGGAGATCTCCGCCAGCCGCGCCTCGATCCACGCCTCCACCTCGATCAGCACCTCCTCGGGCGTGCGCCCCACGGTCTCGATGGGGTCGCCCACCACCAGCGAGAGCCGCCCGGGGTTCTTCACCCAGTGCCGGCCCGGCCAGCGCTCGCCGGCGTTGTGCGCCACCGGCACCACCGGCCTCCCCGCCCGACAGGCGATCACTGCCCCGCTCTTGTTGTAGCGCTTGCGGTTTCCCGGCGCTACCCGGGTGCCTTCCGGGAAGATCAGCACCGAGAGCCCCTCCTCCAGGCGTGTCTTGCCCTGGGTGAGCACCTGCTTCATCGCCCGGGCCGGCCTCGAGCGATCCAGGGCGATGGGATGCAGCAGGCGCAACCCCCAACCGAACAGCGGGATATTGAGCAGCTCGCGCTTGAGCACCGTGCACACCGGCGGCTTGATCAGCTGCAGGTAGATCGTCTCCCATTCGCACTGGTGATTGGCCAGGATCACGCAGGGTCCGGTGGGCAGCCGCTCGCGGCCGCGAACGTCATAACGCACCCCGCAGGCCAGCCGGAACCAGGCGATGATGAAGTGGTTGTAGAGGTTGAGCAGCCGATAGCGCTTGGGCAGCGGCAGCAGGGGGGCCACCGGCAGGAACAGGACCCCGCAGACCAGCATGGCCAGGAAGTAACCGGCATAGAACAGCAGGCTGCGCAGGACGTTCATGACCTCTCCTCGACCTCCGTGCCGGGGCGACAGCGGTCGTTGGCGCGGCACCAGGCATCCAGCATGCGACCCAGCTCCAGCCGCCAGGGTTTCTGGTGCACGCCGAACACCGCCAGAACCCGCCGACAGTTGAGCACCCGGCGCAACGGCTGATCATGATGGTGGTGGAGCGCCTTGACGCTGCCCAGTTCGAGGTGTTCGCCGCGCCCCTCCAGCCGGGTCGCCAGTTGGGTGCGCACCATGGAGACGAAGGTATAGGCACTGACCGGCTCGGTACCGGCCAGATGGTAGCTGCCCCAGGCATTGGCACCGCAGTGCTGCTGCTGCAGCATGCCGATCAGCGCCATGGCCACGGCATCGGCCGAGGTCGGGCAGAAGGTCACGTCGGACTCGCCACGCAGTTCCCGGCCGGCCACCAGAGTATCGATCAACTCACCCAGCCAGGCACTACTGCCTTCCAGGGCGAACAGCGGCCCCAGCCGCACGATCAGGTGACGCGGATGCTCGGCGCGGATACGGTCGCCGGTGGCGACCAACCGGCGCAGACTCTCGTCACGCGGCGCAGGGATGACATCCTCGTCGATCGGCGCCTCGAAGCCATCCTCGTAGAGCTGGTCGGAGACGCACCACACCAGGGGGACATCGGCCACTCGGCAGGCCTCCAGGCACGCCTCCACCGCCTCGGCATGGGCGGTGACGGCGGCTGGCTCGGCGCTGATCGGCCGTGCCAGCGGCGGGATCACCAGGGCGTCGGGGGCGATCTCCTCGAGTCGGCCCTCGCCGAGCGCAAGCCCGGCCTCGATGACCAGTTCGGTGTCGCTACGCCGGTTGGCTTCCCGGGCCAGCGCCAGGCTCAGGCAGTGGCCGGCATCGAGTATCAGCAGCTTCACGGCGTCTCCTTCGGTGCCCGACGCCACCGGGGCATCAGGGCCGATTCACTCACTCAGAACGGGATCTCGTCGTCGAAATCATCGAAGCTGCCCGGGTCGGGAGCGCCATAGTTGCCCTGCTGGCCGCCACCCGGCTGGGGGGCCGGTGCGGGCTGAGGGGCCGGGCGCTGCTGCGGCCGACCGCCACCGTAACCGCCGCCCTGCTGAGCCGCAGTGCCACCGCCCGGCTGGGCCGCGTTGCCGTAGCTTCCCCCCTGGGGCTGCTGCTGTGGAGCGCCCTGATAGCCGCCGCCCTGCTGCTGGGCCATGCCCCCCCCCTGAACATCACCACCGCCACGGGAGTCGAGCATCTGCATGTCGTTGGCCACGATCTCTGTGCTGTAGCGATCCTGGCCGTCCTGCCCCTGCCACTTGCGGGTCTGCAGACGCCCCTCGATATAGATGCGCGAGCCCTTCTTGAGGTACTGCTGGGCGATCTCGGCCAGCTTGTTGAACATCACCACCGTGTGCCATTCGGTGCGCTCCTGGCGCTGGCCGCTCTGGCGATCCGTCCAGGTATCGGTGGTGGCGAGACGCAGGTTGGCGACCGGGCTACCGGAAGGCATGAAGCGCACTTCCGGATCCTGCCCCAGATTACCGATGAGAATGACCTTGTTGACGCCACGGGCCATGATGGACTCCTTGCTGTCGTGAATTCGTGATGCTGTGGTATCGGTGGCGCGTCAGGCGCCCTATCTCGGATCATACGCCGCTCAGGCGTCGCTGTGGCCCCTTCGTGACTCGATCAACTTCGCCAGCGCCTCCTCGTCGAGGCGCTGGCGATCCACCTTGAGGTAGGCCAAGCGCTCCTCGGGCACCACCAACACGTCCTCGACCCCGGCCACTTCGGCGAGATGGGCCATCAGTGTCTCCAGCGCATCGCCATGGTGCTCGCCCTCCAACGCCACCACCTCGCTGGAGAGGTGGCGTGGCGCCGCCATGCCGGCCATCAGCGCCAGCCATACCAGGCCGAGCAAGGCTCCGCCGAGGAAGACCGCCGACAGCCCCCACTGCTGGGCGAGGAAGCCACCCAGCACGCCACCGAGGAAGGCGCCGAGGAACTGACTGGTGGAGTAGATCCCCATGGCGGTCCCCTTGGCGCCGGCCGGGGCCAGCTTGCTGAGCATCGACGGCAGGGTGGCTTCGAGCAGGTTGAAGGCGGTGAAGAACAGCAGCAGCCAACCGAACAGCCCCCACCATCCCGAGGCAAGGCCCGCCAGCCCACCGAGGCTGAGGGTAATGGCCACGATCGCCAGCAGGCACATCGCCTTCATCTGACGCTGCTTCTCGGCGACGATCACCAGCGGCACCATGGCGGCGAAGGCCAGCACCATGATCCCCAGATAGGTCAGCCCGTGACGCTCGAGCTCGATGCCCGCCTCCACCAGGCGGAACGGCACGGCGACGAAGATCGCCATCAGGATCAGGTGCAGGGCGAAGATCGATAGGTCCATCCGCCACAGGTCGCTGCGGACGACGACCGCCCGCCACTGGTCGCGGTCGAGCCCCACGTCGCGGTGACGCAGCCGACGCGGCGCCGGCGGCACCAGCTTCCATAGCACCGCGAGCCCCAGCACGGCGAGCAGCGCGGTGAACCAGAACACCGCCGACAGCCCGAGCCACGCCGCCAGCCAGGGGCCCAGCACCATGGCCACGGCGAAGGCCACCCCGATGGAGAGCCCGATGGTGGCCATGGCCGCGGTGCGGACCTGCTCGCGGGTCTGGTCGGCGAGCAGCGCCATGATCGCCGCGGCCACGGCCCCGCTGCCCTGCAGGCAGCGCCCCAGGATCACCCCGCCGATGGTGTCCGCCTGGGCGGCGACCACGCTGCCGAGCAGGAACAGCAGCAAGCCGCCGGCGATCACCGGCTTGCGCCCCAAGCGGTCAGAGAGCAAGCCGAAGGGGATCTGCAGCACGGCCTGGGTGAGCCCGTAGACTCCCAGCGCCAGGCCCACCAGCAGCGGCGTGGCGCCGGCCAGGGCATCGGCATACAGCGCCAGGACCGGAAGCACCATGAACAGCCCCAGCATGCGCGTGGCATAGAGGCCGGCAAGGCCGGCGATGGCACGCCGTTCGGTGGCTAACAGCAGTCCAGTGACCTTTCGCATAGGGTTTTCGGCATTCCGTGAGCGGGCCTCGTCTGCCCGTTGGTGGACCGCACATTCTACCGGCTCGCCACCCCCCAGGGAAAGCCGCCCCCCGGCAACGCTTTTGCCGGTGATGCGGCGGTGGACGTATAATCGAGCCTTTGCCGTGCGTCTCGAGGTGGGAATGGACAGGATTCTGGTCAGGGGTGCCCGCACCCACAACCTCAAGCAGATCGATGTGGAACTGCCACGCGACGCCCTGATCGTGGTCACCGGGCTCTCCGGCTCGGGCAAGTCGTCATTGGCCTTCGATACCCTCTACGCCGAGGGCCAGCGCCGCTACGTGGAATCGCTCTCGACCTATGCCCGGCAGTTCCTGTCGATGATGGAGAAACCCGACGTCGACCATATCGAGGGGCTGTCGCCGGCGATCTCCATCGAGCAGAAGTCCACCTCCCACAACCCGCGCTCCACCGTGGGCACCATCACCGAGATCTACGACTATCTGCGCCTGCTGTTCGCCCGCGCCGGCACCCCCCGCTGCCCGGAGCACGGCGAGGACCTCGAGGCCCAGACCATCTCGCAGATGGTCGACCAGGTGCTCGCCCTGCCCGAGGGCAGCAAGCTGATGCTGCTGGCGCCGGTGGTCAAGGGCCGCAAGGGCGAACACCTGCAGCTGCTCGCCGAACTCCGCGCCCAGGGCTTCGTGCGCGCCCTGGTCGACGGCCAGGTGCTCGAGCTCGACGACATCGCCCCCCTGGACAAGCACAAGAAGCACGACATCAGCGTGGTGGTCGACCGCATCAAGGTCCGCGAGGGCCTGGCCCAGCGCCTGGCGGAGTCGTTCGAGACCGCCCTCAACCTGGCCGACGGCGTCGCCGTGATCCACTTCATGGACGGCGAACAGGAAGACATCAACTTCTCGGCGCGTTTCGCCTGCCCGGTGTGCGGCTACTCCATCGCCGAGCTCGAGCCACGGATGTTCTCGTTCAACAACCCGGCCGGGGCCTGCCCCACCTGTGACGGCCTGGGGGTGCAGCAGGTCTTCGACCCGGACAAGCTGATCAGCCACCCGGAGCTGTCGCTGGCCGAGGGCGTGATCAAGGGCTGGGACCGCCGCAGCGTCTACTACTTCAACCAGCTCCAGGCGGTCGCCGACCACTATCGCTTCACCCTGGAGACCCCCTGGCAGGAGCTCGCCCGCCACGAGCGCGAGGTCATCCTTCACGGCAGCGACCACGACGAGATCGCCTTCAGCTACGTCAACGACCGCGGGCGCAAGGTAACCCGCGAACACCCCTTCGAGGGCGTGCTGCCCAACCTGCAGCGGCGCTACCGGGAGACGGAGTCGAGCATGGTACGCGAGGAACTGGCGCGCTATATCGCCGTTCAGCCCTGCCCCACCTGTCACGGCTCGCGCCTGCGCAAGGAGTCGCGCCACGTCTATATCGACGACCGCCCCCTGCCGGAGATCGTTCACCTGCCGATCGGCGAGGCGCTGAGCTATTTCAGGGGCCTCGAGCTCCCGGGCCGCAAGGGCGAGATCGCCGTGAAGATCATCAACGAGATCCACGCCCGCCTGGAGTTCCTGGTCAACGTCGGCCTCGACTACCTCAACCTGGAGCGCAGTGCCGATACCCTCTCCGGCGGTGAGGCTCAGCGCATCCGCCTGGCCAGCCAGATCGGCGCCGGCCTGGTGGGGGTGATGTACATCCTCGACGAGCCCTCCATCGGCCTGCACCAGCGCGACAACGACCGCCTGCTCAAGACCCTGGAGCACCTGCGCGACCTGGGCAATACCGTGATCGTGGTCGAGCACGACGAGGACGCCATCCGCGCCGCCGACCATGTCCTGGACATCGGCCCCGGCGCCGGGGTCCACGGCGGCCGCATCGTCGCCCAGGGCACGCCTCGGGAAATCATGGCTACGCCTGGGTCGCTCACCGGCCAGTACCTGGCGGGCACGCGGCGCATCGAAGTACCACCCTGGCGCATCCCCGGCAACCCGGAAAAGGTGCTGCGTCTGGTCGGTGCCACCGGCAACAACCTGCAGAACGTCACCCTGGAGCTACCCCTCGGGCTGCTGATCTGCGTCACCGGTGTCTCCGGTTCCGGCAAGTCGACGCTGATCAACGGCACCCTGATGCCGATCGCCGCCCGGGAGCTCAACAAGGCCACCAGCCTGACGCCGGAGGCCCACGACCGCATCGAGGGCCTGGATCAGCTCGACAAGGTGATCGACATCGACCAGAGCCCCATCGGCCGCACCCCGCGCTCCAACCCCGCCACCTACACCGGCATCTTTACGCCGATCCGTGAGCTCTTCGCCGGCACCCAGGAGGCCCGCTCGCGGGGCTACAAGCCCGGCCGCTTCTCGTTCAACGTCAAGGGCGGGCGCTGCGAGGCGTGCCAGGGCGAGGGCATGATCAAGGTCGAGATGCACTTCCTGCCCGATATCTATGTGCCCTGCGACGTCTGCAAGGGCAAGCGCTACAACCGCGAGACCCTGGAGATCGCCTACAAGGGCAAGAGCATCCACGAGGTGCTGGAGATGACAGTGGAGGAGGCGCTGGCGTTCTTCAGCCCGGTGCCGGCCATCGCCCGGCGCCTGCAGACGCTGATGGACGTGGGGCTCTCCTACATCCACCTGGGGCAGAGCGCCACCACCCTCTCCGGCGGCGAGGCCCAGCGCGTCAAGCTGGCCCGCGAACTGGCCAAGCGCGACACCGGCAAGACACTCTATATCCTCGACGAGCCGACCACCGGCCTGCACTTCGAGGACATCCGCCAACTGCTCACCGTACTGCACCGCCTGCGCGACCACGGCAACACCGTCGTGGTGATCGAGCACAACCTGGATGTGATCAAGACCGCCGACTGGATCATCGACCTCGGCCCCGAGGGTGGCTCCGGGGGCGGCCGGATCATCGCCGAAGGTACGCCGGAGCAGGTGGCCAGGCTGGAGGCCTCGCACACCGGGCGTTTCCTCAAGCCGCTGCTGGAGAGGCAAGCGACGGGGCGAGAGCCACGGGCCGCGAGCGCGGCGGAGACCTGAGCTGGCAGCTGGAAGCTAAAAAAACCGGCCCCTTTCGGGAGCCGGTTTTTCTGTTGCGCTGCCAGGCCGAAGCCCGCTGCCGGGATCACTCCTCGGCGACGGCCTCGTCTTCCTCGACCTCGACGATCGGACGATCGACCAGTTCGACGAAGGCCATGGGCGCGTTGTCGCCGGTGCGGAAGCCGCACTTGAGGATCCGGACGTAACCGCCCGGACGCTCGACGTAACGCGGGCCCAGCTCGTTGAAGAGCTTGCCGACCGCTTCCTTCGAGCGGGTACGGCTGAAGGCCAGACGCCGGTTGGCGACGCTGTCCTGCTTGGCCAGGGTGATCAGCGGCTCGATGACGCGACGCAGCTCCTTGGCCTTGGGCAGGGTTGTCTTGATCACTTCGTGCTCGATCAGCGACACGCTCATGTTCTTGAACATGGCCTGGCGATGCGAGCTCGTGCGATTCAGGTGACGACCACTCTTACGATGACGCATGGTTGTGATTCCTTACCAAACTGGGACTCGAGTCGACGCTCACGCGGAGGCCTTGTCGTCCTTCAGGCTTGCCGGCGGCCAGTTCTCCAGCCGCATGCCCAGGGACAGACCACGGGCTGCCAGAACGTCCTTGATCTCGTTCAGGGACTTCTTGCCGAGGTTCGGGGTCTTCAGCAGCTCCACCTCGGTGCGCTGAATCAGATCACCGATGTAGTAGATATTCTCGGCCTTCAGGCAGTTGGCACTGCGGACGGTCAACTCGAGATCGTCTACGGGGCGCAGCAGGATCGGATCGATGTGATCCTCCTCCTCCTCCACTTCCTGTTCCTTGTCGGCTTCCAGGTCGACGAACGCGGCCAACTGCTCCTGCAGGATGGTCGCGCTGCGACGGATCGCCTCTTCCGGATCCAGGGTGCCGTCGGTCTCCAGGCTGAGGATCAGCTTGTCGAGGTCGGTGCGCTGTTCGACACGTGCCGCCTCGACCGCGTAGGAAACCCGGCGCACGGGGCTGAAGGTCGCATCCAGCTGCAGGCGACCGATGCCGCGGGACTCGTCGTCGGCACCGAGACGGGCATCTGCCGGCTCATAGCCGCGGCCACGGGCCACCTTGAGCTGCATCTTGAGCTCGGCCCCTTCGTTGACGTGAGCGATGACGTGCTCGGGATTGACGATCTCGACGTCATGATCGAGAGCGATATCCCCCGCGGTCACCACGGCCGGGCCCTGCTTGTTCAGCGAGAGCACCGCCTCGTCGCGGCTGTGCATCTTGATCGCCACGTCCTTGAGGTTCAGGAGGATCTCGATGACATCTTCCTGGACGCCCTCGATCGCGCTGTACTCATGGTCGACACCGGCAATCTCGGCCTCCACCACGGCGCAGCCGGGCATGGACGAGAGCAGGATACGGCGCAGTGCATTGCCCAGAGTGTGGCCGAAGCCACGCTCGAAGGGCTCGAGCACGATCTTCGCGTGATGTGCGCTGATTTCTTCGACCTTGATGTCGCGAGGACGGAGAAACTCTGTCACTGAACGCTGCATATGAACACCTTTCAGGCTGCCAAACGGATACTCGGTACTCTTTCACCGGGCCCGCACCGCGGGCCCGGCATCACCCGTGGGCGATTACTTCGAGTACAGCTCGACGATCAGGTTTTCGTTGATGTCGGCAGTCAGGTCACCGCGTTCAGGCAGAGCCTTGAAAGTGCCTTCCATCTTCTTGGCATCGATGTCGATCCAGGCGACATCGCCGCGGTTGGCGGAAATCGCCAGGGCGTTCTGGATACGCGCCTGGTTCTTCGCCTTCTCGCGCACGGACACCACGTCACCGGGCTTGACCTGATAGGACGCCACGTTGACGGTCTTGCCGTTCACGGCGATGGCCTTGTGGCTGACCAGCTGACGCGCCTCGGAGCGCGTCGAGCCGAAGCCCATGCGGTAGACGACATTGTCCAGTCGGGATTCGAGAAGCTGCAGCAACACCTCGCCGGTCGCGCCCTTGAGACGGGCCGCTTCCTTGTAGTAGTTGCGGAACTGCTTCTCGAGCACGCCGTACATGCGGCGCACTTTCTGCTTCTCGCGAAGCTGCAAGCCGTAGTCGGAAAGACGCTGACGGCGCTGGCCGTGCACACCCGGAATCTGCTCGGATTTGCACTTCTTCTCGAAGGGGGTGACACCGCTCTTGAGAAAGAGGTCGGTCCCCTCACGACGAGACAGTTTGCACTTCGGTCCAATGTAACGAGCCATGAATCTGTCTCCTTATACGCGGCGTTTCTTCGGCGGACGGCAGCCATTGTGGGGAATGGGCGTCGCGTCGGTGATGCTCTGCACGCGGAAGCCGGCGGCATTGAGGGCGCGCACGGCGGATTCACGGCCAGGACCGGGGCCCTTGACCAGCACGTCGACGTTTTTCACACCATACTCGGCTGCAGCAGTCGCTGCACGCTCGCTTGCCACTTGAGCAGCGAACGGGGTGCTCTTGCGAGAACCACGAAAACCCGAACCACCGGCAGTCGCCCAGGAGAGAGCGTTGCCCTGGCGGTCTGTGATCGTCACGATCGTGTTGTTAAAAGAGGCATGGATATGCGCAACGGCATCCACGACCTGCTTTTTAACCTTTTTACGGTTGCTACGCGGGTTAGCCATGTTGATGTCTATTCCTGTCTTTACGCCAGAACGTGCGTGTTATTTGCGGATCGGCTTGCGCGGGCCCTTGCGGGTACGCGCATTGGTCTTGGTACGCTGACCACGCAGCGGAAGACCACGACGATGACGCAGACCACGGTAGCAACCCAGGTCCATGAGACGCTTGATATTCAGCGTGACATCACGGCGCAGGTCACCTTCAACGGTATACTTGCCGACTTCGGACCGCAGGCCATCCAGCTCTTCGCTGGAGAGCTCCTGGATCTTGGTGGTCGGCGCGATGCCGGTCGCGGCACAGATCTCCTGAGCGCGAGTACGGCCAATCCCGAAGATATAGGTCAGCGAGATCGCCGCATGCTTGTTGTCCGGGATATTGACGCCTGCTATACGGGCCATCAGCTTACTCCGAAATTTGCGAAAAACCGCTTGAATGGCTACGCGGGCGAATCGCTGCGTTGCGCGGTGCTCGAAATCCTCACCTATACCTATAGGCTCCGGTTCCTGCGCTCCGTGCGCCTTGCGCTTCACTCCGCTCGCCGACTCACTCGGCGTTTTCTTGAGCGGCTTGCTCGATTGGTCATCTACAAAAGGCGCAACAGCATACCCCTTTCCCTACCAGAGGGCAAGGGGCATGCCGGCACCCGGTCTAGCACAGCTCTCAGGATCAACCCTGACGCTGCTTGTGCCGCGGTTCGCTGCAGATGACGCGCACGGCGCCATTGCGACGAATGATCTTGCAGTTACGGCACATCTTCTTCACGGAAGCTCGAACTTTCATCGTTCCTTCTCCAAAATCGGCTGCGGCGCTCCGAACCAGCCTGCGGCGCTTTTCATGAAACCAGCTCGCAGCGCTCAGCGCATGATGCCGCCGCTACCATAGCCTTTCAGGTTGGACTTCTTCATCACCGACTCGTACTGGTGCGACATGAGGTGCGACTGCACCTGGGCCATGAAGTCCATGATGACCACCACCACGATCAGCAACGAGGTACCGCCGAAGAAGAACGGCACGTTCCACGCCACGATCAGGAACTGGGGCATCAGGGAAACCGCAGTGATGTACAAGGCACCGAACAGGGTCAGACGGGTCATGACCTTGTCGACGTAGCGAGCGGTCTGCTCGCCCGGACGAATCCCCGGCAGGAAGGCCCCCGACTTCTTGAGGTTGTCGGCGACATCCTTGGGATTGAAGACCAGCGCTGTGTAAAAGAAGCAGAAGAATACCACCGCCGCGCCGAAAAGCAAGATATACAGCGGCTGTCCGGGCCCCAGGGCCTGGGAGGCACGCTGCAGCCACTCCATGCCTTCGCCGGCTCCCACCCACTGCCCCAGCGAGGCCGGGAACAACAGGATGCTGGAGGCGAAGATCGCCGGAATGACGCCGGCCATGTTCACCTTGAGCGGCAGGTAGCTGCTCTGGCCGGCGTACATCTTGTTGCCGACCTGGCGCCGCGGGTAGTTCACCGTGATACGGCGCTGGCCGCGCTCGATGAACACCACGAAGGCCACGGTGGCAATGCCCAGCACGGACAGGGCCAGCAACGGCAGCACGTTCCACGCACCTTCGCTGCGAGCCAGCTCGAAGGCCTGGCCGACGGCGCCGGGCAGACCGGCGACGATACCGGCGAAGATCAGCAGCGAGATGCCGTTGCCGATACCCTTCTCGGTGATCTGCTCGCCCAGCCACATCAGGAACACCGCACCGGTCACGAAGCTGACGATGGCGGTGAAGTAGAAGCTGAAGTCGGCCGTGTAGGCGATGCCCTGGCTGGCCAGGCCCACCGACATGCCGGTGGCCTGGACGAGCGCCAGCAGCACGGTGCCGTAGCGGGTGTACTGGCTGATCTTGCGGCGGCCGGCCTCGCCCTCCTTCTTGAGCTGCTCGAGGTGAGGCGAGACCGCGGTCAGCAGTTGCATGATGATCGACGCCGAGATGTAGGGCATGATGCCCAGCGCCATGATGCTCATGCGCTCCAGGGCGCCGCCCGAGAACATGTTGAACATGCCCAGGATGGTGCCCTGCTGCTCCCTGAACAAGGCAGCAAGCTGGTCAGGATTGATACCGGGAACGGGGATGTGGGCACCGATACGGTAGACCACGATGGCGAGGAGCACGAAGCGCAGACGCGCCCACAGTTCACTCAGACCGCTGCCCATCGCCGGCATTTTTCCTGACTTGGCCATTTAGTCCTCTACCTTGCCACCGGCGGCTTCGATCGCGGCACGGGCACCCTTGGTGACCTTGAGGCCGCGGACCGTGACCGCCTTGTTCAGTTCGCCGGAAAGGATCACCTTCGCGTGCTGCGTGGCACCCTTCAGCACATTGGCCTGCTTGAGGGTCTCCAGGGTAACCTCGTCACCCGCGACTCTGGCCAGCTCGGCCAGACGGACTTCCTCGGAGACCAGCGACTTCATGGAGGTGAAGCCGAACTTCGGCAGACGCCGCTGCAGCGGCATCTGGCCACCCTCGAAACCGGGCTTGACCGTGCCGCCACTGCGCGCCTTCTGGCCCTTGTGGCCACGACCACCGGTCTTGCCCAGACCGGAGCCGATGCCACGGCCGACGCGCTTCTCGGCGTGCTTGGAACCCGGAGCCGGGCTCAGGCTATTGAGTTTCATGGATTACTCTCCCTCAACGCGCACAAGGTAGTTGACCTTGTGAATCATGCCGCGCACGGCGGGGGTGTCTTCCAGCTCGACCGAGTGACCGATGCGGCGCAGCCCGAGGCCCTTCATGGTGGCCTTGTGCTTGGGCAGGACGCCGATGGTGCTACGGGTCTGGGTAACCTTGAGTGTTGCTGCCATGGTGTTTACCCCGTGATCGCTTCGACAGACAGACCGCGCTTGGCGGCGATGTCATCCGGCGACTGCATGGAGGCCAGACCATTGACGGTCGCCCGCACCACGTTCACCGGGTTGGTGGAGCCGTAGCACTTGGCCAGGACGTCGTGGACGCCGGCCAGCTCGAGCACGGAGCGCATGGCGCCGCCGGCGATGATCCCGGTACCCTCGGAGGCAGGCTGCATGTACACCTTGGAGGCGCCGTGACGGGCCTTGACCGGGTACTGCAGGGTGCTGCCGGAGAGATTGACCTTGATCATGTTGCGGCGCGCCTGGTCCATCGCCTTCTGGATCGCGACCGGCACTTCACGCGCCTTGCCGCGACCGAAGCCGACACGACCCTTGCCATCGCCCACGACGGTCAGGGCGGTGAAACCGAAGATCCGGCCACCCTTGACCACCTTGGCGACACGGTTGACCTGCACCAGCTTTTCCTGCAGATCGCCGCTTTGCTGTTCGTTCTTCGCCATCGTAAAAACCCTTTAGAATTCCAGGCCGCCTTCACGAGCGGCGTCGGCCAGGGCCTTCACGCGACCGTGGTACTTGAAACCGGCGCGATCGAAGGCCACCTGGGTGATGCCTGCCTGCTTGGCGCGTTCGGCAATCAGTGCGCCCACCTTCGCGGCGGCATCGGCGTTGCCGGTCGCACCCTCGCGCAGGGCCTTGTCCAGCGTGGAAGCACTGGCCAGGACCTTGCCACCATCCGGCGAGATGATCTGCGCATAGATGTGGCGGGGGGTACGGTTGACGCACAGGCGATACACGCCCAGCTCGCGGATCTTGGCGCGAGCGCGGCGGGCACGACGGAGACGAGATTCTTTCTTCGCGTTCATAACCCTGCCTTACTTCTTCTTGGCTTCTTTGCGACGCACCTGCTCGTCGGCGTACCGGACACCCTTGCCCTTGTAGGGCTCGGGCGGACGGAAGGCGCGGATTTCCGCGGCGACCTGACCGAGCCGCTGCTTGTCCGCGCTCTTCAGCACGATCACGGTGTTCTTGGGCGTTTCCGCCACGACACCGTCAGGCAGCGTGTAGTCGACCGGGTGCGAGAAGCCCAGTGTAAGATTGAGCGTCTGGCCCTTTGCCTGGGCACGGTAACCGACGCCGTTGATCTCGAGGGTCCTGGTGAAGCCCTCGGAGACACCGGTGACCAGGTTCTGAACCAGGGCACGGGTGGTACCGACCATCGCCCAGCTCTTGGCGGTCTCGCTCGGAGCGAAGGTCAGCTGTCCGTCCTCCTGACCGATTGCCACATCGGTGTGAACGGTCAGGGACAGGGTGCCCTGGCTGCCCTTGACGGTCAGCTGGTCGCCGTCGAGCTTGATGTCGACGCCGCTGGGCACTTTAACCGGATATTTGGCTACGCGGGACATTCCAAACTCCTAGAATACGGTGCAGATGACTTCGCCACCGACACCAGCCTTGCGAGCCGCACGATCGGTCATCACCCCGTTGGAGGTGGTGACGATCGCGATACCCAGGCCATCGGCGACCTTCGGAAGCGCATCCTTGCCCTTGTACTGGCGCAGGGACGGCTTGGAAACCCGCTGGATGTGCTCGATGACCGGCTTGCCCTCGAAATACTTGAGGGTCACGGTCAGCTCCGGCTTGGCACCTTCGGACACCGCGAAGTCGTTGATGTAACCCTCTTCCTTCAATACGCGGGCCACCTCGACCTTCAGCCTGGAGGACGGCATGGTGACCGTCTCCTTGGTGGCCATCTGCGCATTGCGGATACGGGTGAACATATCCGCCAGAGTGTCTTGCATGCTCATTTACGTTGCGCTCCTGATGTTTCTACGTGGCGTTACCAGCTGGACTTCTTGAGCCCAGGGACGTCGCCACGCATGGCGGCTTCACGCAGCTTGTTGCGGCCGAGGCCGAACTTGTTGTAGAAGCCGTGCGGACGGCCAGTGATACGGCAGCGGTTACGCTGGCGCACCGGACTAGAGTCACGCGGCAGCTGCTGCAGCTTCAGCGTTGCCTCGAAGCGCTCTTCATCGGAAGCGTTGACGTCCTGGATGACCGCCTTGAGCTCGGCGCGCTTGGCGGCATACTTTGCCACCAGCTTGGTGCGCTTGAGCTCACGCTCTACCATGCTCTTCTTTGCCATGATCCCACCCTTATTTCTTGAACGGGAAGTTCAGCGCGCTGAGCAGCGCACGACCTTCTTCATCGGTGTTGGCGGTGGTGGTGATGGTGACATCCAGACCACGAATCCGGTCGATCTTATCATATTCGATCTCCGGGAAGATGATCTGCTCACGCACCCCCATCGAGTAGTTGCCACGACCGTCGAAGGACTTCGGGTTGAGACCACGGAAGTCACGAACGCGGGGGATCGCGATATTCACCAGGCGATCGAGGAAGTCCCACATGCGCTCGGAGCGCAGGGTCACCTTGATCCCGATCGGCCAGCCTTCACGCACCTTGAAGCCCGCGATGGACTTGCGCGCCTTGGTCACCAACGGCTTCTGACCGGAGAGCTTCTCCAGGTCGCCGATGGCATTCTCGATCAGCTTCTTGTCGCTGGTCGCTTCGCCGATGCCCATGTTCAGAGTCACCTTGGTGATCCGCGGCACCTGCATCACGTTGGCGTAGCTGAACTGCTCTTTGAGTTGAGCCACCACCTCGTTCTGATAACGTTCTTTCAAGTTCGCCATTTTGCTACCCGACTCGCGTTAGGCGTCGATCTGCGTCTGCGTCGACTTGTAGATACGTACCTTGGTACCGTCTTCCTTCACCTGGAAGCCGACGCGATCCGCCTTACCGGTCTCCTGATTGAAGATGGCAACATTGGACGCGTGAATCGGAGCCTCGCGCTCGACGATACCGCCCTGCTTACCCGCCATGGGGTTGGGCTTGGTGTGACGCTTGATCATGTTCACACCGGACACGACGAAGCGGTCGTCCTTGAGGACGCGCTTGACCGTACCACGCTTGCCCTTGTCCTTGCCGGCGATGACGACCACTTCGTCGTCACGTTTGATCTTTTGCATATCCGCCTCGCTCCTTACAGCACTTCGGGCGCCAGGGAAATGATCTTCATGAACTTCTCGTTCCGAAGCTCACGGGTCACCGGCCCGAAGATACGGGTGCCGATCGGCTGCTCGTTGGTGTTGTTCAACAGAACCGCCGCATTTCCGTCGAAGCGGATCAGCGAGCCGTCGGGGCGACGGACGCCGCTACGGGTGCGAACCACCACCGCCTTGAGGACCTGGCCCTTCTTGACCTTGCCACGCGGGATGGCTTCCTTCACCGTGACCTTGATGATGTCACCCACGCGAGCGTAGCGACGGTGTGAACCGCCAAGCACCTTGATGCACTGCACCCGGCGCGCTCCGCTGTTGTCGGCGACATCCAGCATTGTCTGAGTCTGAATCATCGGTTTTCTCCAAACCTAATCTGACTGCTCTCGCCGAGCTCAGCCCTTGGCCTGCTCGACCACCTCGACCAGCGTCCAGGACTTCTTCTTGGACAGCGGACGGCACTCCTGGATGGAGACCGTATCGCCGGCCTTCGCCTGGTTGGCCTCGTCATGGGCGTGCAGTTTGGTGGAGCGCTTTACATATTTGCCATAGATCGGGTGACGCTCACGGCGCTCGATCATCACGACGATGGACTTGTCCATCTTGTCGCTCACCACCTTGCCGGTGAGCGTACGGGCTTTCTTTTCTTCGGCCATCTCAGTCACCTGCCTTCTCGTTGAGCACAGTCTTCACCCGGGCGATATCCCGACGGACCTGCTTGAGCAGATGAGTCTGGCTCAGCTGGCCGGTGGCCTTCTGCATGCGCAGGTTGAACTGCTCGCGGAGGAGTTCGAAGAGCTGCTCCTGGAGCTGCTCGACTGATTTTTCACGAATTTCCTGGGCTTTCATCACATCACCGTCCGTTTCACAAAGGTGGTGGACAGGGGCATCTTCTGGGCGGCCAGGGAGAAGGCTTCGCGGGCCAGCTCCTCGGGAACGCCTTCGATCTCGTACAGGACCCGACCCGGCTGGATCTGGGCGACCCAGTACTCGACGGAGCCCTTGCCCTTACCCATACGGACTTCGAGCGGCTTCTTGGAAATCGGCTTGTCGGGGAACACGCGGATCCAGATCTTGCCGCCACGCTTGACGTGACGGGTGATCGCACGACGGCCGGCTTCGATCTGGCGTGCCGTGATGCGGCCGCGACCGGTAGCCTTGAGGCCGTATTCCCCGAAGCTGACCTTGCTTCCGCGATGTGCCAGGCCACGGTTGCGGCCCTTCATCATCTTGCGGAACTTCATACGCTTGGGCTGTAACATCGACTCGCTCTCCCCTTACCTGGAACCTTTCTTCTTGGAGGGCGCGGCCTGCGGCTGTTTCGCCTTGGCGCGGACCTCTTCGATGCCCCCGAGGATTTCACCCTTGAAGACCCAGACCTTGACACCGATGATGCCGTAGGTGGTCTTGGCTTCGTAGGTGGCGTAGTCGATATCCGCACGCAGGGTGTGCAGCGGAACGCGACCTTCCCGGTACCACTCGGTGCGGGCGATTTCCGCGCCACCGAGGCGGCCGGAGAGCTGCACCTTGATGCCGCCGGCGCCCAGACGCATGGCGTTCTGCACGGCACGCTTCATGGCACGACGGAACATCACGCGACGCTCGAGCTGGCCGGCGATGTTCTGCGCGACGAGCCTGGCATCGAGTTCCGGCTTGCGGACTTCCTCGATGTTGACGTGCACGGGCACGCCCATCATCGCAGTGACGTCGCGGCGTAGACGGTCGACGTCCTCGCCCTTCTTGCCGATCACGATGCCCGGGCGGGCGGTGTGAATGGTGATGCGGGCGTTGTTGGCCGGACGCTCGATGGTGATACGGCTCACGGAGGCGTTCTTGAGACGCTCCTCCAGGAAGCGACGCACTTCGAGGTCGTTGTTGAGCTTGTCGGCATAGGCGCCGCGCTCGGCATACCAGACGGAGGTATGGTCCTTGACGATACCCAGCCGGATGCCCGTTGGATTGACTTTCTGACCCATCTGGTCGACTCCTACTTCTCGGCTACCTTGACGGTGATGTGGCAGGTGCGCTTCAGAATGCGATCCGCACGGCCCTTGGCGCGCGGACGGATGCGCTTGAGCGTCATGCCCTCATCGACGCAGATGGTCGAGACACGCAGCTCGTCAATATCCATGCCGTTGTTTTCTTCCGCGTTCGCGATGGCGGACTGAAGCACCTTCTTGACCAGCTTGGCAGCCTTCTTCGGCGAGAAGGTCAGCAGGTCCAGCGCTTCGGCGACCGGCTTATCGCGCACCAGGTCAGCCACCAAACGGGCCTTCTGGGCGGATAAACGAGCGCCACGCAGCTTAGCTGTGACTTCCATCTCTCAATCCTCTCTGGCTTACCGTTTGGCTTTCTTGTCCGCCGCGTGGCCGCGATAGGTGCGGGTGGCAGCGAATTCGCCCAGCTTGTGGCCAACCATTTCCTCGGAGACATGCACCGGGACATGCTGGCGACCGTTATGGACCGCAATGGTGAGCCCGACCATGTTGGGCAGGATCATGGAGCGGCGCGACCAGGTCTTGATCGGTTTGCGATCGCTCTTCTCCACTGCAGCCTCAACCTTCTTCAGCAGATGAAGGTCAATGAAGGGACCTTTCTTCAGTGAACGTGGCACAGCCGTTACCTCTTAATGTCTTGGCGTAAGTTCTCAGTTCCGGGCCTTGCGGCGACGGACGATCAGCTTGTCGGTGCGCTTGTTCTTGCGGGTCTTGTGGCCCTTGGTGGGAATGCCCCACGGGGTCACCGGGTGACGACCACCGCTGGTGCGGCCTTCGCCGCCGCCGTGCGGGTGATCCACCGGGTTCATGGCCACGCCGCGAACGGTCGGACGCACACCTCTCCAGCGCTTCGCACCGGCCTTGCCAAGCTGACGCAGGCTGTGCTCGGAGTTGCTCACTTCACCCAGGGTCGCGCGACACTCGGCCAGCACCTTGCGCATCTCGCCGGAGCGCAGACGCAGGGTGGCGTAGTTGCCTTCACGGGCGACCAGCTGGGCGCTGGTACCGGCGCTGCGGGCGAGCTGCGCACCCTTGCCGGGCTTGAGCTCGATGCAGTGCACGGTGGAACCCAGCGGAATGTTGCGCAGCGGCAGGGCGTTGCCCTTCTTGATCGCCGCATTGACGCCGGATTCGAGACGGTCGCCGGCGCGCACGCCCTTGGGCGCGATGATGTAGCGACGCTCGCCATCGAGGTACTTCAGCAGCGCGATATGGGCGCTACGGTTGGGATCGTACTCCAGACGCTCGACGATGGCGGGAACGCCATCCTTGGTGCGCTTGAAGTCGACGATCCGGTAGTGCTGACGGTGCCCACCGCCCACGTGACGGGTGGTGATGCGACCGTTGTTGTTACGCCCACCGCTGCGCGACTGCTTCTCGAGCAGCGGCGCATAGGGCCGGCCCTTGTGCAGCTCCTCGCCGACGATCTTGACGACGTGGCGACGACCGGCGGAAGTGGGTTTAGTCTTGACGATTGCCATGATCCGTACTCCTGCCCTTATTCGGCGCCAGAGAAGTCTTCGAGGGTTTCGCCGGCGGCCAGTGTCACGTAGGCCTTGCGATACCCCTTGCGCTGACCCAGACCCTGCGCGGTGCGCTTGGTCTTGCCCTTCATGTTCAGCACCTGAACACGATCGACCTTCTTGCCGAACAGGGCCTGCACGGCCTTCTTGATCTCGGGCTTGGTCGCGTCGCTGGCCACCTTGAACACGTACTGATTGCGTTCGGCAGCCATGGCGGCCTTCTCGGTCACGTGCGGACCAAGCAGAACCTTGAATACACGCTCCTGGTTCATGCCAGCTTCTCCTCGAATTTGCGCAGGGCGGAGACGGTGACCAACACCTTGTCGAAGGCGACCAGGCTCACCGGATCAGCGGCCGCCACGTCCACCACATCCACGTTGGGGATGTTGCGGGCGGCGAGGTAGAGCTTCTCGTCGACGTCCTCGGTGACGATCAGCACCTTCTCCAGGTCGAGCTCCTTGAGCTTGGCCACCAGCTGCTTGGTCTTGGGCGCCTCGACGGTGATCTCGTCGACGGCGACCAGGCGCTCCTGACGCACCAGCTCGGAGAGAATCGAGCGCATCGCCGCGCGGTACATCTTGCGGTTGACCTTCTGCGAGTGGTCCTGCGGACGCGCCGCGAAGGTCACACCGCCGCTGCGCCACAGCGGAGAACGGATGGTGCCGGCACGGGCACGACCGGTGCCCTTCTGACGCCACGGCTTCTTGCCACCGCCCCGCACGTCGGAACGGGTCTTCTGGGCGCGAGTACCCTGACGACCACCGGCCAGATAGGCAGTGACGACCTGGTGCACGAGCGCCTCGTTGAATTCTTTGCCAAAGGTGGCGTCGGACACTTCGACGGTACCGGCGCCTGCAGCAAGATTCAGATTCATCGGTAAACTCCCCTTCAGCCAGCTTTCACGGCGCTGCGCACGACGACGTCACTACCGGTGGCACCGGGAACGGCACCCTTGACCAGCAGCAGATTGCGTTCGGCATCGACGCGGACGACTTCGAGGCTCTGGACGGTACAACGGACGTTGCCCATCTGGCCTGCCATCTTCTTGCCCTTGAACACGCGGCCCGGAGTCTGGCACATGCCGATGGAACCCGGCGCACGATGCGACAGGGAGTTACCGTGGGTATTGTCCTGGGTGCGGAAGTTCCAGCGCTTGACGGCGCCCTGGAAGCCCTTGCCCTTGGAGGTGCCGGTCACATCGATCATCTGACCAGCTTCGAAGAGGGATACGGTGAGTTCGCCGCCCACTTCCGGAGCCTCGTCGCCTTCGGACAGGCGGAACTCCATCAGTGAACGACCGGCCTCGACACCCGCCTTGGCGTACAGACCTGCCTGCGCCTTGGTGAGATGCTTGGCCTTGCGGGAGCCGGTTGTCACCTGAACCGCGGCGTAGCCGTCGCTCTCGACGGACTTGACGCGAGTCACGCGGTTGGGCTCAACCTCGATCACGGTTACGGGCACGGATGCGCCATCCTCGGTGAAGACGCGGGTCATCCCGGCCTTCCTACCGACCAAACCGATAGTCATTCTCAGTCTCCTTTAGTGTACGGGGCTATCACCCGCTATGGCTGCCCTTTCCAGAGCATTCCACTAGCACGTTGTATGACGCCATCCCGGCGTGGCGGCTGCTGCTCATGCCCCATCAGGGTCGAACGAGCGCTGGGCCGCGAGTGTCTAGTGTGGTCTCAGTCGAGCTTGATCTGCACGTCCACGCCGGCGGCGAGGTCGAGCTTCATCAGGGCATCAACGGTCTTTTCCGTGGGTTCGACGATGTCGAGCACCCGCTTGTGGGTACGGATCTCGTACTGGTCGCGCGCGTCCTTGTTGACGTGCGGCGAGATCAGCACGGTGTACCGCTCGCGATTGGTCGGCAAGGGAATCGGACCACGAACCTGGGCGCCAGTACGCTTGGCGGTCTCAACGATCTCCGCAGCGGACTGGTCGATCAGGCGATGGTCGAAGGCCTTCAACCGAATGCGAATCTTCTGGTTCTGCATTTGCCCTAAACTCCAATGGATTTCGACGGCGCGAGCCGTCCACCCACGCATTCAAAGGATGCGCATTATAGGCACGCCGCCGGCAAGAGTCAAACACTCTGCCTGCGGTGCGCAGAAAGGGGGCCCCTCCCGGGGCCCCCTTCGATCGACCCAGCAGTCCGGGGACTTACTGAACGATCTTGGCCACGACGCCGGCACCGACGGTACGACCGCCTTCGCGGATGGCGAAACGCAGGCCTTCGTCCATGGCGATCGGAGCGATCAGGGTGACGACCATCTTGACGTTGTCGCCCGGCATGACCATCTCGACGCCTTCCGGCAGCTCACAGGTACCGGTGATGTCGGTAGTACGGAAGTAGAACTGCGGACGGTAGCCCTTGAAGAAGGGAGTGTGACGACCACCCTCTTCCTTGGACAGCACGTAGACTTCGGCTTCGAAGACGGTGTGCGGGGTGATGGTGCCCGGCTTGGCCAGGACCTGACCACGCTCGACCTCGTCACGCTTGGTGCCACGCAGCAGGGCGCCGACGTTCTCACCGGCACGACCTTCGTCGAGCAGCTTGCGGAACATCTCGACGCCGGTGACAGTCGTCTTGGTGGTGTCCTTGATGCCGACGATCTCGATCTCCTCGCCGGCCTTGATGATGCCGCGCTCGATACGACCGGTGACCACGGTGCCACGACCGGAGATGGAGAAGACGTCCTCGATCGGCATCAGGAACGGCTGATCGATGGCACGCTCCGGCTCCGGGATGTAGTCGTCCAGGGCCTTGATCAGGTTGGCAACGGCGGTGGTCCCCATGCCGTTGTCGTCCTTGCCTTCCAGGGCCATCAGGGCGGAACCGGTGATGATCGGGGTGTCGTCACCCGGGAAGTCGTACTCGGAGAGGAGCTCACGGACTTCCATCTCGACCAGCTCGAGCAGCTCTTCGTCGTCGACCATGTCGGCCTTGTTCAGGAACACGACGATGTACGGCACGCCGACCTGACGCGAGAGCAGGATGTGCTCACGGGTCTGCGGCATGGGGCCGTCGGCGGCGGACACCACCAGGATGGCGCCATCCATCTGGGCCGCACCGGTGATCATGTTCTTGACGTAGTCGGCGTGCCCGGGGCAGTCGACGTGGGCGTAGTGACGCGCCTCGGACTGGTACTCGACGTGAGAGGTGGCGATGGTGATGCCGCGCTCACGCTCTTCCGGGGCGTTGTCGATGGAGTCGAACTCGCGCCAGTCGCCGCCGAACACCTCGGCAGAAACGCGGGTCAGGGCCGCAGTCAGGGTGGTCTTGCCGTGGTCGACGTGACCGATGGTGCCGACGTTGACGTGCGGTTTGGAACGTTCGAATTTTTCCTTAGCCACTGCTTTAACCTCTTTACGTTAGCTAACGGTTAACCGTTCTGGTTGATGACGGCTTCAACGACGCTGGACGGCGCCTCTTCGTAACTCGCAAACTCCATGGTGTAGCTTGCGCGGCCCTGGGTCTGAGAACGCAGGTCGGTCGCGTAACCGAACATCTCAGCCAGCGGTACCGTGGCGCGGATGACCTTGCCGGAAGAGGAATCATCCATGCCCTGAACGAGGCCACGACGGCGGTTCAGGTCGCCCATGACGTCACCCATGAAGTCCTCGGGGGTCACGACCTCGACCTTCATCACCGGCTCCAGGAGCACGGCCCTCGCCTTCTTGGCACCTTCCTTGATCGCCATGGAAGAGGCAACCTTGAACGCGGTCTCGTTCGAGTCCACGTCATGGTAGGAACCGTCGAACAGCGTGACCTTGACGTCAATCATCGGGTAGCCCGCGATGACACCGTTCTGCAGCTGCTCGTAGGCCCCTTTCTCGACGGCCGGCACGTATTCCTTGGGAACCACGCCGCCAACGATTTCCGAGGCGAACTTGAAGTGCATCTCCTCGTCTTCACCCTTGTCCGCTGCGGTGAGCGGCTCGATGCGAAGATAGACGTGGCCGTACTGGCCGCGACCGCCGGACTGGCGCACGAACTTGCCTTCCTGCTCGACCGTGCCGCGGATGGTCTCGCGGTAGGCGACCTGCGGCTTGCCGATGTTGGCCTCGACCTTGAACTCGCGGCGCATGCGGTCGACAAGGATGTCGAGGTGCAGCTCGCCCATGCCGGAGATGATGGTCTGGCCGGTCTCTTCGTCGGTCTTGACCTGGAAGGACGGATCCTCCTGGGCCAGCTTGCCCAGCGCCACGCCCATCTTCTCCTGGTCGGCCTTGGACTTCGGCTCCACGGCCACGGAGATCACCGGATCGGGGAACTCCATGCGCTCGAGAACGATCTTGTTCTCCAGATCGCACAGGGTGTCACCGGTGGTGACGTCCTTGAGACCGATGCACGCGGCGATGTCGCCGGCCAGCACCTCCTTGATCTCCTCGCGCGAGTTGGCGTGCATCTGCACGATACGCCCCACGCGCTCCTTCTTCTGCTTGACCGAATTGTAGACGCTGTCACCCGACTTCAGCACGCCGGAGTAGACGCGAATGAAGGTCAGGGTACCGACGAAGGGGTCGGTGGCGATCTTGAACGCCAGCGCCGAGAAGGGAGCGTTGTCGTCCGCCTCGCGCGTGGCGATGGTGCCGTCCTTGTCGTCCAGCTCACCCTCGATGGCCTTGACCTCGGTGGGTGACGGCATGTACTCGATCACGCCATCCAGCACCGCCTGCACGCCCTTGTTCTTGAACGCGGAGCCGCAGGTGACCAGCACGATCTCGTTGTCCAGGGTGCGACGACGCAGGCCGGCCTTGATCTCCTCGACGGTCAGCTCCCCCTCCTCGAGGTACTTGTCCATCAGCTCTTCGGAGGCCTCGGCGGCCGCCTCGACCATCTCTTCGCGATACTTCTCGGCGGTCTCCTGGAGCTCGGCGGGGATATCCACCAGCTCGTAGTTCATGCCGAAGTTGTCTTCGTCCCAGAGAATGGCCTTCATGGCGATCAGGTCGATGACGCCCTTGAACTCTTCCTCGGTGCCCCAGTTGATCTGGATCGGCACCGCATTGGCGCCGAGACGCTCCTTGAGCTGCTCGACCACCATGAAGAAGTCGGCACCGGTGCGGTCCATCTTGTTGACGAACACCATGCGCGGCACTTCGTACTTGTTGGCCTGGCGCCACACGGTCTCGGTCTGGGGCTGCACGCCGGAGCTGCCGCACAGCACCACCACGGCCCCGTCGAGCACGCGCAGGGAACGCTCCACCTCGATGGTGAAGTCGACGTGCCCGGGGGTGTCGATGATATTGATGCGGTGCTCATCGAACTGCTTGTTCATGCCCTGCCAGAAGCAGGTGGTCGCCGCGGAGGTGATGGTGATACCACGCTCCTGCTCCTGCTCCATCCAGTCCATGGTGGCAGCCCCCTCATGGACCTCACCGACCTTGTGGGACAGGCCGGTGTAGAACAGGACGCGCTCGGTCGTGGTGGTCTTGCCGGCGTCGACGTGTGCAACGATACCGATATTGCGGTAACGATTTAGCGGAGTCTTGCGAGCCACGTTGGAACTCCCCGTTGGTTGGCGATGCGTTAGAAGCGCTGCACTTAGAAACGATAGTGCGAGAAGGCCTTGTTGGCTTCTGCCATGCGATGCACGTCTTCACGCTTCTTGACGGCCGAGCCCTTGCCTTCGGCGGCATCCAGCATCTCGCCGGCCAGGCGTTGCACCATGGTCTTCTCGCCACGACGACGGGCCGCATCCACCAGCCAGCGCATGGCCAGCGCCTGACGACGCGAGGGGCGAACCTCGACCGGCACCTGATAGGTCGCACCGCCGACGCGGCGCGACTTGACCTCGACCATCGGCTGGATGGCTTCCAGCGCCTTGTCGAAGATCTCCAGCGGCTCTTCCTTGCTACGCTCGGCAACCCTGTCCAGCGCACCGTAGACGATGCGCTCAGCTACGGACTTCTTGCCGCTGACCATCAGGTGGTTCATGAACTTCGCCAGGCGCTCGCTTCCGAACTTGGGATCCGGCAGGATCTCGCGCTTAGCAGCAACTCTTCTTCTAGGCATGATAAGCCCTCTGTAAAGGGTCCTTCAGGTAAACCCGAGACGACCACCGACGGCGGTGCTCGACCTTACTCTTATCAGACCGATGCCATGCATTTCGTAGGGGCGACGGGAGCCGCCCGATTACACCTTGGGACGCTTGGTGCCGTACTTGGAGCGGCCCTGCTTGCGGTTCTGTACGCCAGAGGTGTCGAGGGCGCCACGCACGGTGTGATAGCGCACACCGGGGAGGTCCTTGACACGGCCGCCGCGAATCAGGACCACGGAGTGCTCCTGGAGGTTATGGCCCTCACCGCCGATGTACGAAGAGACCTCGTAGCCGTTGGTGAGGCGCACACGGCACACCTTACGCAGGGCCGAGTTCGGCTTCTTCGGGGTGGTGGTGTAGACGCGGGTGCAGACCCCGCGCTTCTGCGGGCAGGCCTGCAGCGCCGGCACGTCGCTCTTGCTGACGGGACGCTTGCGCGGCTTGCGCACGAGCTGATTGATCGTTGCCATGGTGTGTAGCTGACTCCAATGGGTTGCCTTGCCTTTCAGCGGGCGCGGGCGCACCCACCCCACTGTTAAAGGCTGCGCATTCTAATGGCTGACGAGGCTGGCCGTCAAGCCTGGCGTCCTGCCCTGCGGGGAGGACGCCAGGCCGACGGAGCGGGCGTCAGATCTCGTCGTCATCCGAGTCGAGCGCCGTGAGCTGGGCGCCCAGCTCCTGCTCGACATCGAAGGCCGACGGATGGAGCAGGCGGTCGGCGTCTTCACGCTTGCGCTTGCGCTCCGCGTGGTGGGTCAGGCCGGTACCGGCCGGGATCAAGCGTCCCACCACCACGTTCTCCTTCAGGCCGCGCAGGTAATCGCGCTTGCCGGTGACCGCCGCTTCGGTCAGCACCCGCGTGGTCTCCTGGAAGGAGGCGGCGGAGATGAACGACTCGGTGGCCAGGCTGGCCTTGGTGATACCCAGCAACACCCGCTGGTACTTGGCCGGGAATTTCTCTCCCTTCTCGAGGAAGTGGTTCTGCTCGAGCACTCGAACCAGTTCGACCTGGTCGCCCGGGATGAAGTCCGAGTCGCCGGAGTCGGTGATCTCCACCTTGCGCAGCATCTGACGCACGATCACTTCGATGTGCTTGTCGTTGATGCCCACGCCCTGCAGGCGGTAGACGTCCTGGATCTCGGCGGTGATGTACTTGGCCAGCTCCGCCACGCCCAGCAGGCGCAGGATGTCGTGGGGATTGCTCGGGCCATCGGAGATCACCTCGCCCTTCTCGACGCTCTCGCCCTCGAACACGGCGATCTGGCGCCACTTCGGGATCAGCATCTCGAACGGGTCGCCGCCACCCTCGGGGGTGATGGTCAGGCGCCGCTTGCCCTTGGTCTCCTTGCCGAAGCTGATCACGCCGCTGATCTCGGCGAGGATCGCCGGTTCCTTCGGCTTGCGCGCCTCGAACAGGTCGGCCACGCGCGGCAGACCCCCGGTGATGTCCTTGTTGGCGGACGCCTCCACCGGGATCCGCGCGACGATCTCGCCGATACCGATCTTCGAGCCGTTGTCGGCGGTGACGATCGCCTTGCCCGGCAGCAGGTACTGCACAGGAGTGTCGGAGCCGGACACCGTGACCGGCTTGCCGTCATCGCCTGCCAGCAGGATCATCGGACGCTTGTCGCGGCCGGCCATGGGCCGCGCCGCCGCCTCGATCACCTCGATGGAGGAGAGACCGGTCATCTCGTCCACGCTGCGGTGGATGGTCAGGCCCTCGTCCATGTCGGCGTACTGCACGGTACCCTCGGCCTCGGCGACGATCGGGTGGGTGTGCGGATCCCACTTGGCGACGGCCTGGCCGGCTTCGACCGCCTCACCGTCCCTGACCGAGAGCTCGGCGCCGTAGGGGAGCTTGTAGTACTCCCGCTCGCGACCATGATCGTCGGCCACCGCCAGGGCACTGGAGCGGGAGACCACCACCAGCTTGCCATCGGCACGCTCTACGAACTTGATGTTGTGCAAGCGCACCCTGCCACCATGCTTGACCTGCACACTGTCCACGGCGGAGGCACGCGATGCCGCGCCACCGATGTGGAAGGTCCGCATGGTCAGCTGGGTACCCGGCTCGCCGATCGACTGGGCGGCGATGACGCCCACCGCCTCACCGATGTTGACCTGGTGGCCACGCGCCAGGTCGCGACCGTAGCAGGCCGAGCAGACGCCGTGGGCGGTCTCGCAGGCGATGGCGCTGCGCACCACGATCTCATCGACACCCATGGTGTCGAGCTCGGCGCACCAGGCCTCATCGAGCAGGGTGCCGCGCGGGATCAACACGTCCTGGGTGGACGGGTCGATGACGTCCTGGGCCACCACGCGCCCCAGCACACGCTGCGCCAGGGAGACGATGATATCACCACCCTCGATGACCGGGTGCAGGGTCAGGCCGTTCTCTGTACCGCAATCCGCCTCGGTGATCACCATGTCCTGGGCCACGTCGACCAGGCGGCGGGTCAGGTAACCGGAGTTGGCGGTCTTGAGTGCGGTGTCCGCGAGGCCCTTCCGCGCGCCGTGGGTCGAGATGAAGTACTGGAGGACGTTCAGGCCCTCGCGGAAGTTGGCGACGATCGGCGTCTCGATGATCGAGCCATCCGGCTTGGCCATCAGGCCACGCATCCCTGCCAGCTGACGGATCTGGGCGGCACTCCCCCGGGCCCCGGAGTCGGCCATGATGAAGACGCTGTTGAACGAGTCCTGCTCGACCTCCTTGCCGTCGCGGTCGATCACCGTCTCCTTGGAGATGCCTGCCATCATCGCCTTGGCCACCTTATCGTTGGCCTTGGACCAGATGTCGATGACCTTGTTGTACTTCTCGCCCGCGGTGACGAGACCGGAGGAGAACTGGTCCTCGATCTCCTTCACCTCGTCCTCGGCGGCCTCGATGATCTCGGCCTTGGCCTCGGGAATGACGAAGTCGTTGACCCCGATGGAGGCGCCGGACCAGGTCGCCAGGCGGAAGCCGGTGTACATCAGCTGGTCGGCGAAGATCACCGCCGGCTTGAGGCCGGCACGGCGATACACCTCGTTGATCAGCTTCGAGATCGCCTTCTTCTTCATCGACTGGTCGACGAGTTCGAAGGGCACGCCCTCGGGCAGGATGCGGAACAGCAGGGCGCGCCCCACGGTGGTGTCGTAGATGCGGCGGTGCTCGCGCTTCTCGCCGGTCTCCTCGTCGATCTCGACCTCGCTCAGGCGCACCTTGACCCGGGCGTGCAGCTCGACGCTCTGGGTGCCGAAGGCGCGTTCCACCTCGTTGAGGTTGGCGAACACCATGCCCTCGCCCTTGGCGTTGATGCGCTCGCGGGTCATGTAGTAGAGGCCCAGCACCACGTCCTGGGACGGCACGATGATCGGCTCGCCGTTGGCCGGTGACAGCACGTTGTTGGTGGCCATCATCAGCGCCCGCGCCTCGAGCTGGGCCTCCAGCGTCAGCGGCACGTGGACCGCCATCTGGTCACCGTCGAAGTCGGCGTTGTAGGCGGCACACACCAGCGGGTGCAGCTGGATCGCCTTGCCCTCGATCAGCAGCGGCTCGAAGGCCTGGATGCCGAGGCGGTGCAGGGTCGGGGCACGGTTGAGCAGCACCGGGTGCTCGCGGATGACATCGGCGAGGATGTCCCACACCTCGGGCAGCTCGCGCTCGACCATCTTCTTGGCGGCCTTGATGGTCGACGCGTACCCCAGGGTCTGCAGCTTGGAGTAGATGAACGGCTTGAACAGCTCGAGCGCCATCTTCTTCGGCAGGCCGCACTGATGCAGGCGCAGGGTCGGGCCGACGGTGATCACGCTGCGGCCCGAGTAATCGACGCGCTTGCCCAGCAGGTTCTGGCGGAAGCGCCCCTGCTTGCCCTTGATCATGTCGGCCAGCGACTTCAGCGGGCGCTTGTTCGAGCCCGTGATGGCCCGGCCGCGACGGCCGTTGTCGAGCAGGGCGTCGACCGCCTCCTGCAGCATGCGCTTCTCGTTGCGCACGATGATGTCCGGCGCATTGAGGTCGAGCAGCCGCTTGAGGCGATTGTTGCGATTGATCACGCGACGGTAGAGGTCGTTGAGATCGGAGGTCGCGAAGCGCCCGCCGTCCAGCGGCACCAGCGGACGCAGGTCCGGCGGCAGCACCGGCAGCACCTCCATGACCATCCACGCCGGGGCGTTGCCCGACTGGTGGAAGGCCTCCAGCAGCTTGAGCCGCTTGGAGAGCTTCTTGATCTTGGTCTCGGAGTTGGTCTGGGGGATCTCCTCGCGCAGGCGATCGATCTCCTCCTCGAGGTCGATATCCTTGAGCAGCGCCTGGACGGCCTCGGCGCCCATACGGGCGTCGAAGTCGTCGCCGAACTCCTCGAGGGCCTCGAAGTACTGCTCGTCATTGAGCAACTGACCGCGTTCGAGGGTGGTCATGCCCGGATCGATGACCACGAAGCTCTCGAAATAGAGCACGCGCTCGATGTCGCGCAGGGTCATGTCGAGGAACATGCCGATGCGCGACGGCAGCGACTTGAGGAACCAGATATGCGCGACGGGGCTGGCCAGCTCGATGTGGCCCATGCGTTCACGGCGTACCGCGGCCTTGGTGACCTCGACGCCGCACTTCTCGCAGATGATGCCACGGTGCTTCATGCGCTTGTACTTGCCGCACAGGCACTCGTAGTCCTTCACCGGACCGAAGATCTTGGCGCAGAACAGCCCATCCCGCTCCGGCTTGAAGGTGCGGTAGTTGATGGTCTCGGGCTTCTTGACCTCGCCGAAGGACCAGGAGCGAATCATGTCCGGCGACGCGAGCGTGATCTTGATCGCGTCGAACTCGTCGGACTGAGACTGCGATTTGAGGACTTTCACCAAATCTTTCATTGGGAGGCTCCTAGCTCTCTAACTCGATATCGATGCCCAGCGAACGGATCTCCTTCACCAGCACGTTGAAGGATTCCGGCATGCCCGCCTGCATGGTGTGGTCGCCGTCCACGATGCTCTTGTACATCTTGGTGCGCCCTTCCACGTCGTCGGACTTGACCGTGAGCATCTCCTGGAGGGTGTAGGCCGCACCGTAGGCTTCCAGGGCCCAGACCTCCATCTCGCCGAAGCGCTGACCACCGAACTGCGCCTTGCCGCCCAGCGGCTGCTGGGTGACCAGCGAGTAGGAGCCGGTGGAACGCGCATGCATCTTGTCGTCCACCAGGTGGTTGAGCTTCAGCATGTACATGTACCCCACCGTCACCGGGCGGTCGAAGGCGTCGCCGGAGCGGCCGTCGTAGAGGGTCATCTGGCCCGAATCCGGCAGCTCGGCCAGCTTGAGCAGGTGCTTGATCTCGCCCTCCTTGGCGCCGTCGAACACCGGCGAGGCCATGGGCACGCCGCCCTGGAGGTTCTTCGCCAGGGCGATCACCTCATCGTCGGTCAGCGAGTCGAGGTTCTCGACGCGAGTGCCCTCGGTGTTGTAGACCTGCCCCAGGAAGTCGCGCAGCTGGCCAACCTGCTGGTCACGGGCCTCGCGCAGCATCCGTTCGATCTTCACCCCGAGGCCACGGGCCGCCAGGCCCAGGTGGGTCTCGAGGATCTGACCGACGTTCATCCGTGACGGCACGCCGAGCGGGTTGAGCACCACGTCGACCGGCTCGCCGTTGTCGTCAAAGGGCATGTCCTCGATCGGCATGATCGCCGAGATGACGCCCTTGTTGCCGTGACGGCCGGCCATCTTGTCGCCCGGCTGGATGCGGCGCTTGACCGCCATGTAGACCTTGACGATCTTGAGCACGCCCGGCGCGAGATCGTCGCCCTGGGTCAGTTTGCGCTTCTTGTCCTCGAAACGCTCGTCCATCTCCTTGCGACGATTCTCCAGCTGCTCGTCGGCCTGGGCCAGCAGCTCATTGAGCGCCTCGTCCTGCAGGCGCAGCTTGAACCACTGCTGGCGCGGCAGCTCCTCCAGGTAGTCGTCGGAGAGGATATCACCCTTCTTCAGCTTCGGACCGCCGTTGACGGCCTGGCCGGAGAGGGTGCGCCTGAGGCGCTCGAAGGTGGCGTCCTCGGCGATGCGGTAGGTCTCCTGCAGGTCCTTGCGCACCTCGTCGAGCTGCATCTGCTCGATGGCCAGCGCCCGGGAGTCCTTCTCCACGCCGTCGCGGGTGAACACCTGGACGTCGATGACGGTGCCGCGCATGCCAGTCGGCGCCCGCAGAGACGTGTCCTTCACGTCGCTGGCCTTCTCGCCGAAGATCGCGCGCAGCAGCTTCTCTTCCGGGGTCAGCTGGGTCTCGCCCTTGGGCGTGACCTTGCCGACCAGGATATCGCCCGGTCCGACCTCGGCACCGATGTAGACCACGCCGGCCTCATCCAGCTTGGCCAGTGCCGACTCGCCCACGTTGGGGATGTCGGAGGTGATCTCCTCCGGCCCCAGCTTGGTGTCGCGCGACACGCAGGTCAGCTCCTGGATGTGGATGGTGGTGAAGCGGTCTTCCTGGACCACCCGCTCGGAGAGCAGGATGGAGTCCTCGAAGTTGTAGCCGTTCCAGGGCATGAAGGCGATGCGCATGTTCTGGCCCAGCGCCAGGTCGCCCATGTCGACGGAGGGGCCGTCGGCCAGGATGTCGCCTCGCGCCACCTCGTCGCCGGGGCGCACGATGGGACGCTGGTTCATGCAGGTGTTCTGGTTGGACCGCACGTACTTGGTGAGGTTGTAGATGTCGACGCCGGCCTCGCCGCCGATGATCTCGTCCTCGTTGATGCGCACCACGATGCGCTTGGCGTCGACCGAATCGATCACGCCGCCGCGGCGTGCCACGGCGCAGACACCGGAGTCACGGGCCACGAAGCGCTCCATGCCGGTCCCCACCAGCGGCTTCTCGGCACGCAGGGTCGGCACCGCCTGACGCTGCATGTTCGACCCCATCAGGGCGCGGTTGGCATCGTCGTGCTCGAGGAACGGAATCAGCGCCGCCGCCACCGACACCACCTGGCGCGGGGAGACGTCCATGAGGGTGACCTGCTCGGGACGCATGAAGGTGGTCTCGCCCTTGTGGCGCACCTGCACCAGGTCGTCGACCAGCTTGTTGGCCTCATCCACGGTGGCCGAGGCCTGGGCGATGATGTAATCCCCCTCCTCGATGGCCGAGAGGTGCACCACCTCGTCGGTCACCTGACGGTCCACCACTTTGCGGTAGGGCGTCTCGAGGAAGCCGTAGCTGTTGGTGTGGCTGTAGGTGGCCAGCGAGTTGATCAAGCCGATGTTGGGACCTTCCGGGGTCTCGATCGGGCACAGGCGACCGTAGTGCGTGGCGTGGACGTCGCGCACCTCGAAGCCGGCCCGCTCGCGTGTCAGGCCGCCCGGACCGAGTGCGGAGACACGGCGCTTGTGGGTGACCTCGGAGAGCGGGTTGTTCTGGTCCATGAACTGGGAGAGCTGGCTCGAGCCGAAGAACTCCTTGACCGCCGCCGCCACCGGCTTGGCGTTGATCAGGTCCTGGGGCATCAGACCTTCGCTTTCGGCCATGGAGAGGCGCTCCTTGACCGCGCGCTCGACGCGCACCAGGCCGACGCGGAACTGGTTCTCGGCCATCTCGCCGACGCAGCGGATGCGACGGTTGCCCAGGTGATCGATATCGTCGACTTCACCGAAGCCGTTACGGATATTGATCAGCTCCTTGAGCACATCGAGGATGTCGCGCTGGTCGAGCACACCGGAACCGGTGTCGGCGTCGCGACGCAGGCGACGGTTGAATTTCATGCGACCGACGCCGGAAAGGTCGTAGCGGTCCTCGGTGAAGAACAGGTTGTGGAACAGGGTCTCGGCGGCCTCCTTGGTGGGCGGCTCGCCGGGACGCATCATGCGGTAGATCTCGACCAATGCCTCGAGCTGGGACCCGGTGGTGTCCAGCTTGAGGGTGTCCGAGATGAAGGGCCCGCAGTCGAGGTCGTTGGTGTAGAGGGTCTCGAGGGTAGTGATGCCGGCCTGGCCCAGTTTCTCGAGCAGATCCGGGGTGATCTCGCTGTTGCAGGGGCAGATCAACTCGCCGGTGTTGGGGTCGACCTGGTCCTTGCCCAGGGTCTTGCCGAAGAGGTACTCCATCGGCACCTCGAGGCGCTCGAGGCCGGCCTTCTCCAGCTGGCGGATGTGCTTCTGGGTGATGCGGCGGCCTTCCTCGACGATCAGGTTGCCCTCGCCATCCTTGATGTCGAAGGTGGCGGTCTCGCCGCGCAGGCGCGACGGCACCAGCTCCACGGAGAAGCCGGACTGCTCGATGTGGAAGGTACTGGTCTCGAAGAACTCGTCGAGGATCTCCTCGGCACTCATGCCCAGCGCCCGCATCAGCACCGTGGCCGGCAGCTTGCGGCGGCGGTCGATGCGCACGAAGACGCTGTCCTTCGGGTCGAACTCGAAGTCCAGCCAGGACCCGCGGTAGGGGATCACCCTGGCGGAGTAGAGCAGCTTGCCGGAGGAGTGGCTCTTGCCCTTGTCGTGGTCGAAGAATACCCCCGGCGAGCGGTGCAGCTGGGAAACGATGACCCGCTCGGTGCCGTTGACGACGAAGGTGCCGTTCTCAGTCATCAGGGGGATTTCCCCCATGTAGACTTCCTGCTCCTTGATGTCCTTGATGGCCTTGTTCGACGACTCCTTGTCGTAGATGATCAGGCGAACCTTGACCCGCAGCGGAGCCGAGTAGGTGACGCCACGCAACTGGCACTCCTTGACGTCGAAGGCCGGGGTGCCGAAACGGTAGCTGACGTACTCCAGGGCGGCATTGCCGGAGAAGCTCTCGATCGGGAACACGGACTTGAAGGCCGCATGCAGACCGATCTCGAGGCGCTCCTCGGGCGAGCGGTCCTGCTGGAGAAAGTCGTAGTAGGAATCAAGCTGGATGGCCAGCAGGTAGGGCACATCCATCACTTGGGGCAGTTTGCCGAAATCCTTGCGGATGCGTTTTTTCTCAGTGTATGAGTAAGCCATCTGTATTCCCCAGCTTGTTCACCATGGGTGACCGATGCGTGGTCGGCGCCACCCGACGGGAGCGGCTCCGTCAGGCGATGAAGGCAAGCACCGCGTTGGGTTGCTCGCCTTCGGAATTCGGCTGGCGGCTCTGCACGGGCAGAGGCCAGTGACAACAGAAAAAGGCCGGCAGCGGGTGTCCCGCCACCAGCCGTGGAAGCTTACGCAGCGCGTGAAGCCATGGGCACAAGGATTACTTGAGCTCCACGCTCGCGCCGGCTTCTTCCAGCTTGGCCTTGGCCGCTTCGGCGTCTTCCTTGGACAGGGCTTCCTTGATGGTCGCCGGTGCGCCATCGACGGCACCCTTGGCTTCCTTCAGGCCCAGGCCGGTGATCTCGCGGACGACCTTGATCACGTTGACCTTCTTCTCGCCGGCAGCGGTCAGCACCAGGTCGAACTCGGTCTGCTCCTCGGCAACTTCACCGGCGGCGGCAGGGCCGGCCACGACGGCAGCAGCGGCAGAGACGCCGAACTTCTCTTCCATGGCTTCGATCAGGTCGACGACTTCCATCACGGACATGTCGGCAACGGCGTTGATGATGTCTTCTTTGGTCAGTGCCATTTTCAGGTTCCTAACTTTGCGGGAGCTTCGGTGGACCGATAGCTCAAGGATTCAATATTCGATTCGGGCTGCGCGCAGGAGTTCGCCCGATCAGGCGGCGGCTTCCTGCTTCTGGTCACGCAGCGCGGCGAGGGTACGAACCAGCTTGCCGGCAGAAGCCTCCTTCATGACGGACATCAGCTTGGCGATCGCCTCATCGTAGGTCGGCAGTGTCGCCAGGCGGTCGATGTCGCTTGCCGGGATCAACTCACCTTCGTAGGCCAGCGCCTTGACTTCGAAGTCCTTCTCACCCTTGGCGAACTCCTTGAACAGGCGGGCGGCAGCGCCCGGATGCTCGTAGGAGAAGGCCAGCATGGTCGGGCCGGAGAAGGTCTCTTCCAGAATCTCCCAGGGAGTTCCGGACAGGGCGCGGCGTGCCAGGGTGTTGCGGACAACACGGATCTGCACGCCATTCTCGCGGGCCTGCTTGCGCAGGTCGGTCATCGCGCTGACCGCGACGCCACGAGAGTCGGCAACTACGACGGAGAGAGCATCCTTGGCGGCTGCACTGACCTCGGCAACAATCGCCTTCTTGCCTTCGAGTGCTAGTGGCACAGTGATCACTCCTTCGTGCCGGAACCTCGAACGAGACTCCGGTGGTTACCATCTCTCCCGTTCAGTCGCTCGAGCGCCTGAACGGGAGTCCTGGGTGATGGTGCTCACCAGAAACCTGGCGGCACACCATCTGCGCAGGCCTTCCCGGCGGAAGATTAAGCCGCCCTTCTCAATGAAGCGCGGCGCCTGCGGTCTTTGACGGTGCCCCGCCGGCACGTTCTGCAACCATGCACGGGGACCGCAAAGTTCTTGCCTGTTGTCGTCGACCCGCCGCTCAGACCAGCGCGGAGTGATCGACGGTGATACCCGGGCCCATGGTGGTGGACAGGGTCACCTTCTTGAAATAGATACCCTTGGACGAGCTCGGCTTGAGCCGCTTGAGGTCGGCGACCAATGCCTCCAGATTGCCCTGGATGGCGGCAGCGTCGAAGTCGACCTTGCCCAGGGTGGTATGGATGATGCCGTTCTTGTCGGTGCGGAAGCGCACCTGGCCGGCCTTGGCATTCTTCACCGCGGTGGCGACGTCCGGCGTCACGGTGCCGACCTTGGGGTTCGGCATCAGGCCGCGCGGACCGAGAATCTGGCCCAGCTGGCCGACGACGCGCATGGCGTCCGGCGAGGCGATGACCACGTCGAAGTCGAGCTGCCCCTTCTTGACCTGCTCGGCCAGGTCGTCCATGCCGACGATGTCGGCACCGGCTTCCTTGGCGGCGTCGGCGTTGGCACCCTGGGTGAAGACGGCGACACGCACGTCCTTGCCGGTACCATTGGGCATGACGGTGGCGCCACGCACGACCTGGTCGGATTTACGCGGATCGACGCCCAGGTTGATGGCGACGTCCAGGGACTCCTTGAACTTGACGGTGGACAGCTCGGCGAGCAGAGCCACGGCGTCCTCGAGGGAGTACACCTTGGTGGTGTCGACCTTCTCCTGGATCAGCTTGGCGCGCTTGGACAGTTTAGCCATGATCAGAGACCCTCCACGTTCAGGCCCATGCTGCGGGCGCTACCGGCGATGGTACGCACCGCGGCGTCGAGATCGGCAGCCGTCAGGTCCGGCTCCTTGGTCTTGGCGATCTCCTCGAGCTGCTCGCGGGTCACGGTACCGACCTTCTTCTTGTTCGGCTCACCGGAGCCGGACTTGATGCCAGCCGCCTTCTTCAGCAGGACCGCCGCGGGCGGGGTCTTGGTGACGAAGGTGAAGCTGCGATCGGAGTAGACGGTGATGACCACGGGAGTCGGCAGGCCCGGCTCGATGTCCTGGGTGGCCGCATTGAAGGCCTTGCAGAACTCCATGATATTGACACCGTGCTGACCCAGCGCGGGGCCCACGGGGGGACTCGGATTGGCTTTGCCAGCTGCGACCTGCAGCTTGATGTAAGCCTGTACTTTCTTGGCCATGGTAAACTCCAGTTGGGTAATAGCGCCTTGCGGCTCCCCGGGTTACGCGGCCGGCCAGGCGGCCGCATCGCGAACGTCAGGCCGAGAGGCTATTCCTTCTCGACCTGCGCGAATTCCAGTTCGACAGGGGTCGCGCGACCGAAGATCAACACGCTGACCTGCAGGCGACTCTTGTCGTAGTTGACTTCTTCGACCACACCATTGAAATCGGCGAAGGGGCCATCGATGACGCGAACGGACTGACCCGGCTCGAACAAGGTCTTGGGGCGAGGCTTGTCGGTGCCGTCCTTCACTCGACGCAGGATGGCATCGGCCTCCTTCTGGGTGATCGGCGCCGGCTTCTCCTTGGTGCCGCCGATGAACCCCATCACGCGCGGGGTCTCGTTGACCAGGTGCCAGGTCGCGTCGTCCATCTCCATCTCGACCAGCACGTAGCCGGGATAGAACTTGCGCTCACTCTTGCGGCGCTTGCCATCTCGCATCTCGACGACTTCTTCGGTGGGCACCAGGATCTCGCCGAAACGGTCCTCCATGCCATGCATCTTCACGCGCTCGATCAGCGAGCGCATGACATGCTTCTCGAAGCCGGAGTAGGCGTGCACGACGTACCAACGCTTGGACATGGAAACTCCTAACCAATGACGCCGGACATCGCCCAGCCTAGAAGGGTGTCGATCAGCCACAGCATCAGACCGACCACCAGCACGGCCACCAGCACGATGCCCGTTGTCTGCACGGCCTCGGGGCGGGTCGGCCATATCACGCGCTGGATCTCCTTCTTGGCGCTCTTGGCCAGCTCAGTGAGCTCGCGCCCCCTGCCCGTGGTCAGGGCGATCAGGGCCGCCACTACACTCAGGGCGACGACACCCAGCACGCGATAGAGGAGTGCCTGATCGGCGAAATAGGTATTGCCGACAACGGCCAGGACCAGCAGAGTGACGACAACCGTCCACTTGAGCCCGTCGTGGCGCGACTCTTGCACCTCGGCGCTATGCTTCATGAAAACGAGACTCCTCAGGGCGCGGCAATCGAAACATGAAAGTATATGAAATAACGCCAGCCTGGGGAAGACTGGCAGGCCAGGAGGGAATCGAACCCCCAACCTGCGGTTTTGGAGACCGCTGCTCTGCCAATTGAGCTACTGGCCTGTATCTGTACCGCAACCACCCCTTGCGAGCGGCCTGCACGACAGCGGGCGCTATGATAGCGAAAGCCGCCTCGCCTGACAACCCCTCCCCAACGACGCCGCCGCGGAGGGGAAAGAGAAAAGGCGAACCACGTGGCTCGCCTTTTCGATATGGAGCTCATGGACGGATTTGAACCGTCGACCTCACCCTTACCAAGGGTGTGCTCTACCCCTGAGCTACATGAGCGCAACCTGTCGACACCATATGTCACTCGATGCCTGGAGCGGGCAGCGGGAATCGAACCCGCATCATCAGCTTGGAAGGCTGAGGTTCTACCATTGAACTATGCCCGCCTACCCACTCTTGCGGCCGCCACCCGACCATGCCGGTGCCGGCGAATTCTGGTGGAGGGGGAAGGATTCGAACCTTCGAAGCTTTCGCGGCAGATTTACAGTCTGCTCCCTTTGGCCACTCGGGAACCCCTCCAACTGGCGGCACATGTTACCACCTTTTTATCCGATGTCAAGTCACTGTTTTCTCAGCTATCTTGACCAGGGAGACCGACCTTCCAGCACAGCCCCGTCGCCTCGGAACGCGGCGCATTGTGTCAAAGCAGCATGGAGAATGCAAGCCCGGCACGTATCTTTTCCAGCGAAACCGGCGCCGGCACGCGCGGCGCTCCGGACAGTCGCCCCGCTCGTTCGGCGGCGGTCAACGGGAAGCAGGCCTCGAGCCCGGCATAGACCATGTCCGGCCAGACCGCATGGGGCACCTCGATACCCCGTGAGATCACCCGCGCATCCCCGCCGGTCAACAACATGGGCAGAGGCACGCTCTCCCGGTCGCACACCTCGCTGTAGATGCGATTCAGCGCGCTGACCGCGGCCATGTAGATGCCGTGATTGACCGCTTCGACGGTCCTGCGCCCCGGCACCAGCAGCTCCTCTGCCTCGCTGTCGGGGTCGATGGCCACGTTGCGGGTACCGAGCTTGAGACTCTCCTTCATCAGTCGCAGGCCCGGGAGGATGTATCCCCCCAGGTGCCGCCCCCCCGGCAGCACGAAGTCGACGGTGATGGCACTGCCGCAGTCGACGCTGCAGCAGCCACCGGCCAGCTGGTAGCCGGCCAGCGTCCCCATCCAGCGATCCACACCCAACCGACCGGGCTCCTCGTAGCCGTTGGTGACGCCGAGAGCCTCGGCGGTGGAGCGCGCCACATGCACCGCCCCGACCCGACGGCGCAGCAACGCCACAGTCTCCTCCAGGACCGCCTTGCGCGCCACGCTGGAGATGCGCACCGCCTCTACCACGTCCAGGTCCGGTATATCCGCGCCGGGACGCCACTCCTCACGGGTCCAGACGGCACCGCGCGAGCGAATTTCGCTGCTATCGGCATCCTTCAATCGCCACTTGGACAGGGTATTGCCGATATCGAGATCCAGGATCATGGGCGACCACGCACGCTGATTTCCCCTCCCGCCAGGCGCAGACGCCGCTGCCCCTGCTGGACCCAGAGATTGCCGGATGCATCCACCCCTTCGGCAACGGCCACCTCGCGCTCCCCGCCTCGCAAGATGTCCACCTCACGGCCAACGAAGGCGTGACGGTTGTTCCACTCCTCCTGCCACACCGCAAAGCCCTGCCGCTCGAAGTTCGCCATTAACGGCAGCAAGCCCTCGAGCAGCTCCAGCGCCAACGCATTGCGCGAGATCCCGGGGGCCTGGTCACGCACCGCCGCCACCGGCTGATCGATACCGGCCCGGAAGTCGGCGGGCAGGTCGACATTGATGCCCATGCCCACGACCACCTCGCAAGGGCCGGCCGCATCGCCGCTGATCTCCACCAGGATGCCGGCCAGCTTGCCCAACTCGCCATCCGGCGTCTCAAGCAGCACATCGTTTGGCCATTTCAGCAGAGGGTGCACGCCGTGCTGCTCCAGCACCTCCGCCAGTACCACACCGATGGCCAGGCTGAGTCCCTCCAGGGCCGTGACACCGGACTCGAAGCGCCACCCCAGAGAGAGCATCAGGGTACGCCCCCAAGGCGTCGACCAGACACGCCCACGGCGCCCGCGGCCCTCACTCTGCTGCTCCACCAGACAGACCTCACCATGACCGGCCTTGTGCTCGAAGCGCTCGCGGATGAAGGCGTTGCTGGAGGGCAGCGTCTCCTCGACGAACAGACGCACCAGGTGCTGTCGCCCCCCTCTTGATAGACCAGCCACGATCTTGCTCCCGTCGAGCAACTCCAACGGCTCAGCCAGGCGATACCCCTGCCCCTTCACCGCCTCCATGGCGATACCCAGCGATTCCAGCTTCCTCAACTGCTTCCAGACGGCCGCCCGCGACACCCCCAGGCGCTCGCCGAGCTGCTCACCGGAATGGAACTCGCCATCGCTCAGCAAGCGGATCAAGTCACCGATGGTCATGCCTCATGCCCCAGACGGGAAAAGGCACATTCTAGCGGAACTCTCGTCCCCCGGAAATCCATCGATCGGAAACGAAAAAACCCCGAACACGGATGTGCACGGGGTTTTCTCTGAAGAGGTGCCTGACGATGACTCGGGCGGCGCTCCGCTACTCTCCGTGGGAGCCCCCAAACGACGAAACCCCGACCAATGGCCGGGGTTTCTGAAAAGGTGCCTGACGATGATCCGGGCGGCGCTCCGCTACTCTCCGTGGGAGACCCCTGAACGACGAAACCCCGACCAATGGCCGGGGTTTCTGAAAAGGTGCCTGACGATGACCTACTCTCGCATGGG
>NZ_JCAKFQ010000012.1:0-132547 GCF_059509875.1 Halomonas sp. LMYGS-3 | reverse complement strand
GGATTGCTGAGTTGCGTTAGACTGATTCATGACCTGCCTCCCTCAATAGTGGCTCTGTGTTCTGGTCCCTACCTCAACGTAACCCACGACGTTGAGGCGGGGCAGGTCAATCCATCATGTCTACATCGCCGTTCGGACCGACCAGAGCTCGGCCGATACCCCAGCCGCCCGGGCCCGGGCCAGGAAGGGCACGGCCAGGAAGTCGGTGGCTGGCCTTCGTTCCCGGCGTGCATGTGAACTATGCTGAAACGGTGCTGCCGATGAAAGACGGCCTGCCAGAAATGCATGATTTTCCGGCCGAAATTGGCGGGTCGGGCGAACAGGTGCCGGAATAGCATTCCGCCTTTCGGGGCAAAACCTAAAGGCAGGGAATATCATGACAAGGATCGCAATCGTTCAGGAACCGCCGGTGTTTCTGGATCGTGAAAAGACAATCGCCAAGGCTGCCGCCAAGGTTGCCGAGGCGGCAGCGCGCGGTGCGGAACTGATCGTGTTCAATGAAGCCTTCGTGCCCGGTTATCCTGCCTGGATCTGGCGGCTAAAGCCCAGTACGGACTGGGGGCTGAGCGAGGCGCTGCACGCAAGGCTGGTGGCAAATGCCGTCGATCTGTCCTCGGACCAGTTGCAGCCGCTTTTCGATGCGGCGGCCAAGGCCACGGCAACCGTGATCTGCGGTATCAACGAGCGCGACAGCAAGACCAGCGGCACGACGATCTACAACACTCTGGTCACGATCGGGCCCGATGGCACGCTGCTGAACATTCATCGCAAACTGATGCCGACCAATCCCGAACGCATGGTCTGGGGCTTCGGCGACGCCAGCGGGCTCAAGGTCGTCGATACACCCGCCGGCCGCGTCGGGGGGCTGGTCTGCTGGGAAAATTTCATGCCGCTGGCGCGCTATGCGCTGTATGGCCAGGGGATCGAGATCCATGTCGCACCGACCAATGACAGCGGCGACGGCTGGCTCGGCAGCTTGCAGCATATCGCCCGCGAGGCGCGCTGTTGGGTGCTCGGCGCGGGCAATGTGCTGCGGGTCAGCGATCTGCCCGCGGATTTCCCCGACCGCGAACGGCTCTATCCGGATGCGGAGGAATGGATGAATCCCGGCGACAGCGTGGTGATCGCGCCGGGCGGCGAAATCGTCGCCGGACCGATGCGCAAGGAGGTCGGGCTGCTTGAGGCGGATATCGATATCCCCCGTGTTGCCGCCGCCCGCCGTGCCTTTGACGTGGCCGGGCACTACAGCCGGCCCGACATTTTCACGCTTGAGGTCGATGCCCGGCCGCAAAGCCCGATCGCCTTCAAGCGCTGAGCGCCGCGATCAGACCCCGACGTCACTGTCGTTGCCCCTGCTCTTGCGACTTCGGCCGTCCCGCCTGGCTCCGAACTCGGTGTCCGCCAATGCTGGGTAAGCTCACCTCGAGCTGAAGCCTAGATCAAGGTCCGAACCTGCCAGAGTTCCGGGAAGAACCGCCGCTCCAGGGCCGAGGCCAGGTAGGCGACCCCGGCGGTGCCGCCGGTGCCGCGCTTGCGGCCGATGATCCGCTCCACCGTCTTCATGTGGCTGAAGCGCCACTTCTGGAAGTTGTACTCGGTGTCGACCAGCTTCTCGGCCAGCTCGTAGAGCTCCCAGTGGTGCTCGGTATCGCCATAGACCTCGGCCCAGGCCCGCTCCACCTCGGGGCTGGGGCGGTAGGGCTCGGACCAGTCGCGGTCGAGCGCCGCGGCGGGAATGGCCAGCCCACGCCGCGCCAGCAACTGCAGGCTGAGGTCATAGAGGCTGGGGGCGTTGAGCACCTCGGTCAGTCGCGCATGATGCTGCGGATGAGCACGATGCACCTCCACCATGGCGGCATTGCGATCGCCGAGCAGGAACTCCAGCTCCCGGTACTGGTAGGACTGGAACCCCGAGCTCTGGCCCAGGCTGTCGCGGAAGCCGGCGTAATCCGCCGGGGTCATGGTGACCAGCACCTCCCAGGCCTTGATCAGCTGCTCCTGGATGCGCGAGACCCGGGCCAGCATCTTGAAGGCGGGCTGCAGCCGGTCCGCGGCGATCTCCGCGGCGGCAGCGTGGGTCTCGTGGAGACACAGCTTGAGCCACAGTTCGGCGACCTGGTGGATGACGATGAACAGCATCTCGTCATGCTCGCCGGACTGGCGATGCTGGCAGCTCAGCAGGCGCTCCAGGTTCAGGTACTGGCCGTAGCTCATGGCCTGGTCCCAGTGGACACCCTCGTCGTCCAGGTCCACCGTCGTCCCGGCCGCCCTCTTCTCGTCCTGCTTGGCCATCGCTTGGCCTCCCCGGTTTCCGAGCTACCTCCATAGTGCGCGAAGCCTGGCCGTCATGCCATGGCCCCCGGCTCGGCACCCTCCGGGTCGCGCAGAGCCGCTGCAAAGCACGGGGCGCCATCCGCGTCACAGCAGCGCCAGCGTCAGCCAGGGCTGCCAGGCCAGCAGCACCAGGGCCACCAGACTCATGGCCAGGAAGGGCAGCAGCGCCCGGAAGATGCGCAACGGCGGCACCCCGGTCATGGAGGAGCTGATGAACAGCCCCGCCCCCACCGGCGGCGTCAGCAGCCCCAGCACCAGGGTCAGGCACACCACCACCCCGAACTGGAAGGGGCTGATACCGAACTGGCCCTGGGCGATGGGCAGCAGGATCGGCACCACCAGGATCAGCGCGGCGATACCGTCGACGATCATCCCCACCAGCAGCAGGATGCCCACCACCAGCAGCAGGAACAGGAAGGGATCCGAAGTCACCGAGGCGATCCAGGCGGCGGCCATCTGTGGCAGCTGCTCGTAGACCACCACCCAGCCGAACACCCCGGCGGTGGCGATCAGTACGATCACCAGGCCGGCATTGATGGCGGTACGCTCGAGGATCTGCGGCAGCCGGTCGAAGCTCAGGTCGCGATAGACGTAGCGGCCGATCAGCAGCGCCGCCAGGGAGGCCAGGGCCGCCGACTCGGTGGGGGTGGCCAGGCCGAAGAGGATGCCGCCGATGATGATCAGCGGGATGGCCAGGGCCGGCAGGCCCATCAGCAGGTAGCGACGCGCCTGGGCACGGCTCGGCCAGTCGCCCTTGGGGTACTGCTGTACCAGGCCGATGGCGGTGATGGCGACGAAGAACAGCAGGCCCATCAGCAGGCCCGGCAGGATCCCGGCGATGAACATGTCGGCGATGGGCACCTGGGCCATGACGCCATACAGCACGAAGAGCATCGACGGCGGGATGATCGGCGACATCAAGCCACCGGCGGCGGTGATGGCTGCCGAGAACGGCTTGTCGTAGCCCTCCCGCTCCATGGCCGGCACCATCGCCCGGGACATGATGGCGATCTGCGAGGCCGCGGAGCCGACGATGGCCGCCATCATCATGTTGGCCACCAGGTTGATATAGACGAGCCCGCCGCGGAAGCCGCCCACGAGGATGCGTGCCAGGTCGATCAGCCGCCGGGTCAGGCCCCCCTCGTTCATCAACTCCCCGGCCAGCATGAACAGCGGAATGGCCAATAGCCCATAATTTTCTATCGCCCCGAACAGCTGCTGGGGATAGGAGGCGAACAGCAGGGTGTTGCCGGAATCCAGGATGTACCAGGCGGCGGAAAGCGCCAGCACCAGGGCAATGGGCACCGCCCCCAGCAGCAGCAGGGCGAAAACGGCGAGTGTCATGCCAGCCTCCTTTGCCCGGGCCACAGGGCCTTCAGGCTGTCGGTGAAGTTGACCAGGCCATGCAGCCCCAGGGAGACCGAGAAGATCGGCAGGCAGAGCCACGACCAGAACTTCGGGATACCCAGGGTGCTGGTGCGTTCGGAGTAGATGAAGTTGAAGGTCTCCATCTGGAAGGCCTCGATATCGAAGCCGGTAGACCACAGCACGGCGGGCTCGTACCAGCGCCAGCACAGCACGAAGAGGAATATCGCGAAGAGCAGCACCACGGCATCGACGCACAGCGCCACCGCGATGCGAGCCCCGGTCGGCAGCGCATCGACCAGCAGGGTCACGGCGATGCCCTCACGGCGCTTGAGCACCACCGAAGTGGTCAGGAAGGCCATCCAGACCATGCCATGGATGGCCAGCTCGTCGGTCCAGTAGAGGGCATGGCCCAGGGCCCGGGTGACGATATTGAGCAGGATCAGCCCGGTGATCGCCGCGGCCAGGGTGGCGGCGACCATCACCTCGCCGCGTGCCAGGCCTCGAGAGAGGGTAGTCAGCATATCGGTGTCCTGATGGCTGGACCGCCCCGGGTTGCCCCGGGACGGCCTAGGCGGTTAGGGGGCGTTCAGCTCGGCGACCGTCTCGCGCAGCGCGGTCAGGGAGGGCGCCTTGGCGGCCCAGGTGGCTTCCCAGGCGGCGATCGCCTCGCTGAAGAAGGTGTCGTCGGCATCCACGATGCCGATGTCCAGGGTGCGCAGCTCCGCCTCCTGGTCGGCATCCTGCTGCTGGAAGGCGGTGATCACCCCGTCCAGATGACGGTGCATGGTGGTCTGGATCAGCTCGCGATCCTCGGCGGACAGATCACGCCACACCCGTGCCGAGACCACCCCCACCATGGGGAACATCATATGGTTGGAGATCAACAGGTTATCGGCCTGTTCGTAGAACTTGAGGATCAGGATGGAATCGAAGTCCATGTCGATGGCATCCACCTGGCCATTGGCCAGGGCGTCGTAGACGGCCGGCAGCGGCAGCGGCGTCGGCGCGGTTCCCGCGGCCAGGTAGAAGTCGCGGATCGGGTCGAAGGGGGTGATGCGTACCTTCTTGCCGCGCAGGTCGTCGGCGCTCTCGATGGGGCTGCGGGTGAGCACCTGGCGCATGCCGGCCATGCCGTAGCCGATCCCCATCAGGCCGGCCCGGGCCGGCAACTGCTCGAGCATCTCGGTGGCCGTGTCGGAACGCAGCAGCGCTGCCGCCTGGTCGACATTCGCTACCAGGTAGGGAGCATAGAGAGCGCCGAAGTCAGGCACGCGATTGGAGATCTCGGCGATGGTCAGGAACGCCATGTCCAGGGAGCCGGCCTGCAGCTGCTGCACCATCTGCGCCTCGTTGCCGAGCTGCTGGGAGGGGAAGACACTGACGCGGTGCTCGCCGTCGCTCGACTCGGCGAGCTCGGCACCGAACGCCTCCGCGGCCTGGGTCCAGTGATGGGCCGGCGGGGTGATCAGGCCGAGGCGGAAGTCACGGGCCTGGACGGTCGTGGCGGTCAGGGTGAGGGAGAGCGCGACGGCGGCGCCCACCAGGGTCTTGGTCGGGGTCATGGGGATCTCTCTTGTATTGTTGTGGAACGTGTAGCGAGTGCCCCGGCCGCTGGCCGGGGCCGGTCGATCAGCCATCCTCCAGGGCGCGCGGGCGCTTGTGACGCTCCTGCAGCTCGGCGTCGTCGGTCCTGGCCAGTTCGACGTCGAACACCACCTCGGTGAAGGGGCCATCCAGGCCACGCGCCTCGGCCTCGGCGGCGTCCTCGATGCGGTTGGCGTCGATCACCAGCTCATCGCGGGTGGCGAAGGCGAAGTCGTCGTAGGTGTAGGGGTCGCCGGCCAGGTTGATCTGGGTGGTCAGGTGCTTGTGACCCGGCGCCGAGATGAAGAAGTGAATATGCGCGGGACGCTGGCCATGGCGGCCGAGCAGGTCGAGCACCTGCTGGGTCGGGCTGTCCGGCGGGCAGCCGTAGCCCGACGGGATGATGCTGCGGGCGCTGTAGCGGCCGTCGGCGTCGGCATGGATGGTGCGGCGCAGGTGGTACTCCGCCTGCGAGGGGTCGAAGAAGGAGTAGTTGCCCTTGGTGTCGGCGTGCCAGATCTCGACCCTGGCGCCGGGAACGGGGTTGCCGTCCACGTCGCGGACCTGGCCGGTCAGCCACATCACCTCGGCCTCGGTGTCGCTACCATCATCCATGCGCGCGAAGCCCCCGGCCTCCGGCGCACCGGCCACGTAGAGCGGGCCCTCGATGGTGCGCGGGGTACCGCCGGCCAGTCCGGCCAACTCATCGGCGGCGTCCATGCGCATGTCCAGGTAGTGGTCGAAGCCGAGCCCCGGCGCCAGCAGGCCGAACTGGGTCTCCTTGCCCAAGGCATTGAGCTGGCTGACGGCGCCCCAGAACTCCTCCGGGGTGACGTCGAAGTCATCGATCATCCGATAGACGTCGGACAGCAGGCGATGCAGGATCTGCTTGGCCCGCTCGCTGCCGCCGGCCTGCTCGAAGCCGCTGACGGCCTTCAGGAAGTCCTGCACGTCGGGGGTATCGAAGATCTTTACGGTCATGGTCATGTCTCTCTAGTTGTCGTTCTTTACCCGTTGCGATACGGGGCGTGGCTGAGTTCACCCGTGGTCAGCTATCGTCGTCACGGATGGAGGAGGGGTGACGGCACAGCGGCGTGACGCGTATCTCCATCCAGGGGAACAGCGGCAGGTTGGAGACGATCTCCTGCAGTTCGGCGTTGTCCTCGACGTCGAAGATGCTGACGTTGGCGTAGCTGCCGGCGACCCGCCACAGGTGGCGCCACTTGCCGGCGCGCTGCAGTTCCTGCGCATAGGCCTTCTCGGTCGCCTTGATCTCGGCGGCCCGCTCGGCCGGCATGTCCGGCGGCAGCTTGACGGTCATTTCCACCTGGAAGAGCATGAGCGTCTCCTTGGGATAGGGGGGCGCGTCTCAATCGCGGCGCCGGTAATGGTTGAGCTTGTCCTCGTCGAGGGTGATGCCGAGGCCGGGGCCGGTCGGCAGCTCGACGCCGAAGTCGTGATAGCGCAGCGGCTCGGTGACGATGTCGTCCTTGAGCAGCAGCGGGCCGAACATCTCGGTGCCCCAGGCCAGCTCGCCGAGCGTCGCCCAGGCGTGCAGCGACGCCGCGGTGCCGATGGTGCCCTCCAGCAGGGTGCCGCCGTACAGCCCGATGCCGGCGGCCTGGGCCACCTGGGCCAGCTCCAGCGCCCCGTAGAGCCCGCCGGCCTTGGCGATCTTCAGGGCGAAGGCGCCGCTGAAGCCGCCGGCCGCCAGGTCGAGGCCGTCGCGGGCGTCGGCCACCGCCTCGTCGGCGAGCATCGGCACGTTGAAGCGGTGGGCCAGGCGAATCAGCCCGGCGTGCTCGCGGGCCGGAATGGCCTGCTCGATCAGCTCGATGCCGGCGTCCTGCAGCGCCTGGATGCCGCGCACCGCGGTGGTCTCGTCCCACGCCTGGTTGACGTCGACGCGCACACTGGCCCGCTCGCCCAGGGCCGCCTTGATGGCCGCCACGTGGGCCACGTCCCGGTCCACCGGGTGGGCGCCGATCTTCAGCTTGAAGTCGCCGTGGCGACGCTCCTCGAGGCGCTGGAAGGCCTCGTCGATGTCCTGGCGGGTATCGCCGCTGGCCAGGGTCCAGAGCACCGGCAGGTGCGTCTGGCGGGCGCCGCCCAGCAGTTCGGCCACGGAGAGGCCCAGCCGCTTGCCCTGGGCATCGAGCAGCGCGGTCTCGAGCGCCGACTTGGCGATGCGGTTGCCGCGGGCATGGCGGGCCAGGCGGGCGCGCAGGGCATTGACATTGCCGGACGGCTGACCGACCAGCAGCGGCGCCAGGTAGGCATCGATGTTGCGCTTGATGCTCTCGGGGCTCTCGGGGCCGTAGGCCAGGCCGCCGATGGTGGTGCCCTCACCCAGCCCTTCGATGCCGTCGCTGTGGCGCATGCGCACGATCACCATCGTCTGGCAGGCCATGGTGGCCATCGACAGCTTGTGCGGCCGGATGGTCGGCAGGTCGACCAGGTACGTCTGGATCGCTTCGATATGAATGTCGTTCATGGGATCCTCAGCTCGAGACGAACTTCTCGAAGAACACGCGGTGCTCACCCACCTCGCGCGCTTCAAGCCATTGCTTGGTGGCTTCGATCATCGGCGGCGGCCCGCACAGGTAGGCGTCGAAGGGCTGGGCCAGGAAGTCGAGGTCGAAGAGGTCGCAGACCACGCCCTTCTTGCCCTGCCAGGCCTCGGACGGGTTCATCACGATGGTGTCGAAGGCGAAGTCGGGCAGGGCCTCGGTCAAGGCATCCAGGCGCGCCAGCTCGCTGAGGTCCTGCTCCTGGGTCACCCCGTAGCAGAGACGGATCGGCTGGGCGCACTCGCCCTTCTCGGCCAGCTGCTCGAGCATGCCGAGGAAGGCGGAGAGGCCGGTGCCGCCGGCCACCATCAGCAGGGGGGCCTGCACCTCGCGGAGATAGAAGGCCCCCAGAGGCGCCTCCAGGGAGATGGCGTCGCCCACCTTGGCGCGGTCGCGCAGGTAGTCGCTCATCACGCCGCTGGGCAGCAGGCGAATCAGGAAGCGAAGCTTGCCCTCCTTCACCGCCGAGGTGGCGAAGGAGTAGGCCCGCCACTCATCGCTACTCGGCACCTCGATGCGCGCATACTGGCCGGGCAGGTACGGCAATGCCTGGGCGGGATCGTCGAGGGTGATCTCGAGGATGGCGGCGCCGTCGGAGACCTGTTCCACGGCGCTGACGGTGCCGTCATGCACCTCGGTGGCCACGCTGCAGACGTTGGAGTCGATGTCGAAGTAGAAGGAGGCCTGGCTGGAGCGCAGGCGAGTCTGGCAGGCCAGCACATGCCCTTCGGCGATCTCCTCCTCGGTCAAGGCTTCCTCGTCGATATACTCGACGTCGACGTCGCCGGACTCACGCAGGCAGCGGCAGGTCCCGCAGACCCCTTCCCGGCAGTCCACCGGCAGGTTGACCCCGTGACGCTGGGCGGCATCCATCAGCAGTTCATGCTTGTCGACCTTGACGAAGCGGGTAGTGCCGTCCCGAAAGACGATGGCGGCTGTGTTGTGCATGACTCGCCCTCCAGCGTGATCAGACGTGGTAGAAATCGAGCACGGAGTCGATCCGGTCGTTGAGCAGCAGCGTATGCTTGCGGCTGATCTGCCAGCCGTCGCCCTCTTCACGCAGGGTGTAGTCGGCAGTGCCGAAGAAGTGACCGCTCTCGCCGAAGCGATGGAAGTGGGTCACCCAGTTCACCCTGACCTGGACCTGGCCATCGTCCCGGTCCGTACAGCGCACATTGCTGATCAGGTGCAGGGTGCGCGGCATGGGGGTGCAGGCGGCGGACTTGCCGGTGCGGATGCGGAAGACGCGGTCCTCCAGCCCGGTGCGGTCGGCGTAATACATCAGCGACATCTCGCGCTTGGGGTCGCGGGTGACCTCGCTCTCGTTCTTCCACTGGGGGATATGGAACTCGCACTCCGGCGCGAACTGCGCCAGGTAGCCGTCCCAGTCCTGGTCATCGCAGAGCGCGGCGACCCGGTAGAGGAACTGTTCGATCGATTGCTGACGGTTCATGATTCACACCTCCTGGAGCTTGAGCGCTTTCTTTTCGAGACCCTCGAGCAGCAGCCGCTGCCAGGTACCGTGCTGGTTGACGTAGAGCCCTTCCTGGGTGAACTCGGTGCCGGTGATCACCGGCTGGATGCCGAGTGCCCGGCTGTTGGGGGTCTCGCCGGTCGCCCAGCGCTGATGGCCCCGGGAGATGTCGCTCCAGCGCTCGGCGCGGGCCTGGAAGCCGCGCTGCTGCTCGCGGAACTCCACCAGGTCGTCCGGGGTGCCCATGCCGGAGACGTTGAAGAAGTCCTCGAACTGGCGGATGCGGTTCTCGCGGTCGGCAGCCGACTCGTCCTTGACGCCCAGGCACAGGCTGATCACCTCGGTCTTGTTCCAGGCGATGGGGCGCACGATGCGCAGCTGCGAGCTGATCTGGTCCATGAAGAACAGGCTCGGGTAGATATTCAGGTTGCGCAGGCGGTGCATGGTCCACTCGGCACGCTCCCTGGGCAGCTCCTCGAGCAGGCGCGGCATCACCGTGGCGTAGCCGGGACGCACCTGGGGATTGGGCATGTCGCTGAACAGCAGGCTGTGGCCGTTGGCGAAGGAGAACCAGCCGTCGTCGGTGTCCTTGTCGCCGGCGCCCAGCTTGCTGTAGTCGAGGGTGTCGCCACCGCCGCCCTGCTTCTGCGACTCGAGCTCGCGGCGGTGCTGCACCGTGGAGACGTAGTTGTAGTGCACGGTGCTGACGTGATAGCCGTCCAGGCCGTTCTCGTTCTGCAGCTTCCAGTTGCCGTTGAAGGTGTAGCGGGACTCGCCCGGCAGCACCTCCAGCTCACCGCTGGGCGACTGCTCCACCATCATGTCGAAGAACAGCCGGGTATCGCCCAGGAACTCCTCGAGGCCGACGGTCGACTCGGTGTCCAGGCTGATGAACACGAAGCCGCGATAACTGGCGATGCGCGCCTGGCGCAGGCCACGGCTGGCCTTGTCGAACTCCGCGGGATACTCGCTCGGCGCCTTGACCTTGACCAGGCGGCCATCGGACTTGTAGCACCAGGCATGGAAGGGGCAAGTGAAGGTGGACTGGTTGCCCTTGCAGACCCGGGTCAGGGTCGCCCCGCGGTGCTGGCAGGCATTGGCCAGCGCATGCAGTTCACCCTTGGCGTCGCGGGTGATGATCATCGGCTGACGCCCGGCCTGCATGGTGATGAAGTCGTTGGGATTGGGGATCTGGCTCTCGTGGCAGGCGAAGATCCACTGCTTCTCGAAGATCAGTTCCATCTCGAGATCGAACAGCGCCTCGTCGGTGAACATGTCACGGGCGATGCGATAGACGCCGTCATCGGGGCGGAAGTCGAGGCAATTCTCGACGAACGCCTGCCATTCGGGGAGGGAGCGTTGTGCCGTCATCGGTCGTTACCATCTTGTTGCTTGTCGGGTACGACCCACCTTAGGCACTCCCCCCGGCCTCCACTATGCGGTTATTCGAGGAAGGCTATTCACTTTTTCCGCCAGGCAGGATGCCCATGCCGGCAGCCTCACTCCTCCCGGGTCCTGGTCGTTGCCCGGTGCCGCCCGCCCCGGGACGCTGAAACGGGCGGCGACGGGAAGCGGCTTTGCCTCAACGCCGATTGGCGGTATCTTTCATGGAACTGGTCATTGCTTGATCAGGGTGGCAAGATGAGCCCATCAGTTCGCAGTGCGTACCCAAGAGCGACATGCGAACACTGACCTCGACCGTCTCTCCACGGCCATCGCGATGGCCCGATGACAACCACACCCGACGGCGAGGCAAGGAGGAACCATGACCGTACCCCCTTCCCCGACGCGACGGCAGATTGCCGCCGAGTTCCACTCCCCGGACTCGGCCTGCCGCTGGATGTGCAGTATCAATGGCCCCCACCGGCTCCTGGTTCCCCAGCCACGGGCGCTCAACTTCCGTCACCGCGGCACCCGCCTGGGCAACGTCGCCATCGGCGTCATCGAGTACGCGACACCGGTGCAGATCGACATCGCCGACCTGACCCACAGCTACAGCATCAGCCTGCCCCTCCAGGGCACCCAGTCCTTCGAGCTGCCAGGCGATGCCTTCGGCTCCGATGCCGAGGTGGCTGCCATCATCTCGCCCAACCAGCCGCTGCACCTGCGCATGGACGAGAGCTGCCGAAAGCGTCTGGTACGGCTGTCGCGCCAGGCCATCGATCGCAAGCTCGCCCAATTGCTGAGGCGCGAGTTGACGCGTCCGGTGATCTTCGATCCCCGGATGCCGCTGAGCGGTACGGTGCAGGAGTGGTGGCGCATGGTGGCCAACCTGCAGGAGATGCTGGACGTGGAAGGGTCGCTGTGCGATCTGCCCGAGGTGTGGAGCAACTTCGAGAATTCGCTGATCACCAGCCTGCTCTACACCCAGCCGCACAACTACTCGAACGAATTGCTGGACCGCCAGCAGGGCCGCCCGGCCTATCTGTCGCGGCTCGAGGCCTTCCTCCGGGAGTCCCTGGACCGCCCCCTGGGCCTGGCCGATCTGGAACGCGCCGCCGGCGTCTCCCGGGAACGCCTCTATCGGGACTTCCACACCCACTACGGCGTCTCCCCCATCGCCCACTTCCGCCAGCTACGCTTCGAGCACGTTCGCCAGCGCCTGGACCAGGCCGCGCCCCACGAGAGCGTCTCCAGCATCGCCATGGACTGCGGCTTCCAGCAGTTGGGCCGTTTCTCCCAGGAGTACAAGGCGCGCTTCGGCGAGCTGCCTTCCGAGACTCTGAAGCGGACCATCCAAGCCCAACTGCAGTAGCCCACGAGCAGCCGCCCCCCGCCCGCGTCTACGGAGACTCTTCCGGTTACCTGGGCGGACGAGCGTGGCGTGTTGCTCCTCAAGTCCCGCAGAAGGTGCGGAACACCCGTTCACTCGGCGGAGCCGGCTTGGCATAGGCCTCGCGGCCGGGCTGCTCCTCGAAGGGGCTGGCGAGCACCTCGCGCAGTGCCTCGAAGGGGCCGAAGTCGTCGTGCTCGGCCGCGGCGGCCAGCGCCTCCTCGACCTTGTGGTTGCGGGGAATATAGGCGGGATTCACGGCACGCAGCCGGGTGGCGATCCCGGCCGGGTCCACGTCCTCCTGCGCCAATCGCGCGCGCCAGCGCGGCAGCCAGGCACGGATGGGCTCGTCGCGCTCGAACAGCTCGAGAAGTGCCGGGGTGTCCGCCTCCAGCGCCTCGGCCAGGCGGCGGAAGGTCAGGGTGAAGTCGGCGCGCCCGGCGTGCATTGCCTCGAGCAGGCTCTCCACCAGGTCGCGGTCACCCGCTTCCTGCGATTCGAGGCCCAGCTTGGCGCGCATCACGGCGAGCCACTCGGCCTCGTATTGCGCCTCGAAAGCCTTGATCACCTCGGTGGCCCGCTCGATGGCGTGTTCCTGGTCGTCGTCGATCAACGGCAGCAAGGTCTCGGCCAGGCGCGCCAGGTTCCACTGGGCGATCCACGGCTGGTTGCGGTAGGCGTAGCGGCCGCCCTCGTCGATGGAGCTGAACACGGTGCGCTCATCGTACGCCTCCATGAAGGCGCAGGGGCCGTAGTCGATGGTCTCGCCGGAGAGCGTCGTGTTGTCGGTGTTCATCACCCCGTGGATGAAGCCGACACCCATCCACCTGGCCACCAGTGCGGCCTGGCGGGCCTGCACCGCCTCCACCAGCGCCAGGTAGCGCTCCTCCCCGGACATCTCGAGGAGTTCCGGATAGTGGCGCTCGATAGCATGGTCGGCCAGGGTACGGATCGCCTCCACGTCGCCGCGGGCGGCGAAGTACTGGAAGGTCCCTACCCGCAGGTGACTGGCGGCGACCCGGGTCAGGATCGCACCGGGCTCGGGCACGCGCCGGAAGACCCGCTCGCCGGTGGTTACCGCGGCGAGCGCCCGAGTGGTGGGAATGCCCAGCGCATGCATCGCCTCGCTGACCAGGTACTCGCGCAGCACCGGCCCCAGCGGGGCGCGGCCATCCGCGCCCCGCGAGAAGGGGGTGCACCCGGCCCCCTTGAGCTGGATATCGCGCAGCCGACCGTCGCGGTCGGTCACCTCGCCGAGCAGCACGGCGCGGCCATCGCCGAGTCGCGGCACGAAGACGCCGAACTGGTGACCGGCGTAGGCCTGTGCAATGGGCTTGGCCCCTTCGGGCACGGCGTTGCCGGAGAGCCACTCGGCGGCCTGTCGTTCATCGAAGGCGGCCAGGTCGAAGCCCAGCTCCTCGGCCAGTGGCCGGTTGAAGGCGGCCAGCCGCGGCGCCTCCACCGGCACGGGGTCGAAGCGCTCGTAGAAGCGCTCCGGCAGGCGGGAATAGCGAAGAGTGAACTCGGGAAACATCGCGGCTCCTGTCGATAGCGATGCGGGGGGGCACCGCCTGACCATGAAAGCCCCAGTATAATGGTCAACTTTGCCTTTATCGACCGCACTCAGCCGGTACCGGAGTGGGGATTGCCGAGCCGCCTGACGCTGGCCACGAAGTCGCTGAACCGCTCCCCCTGGATCAGCACATGGTCACGCAGCGTCCGTTCGGCCCGGCTGGCGTCTCCCGACTCGATGGCGGCGACGATCTCGCGGTGTTCGTCCAGTGAGGTCTTCATGCGCTGACGCACCTGCAACTGCAGGCGGCGGTAGGGCTTGAGACGCTGCTTGAGCTGGCGCGCCTCGCTCGCCAGGAAGGTGTTGTGGCTGGCGGCATAGATGCCATCATGGAAGGTCTCGTTCTCGTAGTAGTACTCGTCGGTGTCGCCGGCCCGGGCGGCGGCCTCGCAGCGTTCCAGCGCCCTACCGAGCTCGGCGAGCTCCTCCCCGCTGGCTCGCCGCGCGGCGAGCCGGCCACACATCCCCTCGAGCTCCGCCATCACCTCGAACATCTCGATCAACTGGTCGAGGCCGACCCGCGCCACGAAAGTGCCCTTCTTCGGCGATACCGTCACCAGGCCGCTGGCCACCAGTTGCTGGATCGCCTCGCGCACCGGGGTACGGGACACCTCGAACTCCCGGCACAGCGCCTCGGGGTCGAGACGCTCACCGGGCGCCCGACGCCCGTTGATGATGTCGTCTTCCAGGGCGTCCCGAAGCCGCTGGGTATTGGACCGTTTCATGCCGTTCACCTCCCTGCCCCTGTGTGCGCCGGTCAGCCACATCGACGCCATTGCCACCTTTGTCTAAGGCCCCGAAATTGACAGTAGTATAGTCAAAGAGCTATTGAAGTATACATCAGCAATGCTGATAGACATATCAAGCTCACAACAACAACCTCTCTGGAGAAGCCATGAAACGCTCACTTACGCCGGCCATCGCCACCCTGGCCCTTGCCGCCACCGCTTTCAGCAGCGCCGCCAGCGCCGATACCGTGTTGCGCGCCTCTCACCAGTTTCCCGGCGGCCAGGGGGATGTCCGGGACGAGATGGTCCAGCTGATGGCCCGCCACGTCGCCGAGGCCGACGTGGGCCTGGAGATCGAAGTCTACCCGGGTCAGTCGCTGTTCAAGGCCAGGGAGCAGTGGGGTGCGCTGGTCCGGGGCCGCCTGGACATCACCTCGCTGCCACTCGACTACGCCAGCGGCCGCCACCCGGAGTTCTCCGCCACCCTGATGCCCGGTCTGGTGCGTAACCACGAGCACGCCAAGCGCCTGAACGACTCCGACTACATGGAGATGATCAAGGCAGTCATCCTGGACGGCGGCGCCCGGGTGCTGGCCGATGCCTGGCTGTCCGGCGGCTTCGCCTCCAGCGAGCGCTGCATCACCTCGCCGGATACCGTCGAGGGGCAGAACTTCCGTGCCGCCGGTCCGGCCTTCGAGCAGATGCTGGAAGCCGCCGGCGCCTCGATCGCCTCCATGCCGTCCTCGGAGATCTACACCGCGATGCAGACCGGGGTGCTGGACGCCGCCAACACCTCGTCGATGTCGTTCGTCTCCTTCCGCCTCTACGAGCAGGTCGACTGCCTGACCGAGCCCGGCGACTATGCCCTGTGGTTCATGTACGAACCGATCCTGATCTCCGAGCAGGTCTGGCAGGGCCTCGACGAGGCGCAGCAGGCCGCCCTGTCGGAGGCCGGCAAGGCCGCCGAGGAGTTCTTCGCCGCCGAGGCCGCCGCCATCGACCGGCAGATGGTCGAAGTCTATCGCGAGAACGGTGTCGAGGTCGTGAGCATGTCCGAGGAGGACTACAACGCCTGGCTCGAGATCGCCCGGGAGACCTCCTACAAGAACTTCGCCGAGAACGTGGAGAACGGCCAGGCCATCATCGATGCCGCCCTCGCGGTCGAGTGATCGCCGCGACACCGCATCCGGCGGTACGGCCACCCCACGCGGGTGGCCGCCTTCCACCTCATGCGCACCCACCTTCCCGAGGGAACCATGGCCACTTCAACCACTCATGATATCGCCGCGCGAGGCGGCCCCCTCGGCGGCTATATCCGCCTGATGGACCGACTCTCGCGCGCCACCGCCTACCTGGCGGCACTGATGTTCATTGCCGGTGTCGTCGTCATCTGCCAGATGGTCTTCGTGCGCTATGTGCTGGGCATGAGCACCAGTTGGCAGACCGAGTTCACGGTCTTTTCCGTCACCGGCGCCATGCTGATGGGCAGCCCCTACGTGCTGATGACCGGCGGCCACGTCGCCATCACCATCCTGCCGGACGCCCTCGGCGGCATCGCCCGGAGGCTGATGCTGCTCGTCGCCTCACTGATCGGACTGGCCTTCTGCGCGGCCCTGGCCTACGCCGCCTGGGTCTATGTCTGGGAAGCCTGGGAGGGCGGCTGGACCACCGGCACGGTATGGAACCCCCCGCTCTGGCCGGCCCTGCTGCCCATGGCCCTGGGGGCCACCCTGCTGTCCCTGCAGTACATCGCTGAAATCCTGCGCGGGGAGGACTGAGCATGGATCCAATTACCCTGGGAATCATCGTGGCCGTCGCGCTGGTCGTGATGATGGCCATCGGCACCCCCATCGCCTTCGCCTTGGGCGGCGTCTCGCTCATCGCGCTGATCTACGACCGTGGCCTGCCCGAACTCACCTACTTCGGCGAGACCTTCTTCGACCGCATCGCCGAGTTCGGCTTCGTGGCCATCCCCATGTTCATCCTGATGGGCGCCGCCGTGGCCTCCTCGCCCACCGGCCGTGACCTCTACCGCTCGCTGGACCTGTGGATGGGACGGCTGCCCGGGGGACTCGCCGTCTCCAACATCGGCGCCTGTACCATCTTCTCCGCCCTCTCCGGGTCGTCACCGGCCACCTGTGCCGCCATCGGCAAGATGGGCATCCCCGAAATGCGTACCCGCGGCTACCCGGACGGCGTGGCCGCCGGCTGCATCGCTGCCGGCGGCACCCTGGGCATCCTGATCCCGCCCTCGGTGACCATGATCATCTACGGCATCTCCACCGAGACCTCGATCGGCCGCCTGTTCATCGCCGGCGTGATGCCGGGGCTGATGCTGGCCGGCCTGTTCATGGCCTGGACGATGATCGCCTGTCGCCTGGCCGGGGGGTACAACAACCCCATGGCGCAGACCGCCGAGCGCATGAAGGAGACGGTCAAGGCCAACGTGGACGCCAACCTCAAGGCACTGATCCGCGTACTGCCCTTCCTCGCGGTGGTGGCGGGCATCCTCTTCGCCCTCTACGGTGGCGTGGCCACGCCCTCCGAGGCGGCCGGTGTCGGCGCCTTCCTCTGCCTGGCGCTGGCCGTGATCATCTACCGCATGTGGAAGGTGGGGCCGATCAAGCTGATCATGCGCGACTCGCTGCGCGAGAGCGTGATGATCATGCTGGTCATCGCCTGCGCCGAGGTGTTCGCCTACGCGCTGTCGTCCATGTTCATCACCCAGACCGTGGCCGGCGCCATCGCCGACCTGGAGGTCAACCGCTGGGTGCTGATGGGGGTGATCAACCTCTTCCTGCTGGTGGCCGGCTTCTTCCTGCCCCCGGTGGCGGTGATCGTGATGACCGCACCGATCCTGCTGCCGATCATCCTGGCCGCCGATTTCGATCCCTACTGGTTCGCGGTGGTGCTGACCATCAACCTGGAGATCGGCCTGATCACGCCGCCGGTGGGGCTCAACCTCTTCATCATCAAGGGGATCGCGCCAGACATCTCGCTGCGCAACATCCTGATGGGCAGCCTGCCCTATGCCCTGTGCATGGTGCTGGGCATCCTGCTGCTGTGCTTCTTCCCGGGCATCGCGCTGTGGCTGCCGAACCTGATCATGGGCTAGGAGAAACACACGCATGAACATGACCTTCCTGCAGGAACTGTTCAACAGCATCACCCAGCGCGACGCCCTGTTGAGGCGCCGCCAGGGCGAGGGCGCCCCCCCGGACCACGCCCAGCTGCTCGAGGCCTGCCATGCCCTGCTGGAGAGCGACGGCGAGGCCTCGAGCATCGCCCTGGCCAGCCGGGCGCTGGCCATGTATCGCCTGCTCGGCGAGGCAGAGCAGCAACGCTTCTTCGAGGGCCTGGCGACGGAGTTCGCCGCCGAGCCGTCGGCCATCGATGCCGCCTATGCGGCCTACCGCGAGGCTCGCGACAACCCCAGCCTGCAGGCCCTGTTCGATGCCTGCGAGCCACGCCGCCAGGAGCTGTTCCGGCGGCTCAACCTCGCCAGCAACGGCACCTACGAGCTGGTGCGCATGCGCGAGGATCTGCTGAGGCTGCTGCGGGCGCGACCCCGGGCCAATACGAAGGAGCTCGGCGCCATCGATGCCGACTTTGCCCACCTGTTCGGCTCCTGGTTCAACCGCGGCTTCCTGGTGCTCAAGCGCATCGACTGGAACACCCCGGCCTCGATCCTGGAGAAGATCATCCGCTACGAAGCGGTGCACGAGATCCAGGACTGGGACGATCTGCGCCGCCGGCTGGACGCCCGTGACCGTCGCTGCTTCGCCTTCTTCCACCCGGCCATCGGCGACGAACCGCTGATCTTCGTGGAAGTGGCGCTGTGCAAGGGCCTGCCGAACCGCATCCAGCCGATCCTGGCCGGCGAGGAGAGCGGGGTCGAGGAACCCGACGAGGCCGACAGCGCGGCCTTCTTCGGCATCAGCAACTGCCAGACCGGCCTGCGCGGCATCTCCTTCGGCAACTTCCTGATCAAGCAGGTGGTCCAGGAGCTGAAGCAGGAACTCCCGCAGCTCAAGCACTTCGTGACCCTGTCGCCGGTGCCCGGCTTCCGCCAGTGGCTGGAAGAGCTCCGTGCCGACCCGAGCCTGCCCGAGGCGCTGCGCGAGACCCTGGCCGGGCTCGACGAAGCCGAATGGCACCGGGAGCCCGAGCGGGCGGCGCGACTCGAGGCCACGATCAAGCCGCTGGCCGCTCGCTACCTGGTCGAGGCGAAGAACGCCCACGGCCTGCCGCTCAATCCGGTGGCCCGCTTCCACCTCGGCAACGGCGCCGAACTGCACCGCATCAACTGGCTCGGCGACACCTCGGACAAGGGCCTCAACCAGGCCGCGGGCCTGATGGTCAACTACCTCTACGTGCTCGACAACATCGAGCGCAACCACGAGAACTACATCGCCAACGCCACCGTGGCCCGCTCGGGCGAGGTCCGTGACCTTGCCCGCAAGGCCAGGAAACTGGCCAAGGGAGAGACCGCCAAATGAACCACAACCTCTTCGCCACCTTCGCCGAGCGCATGCGCGAGCGCGGAGACGCCGATTTCATCACCACCCGCGAGGGGCGCGGTTACCGCTACGCCGAGGCACTGGCGGCCAGTGCCCGACTGGCCGGGGCCTTGACCGCCCTGGGCGTGACGCCGGGCGACCGCGTCGCCGTCCAGGTCGACAAGAGCCCCGAGGCGATCCTGCTCTACCTGGCCTGCCTGCGTGTCGGCGGCGTCTACCTGCCGCTCAACACCGGCTACACGGGCGACGAGATCCGCTACTTCCTCACCGATGCCGAGCCGGCGCTGTTTGTCTGTCGTCCGGCCAATGCCGATGAGGCCCGTGCCATCGCCGCCGAGTGCGGCTGCCCGGCGGTAGAGACCCTGGGCACCGCGGCCGACGGTAGCCTGATGACAGCCGCCGAACGCGCCGCCCCCCGCGACGACATCGTCGAACGGGGCGAGCGCGACCTGGCGGCGATCCTCTACACCTCGGGCACCACCGGCCGCTCCAAGGGCGCCATGCTGACCCATGACAACCTGGGCTCCAACGCCGCCACCCTGGTAAAGGCCTGGCACTTCAGCGAGGCGGACCGGCTGATCCACGCCCTGCCGATCTTCCACACCCACGGGCTGTTCGTGGCCTGCAATGTCACCCTGATGGCCGGCTCGAGCATGCTCTTCCTGCCGAAGTTCGACGCCGACGTGATCTTCGAGGAACTGCCCCGCGGCAGCGTGATGATGGGGGTGCCGACCTTCTACACCCGCCTGGTGGCCGACGAGCGCCTGACCCCGGAGATTACCGCCAACATGCGCCTGTTCGTCTCCGGTTCGGCCCCGCTCACCGCCGAGACCCACCAGGCCTTCGAGCAGAAGACCGGCCATGCCATCCTCGAGCGCTACGGCATGACCGAGACCAACATGAACCTCTCCAACCCCTACGACGGCGAGCGCATCGCCGGCACCGTGGGTATGCCGCTGCCCGGCGTGGAGTACCGCATCACCGACCGCGAGACCCACGAGCCGGTGGCCCGGGGCGAGATCGGCATGCTCGAGATCCGCGGCCCCAACGTCTTCATCGGCTACTGGCGCATGCCGGAGAAGACCCGCGAGGAGCTGCTCGAGGACGGCTTCTTCGTCACCGGCGACCTGGCCCGGGTCGACGAGCGCGGCTACGTGCACATCGTCGGTCGCGACAAGGACCTGGTGATCTCCGGCGGCTACAATGTCTATCCCAAGGAGGTCGAGCAGGTCATCGACGAACTCGACGGCGTGGTGGAGTCGGCGGTGATCGGTCTGCCCCACCCCGACTTCGGCGAAGGCGTCACCGCCGTGGTCGTGCCGCAGCCGGGTGCCGACCTCGACGAGGCGCAGGTACTCGCCTTCCTGCAGGGCAAGCTGGCGAAGTACAAGCAGCCCAAGCGGGTCTTCTTCGCCGACAGCCTGCCGCGCAACACCATGGGCAAGGTGCAGAAGAACCAGTTGCGCCAGCAGTATCACGACACCTACCGCCAATGACCCACGACAAGGCCCGGTCGACTGCAGCGCGCCGTCGGCCGGGCCTTGTCATCCCCTTTCCTGCCTTGTGCTTCCTTGGTTACACCACCAGCGGCGTCACGAAGAAGGCAATCAGGAAGGCCGTCGCCAGGCGCATCACGATCCCCAGTACGGCCGCACCCATCGCCTCGCGCTCGGTCAGGTCGGAGCTCTCCGCCCACACCACCGGCACCTGGCCGAACACGGCCGACAGGGGCAGGCCGGACGAGGCCAGCACGAACGACCCCACCACCAGGGAGGGATCGAGTTCGCTGGCGATCCCCTGCAGCTGCCCCATGGCCAGCGTCGGGCTGACCAGGAAGGAGAGCACGCCGGTCTCCGGGTGGATGTTGAACAGCAGCATGGCCTTGCCCAGCCCCGCTTCGATCGGCGCCCAGACGCCGACGTAGTCGAGCACCCCGATGACGGCGAAGACCAGTGCCACCGCCGGGATCAGGATCAGCAGCAGCAACTCCACGCCCTCGCGCGCCGCGCTGAACAGCGTCGGCATGAAATCACGCTCGGGCGTGAAGGTCGGCAGGTGGCCGATCTCGACGCGTTTAACGTCACGATAGAGCAGCTTCGACAGGATGAGGGGTGAGATGACCAGCGGCAGGAATACCGCCAGCAGCACCACGACGAAGACGTTGACCCCGGCGAAGGTCAGCGCCATCAGCCCCAGCATGAAGGTCGAGAACGACTGCTGCGACTGCACCATGGTGGCCACGGCCAGCTTCTGTTCGTCCTTGGTGGCGCCCGCCCGCTTCAGGATCGGCCCGGAAATCTTACCGGCCGCGTTGATGTCACCGAAGATGTTGTAGACGCTGGGAATGATCACGGCGGGGTTGACCCCGAGCAGCTTCATGGCGGGGACGAAGATGCGCACCAGTGCGTCGGTGAAACCCAGCCGCTCCAGTAGACGACCGATGATCACGCTGACGATGATGGCCGTACCGACCACCCCGGTCAGGAAGACGTCGACCACGACGGGGCGTACGGAGTCGAGAATCGAGTTGAACAGCCCCGACAGGCTGGTGGGCGAGAGCATCAGCAGCAGCAGGCAGATGCACAGCAGCACAGTGCCGACCACTTCGATCCGCTTCCACGCCCGCTTGCTCGCGGGGAGTCCGGGGTCCTTCGCTTCAGGAGTAGAAACCGAGGTTTTCATGACAGTGCCTCTATTGTTATTGGTTGGCGCCTACCTTACGTCTCGCTCAGCGCATGCTTGCCCAACAGGTGGCTCGCCGACATCTCCCTGGCATAGGCCTGCATCGCCGCGTTGCCGACCCGCTTGACCGGTGTGGAGGTGACACGGTCACGGAACAGCACCACTTCCACCCCCTCGAGCAGCTCGTCCAGGGCATGGGCCAGGGGCAGACCATTCTCGAGGATTTCCATCACATGACAGTTGCCGACCAGGAAGTTGAGCCCCATCTCCTGCGCTGTCGCGATCAGTTCATGCCCGTCATAGACGCGGCTGATGGAAGCCAGCACAGTGTCCACAACAGGGTTCTCCGCCACCGCCTGCCGCAGATTCTCGGGCGAGAAGCCGGTATGGGGAAAGATATGCAGGATGTTCTCCACCCGACTGTGCCGATCTCCCAGGTGGATGAAGCCCCGGGTCTCGACGCTGGTTTCCCGGATCTCCTCGATGCCGCGCACCAGCCGCTCCTCCGCCAGTAACGCCCTGTCCTGGTCGAGTGCCATGTAGGCATCCAGCCGATCGAGGATATCGCCGAGGGTCACGACGCCGGGCAGCGCCTTGCCCACGAACATGATGTTGCCATGCACCCCACCGTAGGCGATGCTGCCTTTCACCACCCGGTGGCCATGCAGGAAGGGAATGCCGGGATGCAGACCATGGAAGGCCTCGTGGCACTCTAGTCCGGCCACCTCATAGAGGTCCAGGTAGTTCTTCAGGGTCACGCCACCACAGCTGGCGGCATCCGCGATGGGATGATGCGCCACCACGGCGTCGACGCCGGTGGCACCCGCCAGCTCGATCACCAGCTCCGTCATGGTCATGCATACGGCGACCTTCCTGACTTCCTTGGCGGGGTCACCATAGATCAGCCCAGGAATCTCCAGCACCTCCTTGCCATAGATTCCCGAGGATTTCATGATCACGAAGGGGTGTTCCCCCCGTTTGACCTCGTCCATGGACGAGACCGTTCTGCCGCCCGTTATCACGCTCAGGGCATTGACGATATCGGACACTCTGGCCATCGGCTTTCCTCCTCTCGGCACTACAAAAAAAACCGCCAGCACACCCCGAGGCTTCTGCCTCAGGCTGGGCTGACGGTCATCGAGCACTCGCCCTTCTCAGGGCGAGTTCACATCACCAGTCAACGATTTCTCGTCGAAGATTTGCGGACTATGCCCTGCACGGCATCGTGTCAGAGGTAGTCACGCACATCTCGTTGCAACACCACCACGGTAGCGGACAGCTCGGCTTCAGCATCGTAGTCCTTGAAGATGGACAGGACCTCAAAGCCATACTTCTCTACCAGCAGCTGCTTGAATTCGTTCTTGAATCCCTTGATCAGATAATGATCGGCCAGTTCGCTGACGTTGCTGTTGAGCTTGTTAAGGTAAGCCAGCGAGGGGACCCGCTTGTGCAGGGCGATGATGAGAATCTTGTCGCCCTGGACATCCACCTTCTGGCGTACGACGCCGATACCGAAGATTCGATGGTTGACCTCGTTGTAGTCCTTGATCAGCTCCTGCTTGAACTCCCCCAGGGTTGTCATGTCCGGCTCAACTCTGCTCGGCTATCGGGCTCGAAAATCTTGCGCCTGGTATACTATCAGAGCGCAAGAATCAGGCTAGCCAAGAAATCATCGGCCGTCAATAGAGAAATCGATTTTTGACATCCCTGCACTATCCTTTCAAATCAATGTATAACAGTTGGAAGAAGATCGACAGGCTATTCCCCCTCCTTTGGAGAGGGATGCCAATGGTATACCAAACATCCCATTTTGCGTGGATCACATCGCCCCACGGGTCCGATTCCGCTCTCTTCCGCCGCGCCTGGGGCCGCCCTGTCCCCTAATGCGACCGGGAGCGGGAGGCGGCGGTTTCGGGGCTGGACAGGAAGATGCTGTCCTCATGGGTACCCGAACGGCCGGGGAAGTTGCGCGGTACCGTGCGCAGGCTGTTGGGTCCTACCGCCGGGGCCTGGCCCATGCCGATGCAGCCGTTGCAGCCGGCCTGGTGCAGGCGCGCGCCACAGGTCACCAGGTCGGCCAGATAGCCGTCTCGAATCAGGGTGGCAAGCATATCCTGCAGCAGTGCCTGATCCATGCGCAGGGCGATCTCGCTGCCGGGTGTCATCTCGCCACTGACCAGATGGTCACGGATCAGCTGCTGGGCCAGATTGAGGGGAGTAGAGGGAGTGGTCGCGGTCATCGTTGTGCATCTCATCAGTCGTCACGGTGGAGAAACGGGCGGCCAGGGCCGGGATCACCGGGCCGGCATGGCATAGCGCCGGTCCGCCTTGCCGGCCTTCACCACCTGGCCGGGCGTGTCGTGGCCCACCAGTTCGGGCAGCAGGGCCGAGGCCGCCAGCAGGGCGTCCAGGTCGACACCGGTGGGCACGCCCATCTGCTCGAACATGTGCACCAGGTCCTCGGTGCAGACATTACCGGTGGCGCCCGGCGCGTAGGGGCAGCCGCCCAGGCCCCCCAGGGAGGCATCGAAACGGGTGATGCCCACCTGCCAGGCAGTCAGGGCGTTGGCCAGGCCCATGCCGCGGGTGTTGTGGAAGTGCAGGGTGAGCGGGGTATCAGGGAAGCGTGACAGGGCCGCCTCGCAGAGCCGCGCAACCTGGGCGGGGTTGGCCACGCCAGTGGTGTCGCACAGGGTCATGCCCTGCACGCCCAGCGCCAGCTGGCGCTCCATCAGGTCGAGCACCCGCTCCCGGGGCACCTCACCTTCGAAGGGGCAGCCGAAGCTGGTGGACAACGAGGCATTGACGAAGACGTCGCGACCCTGGCGATGCGCGCGGACGACCTCGAGGATGCCGGCAAATTGCTCGAGCGACTGTTCCGGCGTCATGCGCAGGTTGGCCAGGCCGTGAGAGTCGCTTGCCGACATCACCAGGTTGATCTCGTCGACGCCGCTGACCAGGGCCCGCTCCGCGCCCTTCACGTTGGGCACCAGCACGGTGATGCCCACACCGGGGCGACGCTGGATGCCTTCCACCACCTCGGCGGCATCGCGCAGGTTGGGGATCGCCTTCGGCGACACGAAGGAGGTGGCCTCGATGCGGGCGAGCCCGGTGGCGGATAGGGCGTCGATCAGGCGAATCTTGTCCGCGGTGGGCACGAAGGTCGACTCGATCTGGAAACCGTCGCGCGGTGCGACCTCGTTGATCTCGAGCGGGGTCATGGCAGCTCCTGGATGGGTCACGGGGATCAGATGATGCCGGCGTCGCGAAGCTTGGTGCGGGTCGCCTCGTCGATGTCCAGCTCGTCGAGCACCTCGTCGGTATGCTGGCCCAGCGCCGGACCGCCGCTGCCCAGCCGGCCCGGCGTGGCACTGAGCCGCGGCAGCACGCCGGGCACCTTGAGCGGCTTGCCGTCGGGCCGGGTGATGGTCTGGATCATCTCCCGGGCCAGGTAGTGGGGGTCGGCGGCGATGTCGGCGGCGGTGTAGGGGTAGCCGGCGGGCACCCGGGCGCCGTCCAGAGCGGCGAGGATCTCCTCGCGCCCCCGGGTCCGCGTCCAGTCCTCGATGGCGCCGTCGATCTCCTCGGCACGACGGGTTCGGCCGTCGTTGTGGGCCAACTCCGGGTCCTCGGCCAGGTCCTGGCGATCGATCAGCACCATCAAGCGCTTGAAGATGCTGTCGCCGTTACCGGCGATCAGCACGAAGTCGTCATCGCGGGTGCGGTAGGCATTCGACGGCGTGATGCCGGGCAGGGCGCTGCCGCTGGGCTGTCGGACATGGCCGGTGGCGTCGTACTCGGGCAGCAGGCTCTCCATCATGGCGAATACCGACTCGTAGAGGGCGACGTCGATCTCCTGGCCCAGGCCGCTGAGGGCACGTTCCTGCAGCGCCAGCAGGGTGCCGATCACCGCATAGAGCGCGGAGAGCGAGTCGCCGATGCTGACGCCGACCCGCACCGAGGGCTCACCGGGCTGGCCGGTGAGGTAGCGCAGGCCACCCATGGCCTCGCCGATCACCCCGAAGCCCGGCTTGTCACGATAGGGGCCGGTCTGACCGAAGCCGGAGACCCGCACCATGATCAGTCCGGGATTTTGCTCGGCCAGCGCCTCATAGCCCAGCCCCCAGCCCTCCAGGGTGCCGGGGCGGAAGTTCTCCACCAGTACGTCGGCCTCGGCGGCCAGCCGCCGGGCCATCGCCTGGCCCTCCTCGCTGCGCAGGTCAAGGGTGACGGAGCGCTTGGTGCGGCTCTGCACGTGCCACCACAGCGAGGTGTCGTCCTCGATGATTCGCCACTTGCGAAGGGGGTCACCGGTCCCCGGGGGCTCTACCTTGATCACGTCGGCGCCGAACTCGCCCAGCAGCTTGGTGGCGAAGGGGCCGGCGATCAGCTGGCCGAGCTCGAGGACCTTGAGGCCTGCCAGCGGCAGCTGGCGTGAGGTCGGGGAGGTCATGGGGATCTCCTGGGAATGTCCTGGTCGATGTCATTGAGCATGTGCCACCCCGGCGCTCGATCACAATTAGGCAATCGGGAACCAAGGTTTCGCTGTACACGAAGCCTGGGCTAGCATGAGAAGGGTTCCCCTACCGGAGGCCGGATGGCGTGCGCCGCTTCGATCTCGTCACCCTGAAGCTGTTCGTGACCATCGCCGACGTGGGACGGCTGACCGCCGCCGCGGAGCGCGAACACCTGGCGCTGGCCGCGGTGAGCAAGCGCATCAGCGACCTGGAATCGTTGATAGGGACCGAACTGCTCTACCGACGCTCGCGCGGGGTCGAGCTGACCCCGGCCGGCCAGGCCTTCCTGCACCACGCCCGGCGTATCCTCGAGGCCATCTCGCGCCTGGAGGCGGAGCTCAGCGAGTATGGCGAGGGGGTGCGCGGCCATGTGCGCATCCACTCCAACACCTCGGCGATCATCGCCTTCCTGCCCCGGGATCTCAGCACCTTCTCCCGGGAGTATCCGCAGATCAAGCTCGACCTCCAGGAGCGCACCAGCGGCGAGGCCATCGGTGCGGTGCGCGACGGCATCGCCGACATCGGCATCTTCGCCAGCCATGTGGCCGCCGACGGGCTCGAGGTGCGACCCTACCGCAGCGACCAGCTGGTGCTGGTCACGCCCCGCGACCATCCGCTGTCGAAGCGGGAGCGCCTCTTCCTCCACGAGGCCACTGAATACGACTTCGTCGGCCTGCAGCAGGACACCTCTCTGCAGTCGCTGCTCCACGAACAGGCCAACCAGGCGGGGCGCACCCTGCGCATGCGCATCCAGGTGCGCAGCTTCGACGCCATCTGTCGCATGATCCACCACGGCATGGGCGTCGGGGTGCTACCCGAACACACTCTCTACCGCGACCTGCGTGACCTGAACCTGAGACACATCCCCCTGGCCGACGACTGGGCGCGCCGGGAGCTCGTCCTCGGCATGCGCCACTACGACACCCTGCCGGTGGTGGCGCGCCACCTGGTCGACCATCTGCTCGAGGCCCAGGACCCGGGGTAGACCAAGGTCGCAGACAGATCGCCAGGCAATGGTTTCAGCGATGGGTTCCGCCCCGCTTCCCCACCACCGCGGCCCTGGCCACCTGCATCGGTGGCACCATCGCCGGCTCCCACGGGTTCCGCACGGTGCTCGCCGCCACCAGGATCTCGCTGGGCGGCTTCCTGAGTCCCTACATGTTCGTCTATCATCTGCTCCTGCTGGGCAACGGCGCGGCGCTGGAGATCACCCTGGCGGTGGGCATCGGGGTACTCGGCATCACCGCCCTGGCCGCCTCCACCATCGGTGACTTCCGGCGCCCTTGTTCCTGGCTGGAGCGCGGCCTGTTGCTGACGGTGGCCAGGGGGTCACCGACGTGGCGGGTAGCGCCCTGATCGGCGGCCTGTTCGTCTGGCAATCCCTGAGGTCCTGGAAAGCGGCGAGTGCCGACAGCCACCCCGACACCGACAAGGAGGCTGCACGATGAAGATCGTGATACCCGACGATTACCAGGACTGCGTGCGTCATCTGGACGCCTTCGCCAAGCTGGAAGGACACGAGGTCAGGGTCTACAACGACACCGTCAGCGACCTGGACGCGCTGGTGGAGCGTTTCCGGGACGCCGAGGCCCTGGTGCTGATCCGCGAGCGCACGCCGATCACCGCCGAGCTCCTGGCACGGTTGCCGAGACTCCGGGTGATCAGCCAGACCGGGGGCGGTGCCGCTCATGTCGACGTGGCCGCCTGCCGCGAGCGGGGCATCACCGTGATGGCCGGCACCGGCTCGCCCCATGCCGCCGCCGAACTCACCTGGGGCCTGGTGCTGGCCGCCATGCGCCATATCCCCGAGGAGGCCGCCAACCTCCGGGCCGGCCGCTGGCAACGCACCCTGGGCACCGGGCTCAAGGGACGTACCCTGGGCATCTTCGGCTACGGCAAGATCGGCCGGCTGGTGGCCCGCTACGGCCAGGCCTTCGAGATGAACGTCCTGGCATGGGGCCGCGAGGGGACCCGGGGCCGCGCCGCCGAGGCGGGCCTGGCGGTGGCCGCCAGCCAGCACGAGCTGTTCGAGCGTTCCGATGTGCTGAGCCTGCACCTGCGCCTCAACGACGAGACCCGCGGCATCGTCACCGCCGACCATCTGGCACGGATGAAGCCGACCGCGCTGCTGGTCAATACCAGCCGCGCGCCGCTGATCGAGGCCGGCGCCCTGGAGACCGCCCTGCGCCGGGGACGCCCCGGCCAGGCGGCGGTGGATGTCTTCGACGAGGAACCGGTGACCACCCACCCCCTGCTCGAACTGCCCAACCTGCTGGCCACGCCCCACCTGGGCTATGTAGAAAAGGACAGTTACGAGCTCTACTTCGGTGACGCCTTCGACAACCTGCAGGCCTTCGTCGACGGCAGGCCGGTCACCAACCTGGCGGGCTGAACCAGCGCTTCAGCTATCCCGCCTGGCGGCTCAGGGCGCTGCCCGAGTCAGGCCGCTCGACCTCGCACAGGTCGGTGGTCCTGGCATGGCCGTACGCCTGGCCGCCTGCATGCCACCGGCCCGCCATGAGCCGACGGCCTCTTGTCCCACCCGGACTTCGGCGAGGGCGTCACGACTCGACACGAAGACGTCCCGCGACGAATGCCCGGCGCTACCGGGGCGTCGAGCCATGTCCGCAGTGTCATTGAACCACCCGGCAGGAGACAGCGTCATGACAAAGGTCGTCACCTACTACTACACCCACATCTCGCCCTGGAGCTACCTGGGGCATGCACGGCTCGGCGAGCTTGCCGCGCGCCACGGCGCCACCATCGACTACGTGCCGATCACGCTCAGCGCGATCTTCCCCAAGACAGGCGGCCTGCCCCTGCCCAAGCGCGCCCCGGAGCGGCAGGACTATCGCATGGTCGAACTGAAGCGCTGGCCGCAGCAGCTCGGCATCCCCCTCAACAGGGAACCGAAACACTTCCCGACGGATGACCGCCCGGCGGCTCGCCTGGCGCTGACGGCGAAGGCGCATGGGCATGATATCGCCGGCCTGTCGCTGGCCCTGATGCAGGCCTGCTGGGTCGAGGAGCGCGACATCGCCGAGCCGGAGACCCTGCGCGAGGTCGCCGATGCCTGCGGCCTGGATGGCCAGCGGCTACTGAGCGAGTCGGACAGCGACCAGGGGCAGCAGCGCCTCGACGACGCTTGCCAGGCCGCGCTGAACGATGGCTGCTTCGGTGCCCCCTGGTATGTCGTCGATGGCGAGCCCTTCTGGGGCCAGGATCGCCTCGAGCTGGTCGAAAAGGCCCTGACCGGCCAGCGCTGAGCCAGCGGGTCAGCCAAGCCTCGATGGTATCCGGTTGCTCGAACAGCTCGACCGGGGCCAGGTAACGCTCGCCTTCGGGCAGTGAAGGAGAGGAACATGGCGCCCTCCTGTGACCGAGCCGACCTACCTGACAGGGACGGGCGGTCGGCCAACAGCCCCCGTCTCAGGCGCTGTCGTCGTCGCGGGCCGCCTCCAGCGCCGGCGTCAGCTCGGCCAGGCGCTGCGCCAGCGCATCCCTGGCCTCGCCGGCCCCATCCAGATCGCCGGCCTTGGCCAGGGCCTCGAGATGCTGGGCGGCCTCGCCCGCCGCCAGGCCGCCCACCACCAGGGCCGATCCCTTGAGGGTATGGGCGGCGCGGCGCAGGTCGCGGGCCTCCCCGGCGACCAGGGCGGCGTCGATCTCCGCCATCAGCCGTGGCCCCTCCTCGAGGAACATCTCGACCATCTCGACGAGCAGCTCGCGATTGCCGTCCAGGGCGTCCAGGGCGTCCTGCCAGTCCAGGCAAGGGGGCTCCTCCTCTACGTCGCCCGTCGACTCGGCCGGTGCGGGGCGCTCGGTGGTGTCCTCCGGCTCGACCGGCGGACGAGCCCCTTCGACGGGGGTCGTCGGGGCCCCGCCCGAAGGGCTTCCCTCCCCGGCGCGCTCGACGGCCGCATAGAGCTCGGCGGCCCGGAACGGCTTGGAAACGAAGTCGTCCATGCCGGCATCGAGACATTGCTCCCGGTCCTCCTTGGTGGCACTGGCGGTCATGGCGATGATCGGCAGATGCCGCTGCGTGCCCTGCTCACGCTCACGGATGATCCGGGAGGCTTCCAGGCCATCCATCACCGGCATGTGGATATCCATCAGCACCACATCGAACCCCCGGCGTTCCACCGCCTCGATGGCTACGCGGCCGTTCTCTGCCAGGACCACCTCGTGACCACGCTGACGCAGCAGGTCGGAGGCGACCTTCTGGTTGGTGAGCCCGTCCTCGACCAGCAGCACGCGCCGCGGCGTCACGGTACTCGGCGAGGCGGCCGCCTCGTCCTCACTTCCCACGGCGCCACCGCCCAGGGCCTCACCGATGGCATCGAGCAGGGCCGACTGCTTGAGGGGCTTGAGCAGCAGCCGCGAGACACCCAGGCGCCGGCGGCGGGCCAGGTCCCCGGAACGTCCGCCCGAGGACAGCATCAGGATGGGCATGGCGGCATGGGTCGGATGCGCCCGGATACGCTCGGCCAACTCGAGGCCGTCCATCCGCGGCATCATCATGTCGAGCAGGGCCAGCGGAAAGTGCTCGCCCTCCTCTTCTGCCCGGTCGATCGCCGCCAGGGCCTCGCGGCCCCCGGGGACGCACACCGGGTGCATGCCCCAGCTGGTGAGAATCTCATCGAGGATCCGCCGGTTGGTGGCGTTGTCATCCACCACCAGCACCGGCAGCCCCTGCAGCCCTGGGGGCGAGGCCGGGGCCTCGACCCCGTCCTCGGGCACCCCCAGGGTGATGGTGAAGGCGAAGCGGCTGCCCTGGCCGCCGGGACCGGCACCGACATCGATACGTCCGCCCATCATCTCCACCAGTTGGGCGGCGATGGACAGCCCCAGCCCCGTCCCCCCGCTCTGGCGGGTCGTGGAGGTGTCGGCCTGGCCGAAGGCCTCGAAGATCCGCTGGCGCTTGTCCTCGGGAATGCCGATCCCGGTGTCCCGTATCTCGACGGCCAGCCGCACGCCTTCCTCGTCGAGGGAGACCAGTTGGAGGTCGACGACCACCTCGCCCTGCTCGGTGAACTTGATGGCGTTGCCGACCAGGTTGACCACCACCTGGCGTAGACGGACCGGGTCGCCGAGCACCCGGTCGGGGACCTCCGGCGGGATGTGCACGGCGAGCTCCAGCCCCTTGTCGGCGGCATGCAGCGACAGGGTCTGGAGGGTATCGCTCAGGGTATCGCGCAGCTGGAAGGGGATGGACTCCAGCTCCAGCCGCCCCGCCTCGATCTTCGAGAAATCGAGGATGTTGTTGATCAACCCCAGGAGCGTGTCGGCGGACTTCTGGATCAGCTCCACGTACTCCGCCTGCTGCTCGCTGAGCTCGGTGCGCTCCAGCAGCTCGGCCACGCCGATCACCCCGTTCATGGGCGTACGGATCTCGTGGCTCATGTTGGCCAGGAACTCACCCTTGGCCTGGCTGGCCTGCTCCGCCTGGTCCCGGGCCCGACGCAGCGCGTCCTGGGAGCGCTCGAGCTGTTCGGTGGCGGCCTGGAGCTCGGCGGTACGCTCCTCGACCAGCTCCTCCAGGTGATGGCGATGCTGCTGGAGTTCGGTGATGTCGGAGTAGACGCCGACGTGATCGCCGTCCCGGGTGAGGTGCTCGCTGATCTGGATATGGCGGCCGTCGCTGCGCAGGAACTGGAAGGGGCCTGCCGGATGGCGGTGGCGCTCGAGGCGCTCGGCGATCCAGGCCTCCGGGGACGCATACCCCGGGGGGGTCTGGCCGCGTTCGACCACGGTATGCAGCAGGTCCTCGAAGTGCAGGCCAGGCCTGACCACGTCCGGCACGGTGACGAAGTCCTCCTGGAACCGAGTGTTGAACAACACCAGCCGGTCCTCGGCGTCGAAGAGGGCGAAGCCCTCGGCGAGGGACTCCAGGGCCTCGGTGAGCTGGACATGAGCCGCCTCGGCCCGGGCCTGGGCCTGCTCGGTGAGCTTGATCTGCTCCTCGAGGCTCTCCTGCCGCCGCTCGAGCTCGGTGATATCGATGTAGATGCAGACCACGCCCCCTTCCCGGGTGCGATGCTCGCTGATCAGCTGGCGGAGGTTGTCGTGGCGTCGGACCCTCAGCGGTGCCCCCGGGTTGCGATGGCGCTCGAGCCGCCAGGCCACCCACTCGTCCACCGTCATGTCGCCGGTATCGACAATGCCGAGCTCCACCGCCTTGCGCACCAGGTCCTTGTAGGACATGCCCAGTCGTACCACGCCAGGGAGGCCCACGAAGACATCCCGGAACTTGCGGTTGAACATCACCAGGCGATCCTCGGCGTCGTAGAGGGTGAAGCCCTCGGGGATCGCCTCCAGGGCCTCGGTGAGTCGGTGATGCGCGGCATCCGCCCGGGCTCTTTCGGCGCTGGTTTCCTCCATCTGGGCGGCCATCGCATCGCGGTTTCGGCGCTGTTCGGTGATATCGCTGATGAAACCCTCGATGGCCTGGAGCTCTCCGGCCTCGTCGAACACGCCGCAGCCCTGTTCACAGACCCACTTCTCCTCGCCCTCCCGGGTATGGAGGCGATACTCGACCCGGAAGGGCCGGCGAGCGGTGAGGGCCGCCTGGACATCCTGCCAGAGAGGGTCGCGATCCTCCGGATGCACCAGCTCCGCAAAGTGGGGATGGCCACGAATCAACGCCTCCGGCGCGTAGCCGGTCAGTGCCCGACAGCCCTCGCTGAGGAACTCCATGGGCCAGTCGGGCTCGTTCCCTCCTCGATAGGCCATGCCGGGCAGGTTGGCCATCAGGGTGGCCAGACGGCGTTCGCTCTCGCTCAGGGCCCGGTCGGCCCGTTCCCGTTCGACCACCCGCCCCAGTTGGGTTCCGGTCTGGGCCATCACCTCCATCAGGGCCTCATCGCGCTCCATGACCCGGTCCGAGAAGAACTCCAGGACGGCGACGACCTCGGCACCGATCAGGACCGGGAAGGCAGCCCCGGCCCGGACCTCGATATCCGCCTCCTGGTGGGAGCGCCAGAAGTCGGGATCCTGAAAGACGTCGGGTATCCAGGCCGGCTCGCCGAGCGCCTGGACGCGTTCGATCAGCCCCCTGGTGGTGGAATGCCAGAGGGTCTCCTCGGTGAGGCGTCGGAAGACCGCGAATGTCGACGCCTCTTCGGGGTACCAGATCCGGGTCGAGACCAGCTCGCCCGTCGAGGGGTCGGCGAGGTACCAGGCGTGCCCGATGCTCCACTCGGTGGCGCGGCACACCTCCCCAAGGGCGATGCGGATCGCGTCGTCGACGCGGGTCGCCTCGTTGGCGGCCCGGGTGATGGCCTGGATCAGCCGCAGGAAGACGGCGGGATCCTTCAGCTCCCCCATCGTGCCCTCGCTACGCCCCGAATCGACGCTCATCTCGCGTTCTCCTGCCGTCTCGCCTAGGGGAAAGCAGCGTCTGGATCAGCTTGCGATGCATGAGGTTGTCCTCGACCAGCCGCCGCCGTACCGGGGAATCCTGCAAGATCGGGCCCTCTCGTCATCGGTGGGGTGATGGCCGCCCAGTCATCCCGCTCCATGCCACCGGGTCGACGGCCGTCTCTCACAGCGTAGGCCAAGGCTCCGCGGTGGCCACCTCATGCCACCGACAGGCCGAACCCGATAACCGCAAAACCGCAAAACCGCAAAACCGCAAAACCGCAAAACCGCAAAACCGCAAAACCGCAAAACCGCAAAACCGCAAAACCGCAAAACCGCAAAACCGCAAAACCGCAAAACCGCATTTATGGCACCATGACACCCAGACGGACCATGCGAAGGAACCGCCATGCCCCTGGCCAATAACGCCGCCACGCTCCCGCCCGGCTTCATGGTGATCCACGGCAACCGCCTGGAGGATCTGCGCGGCCTGGCGGTGGAGTGGATGTGCCGCCACCCACTCGAGCCACTCGAGAACGAGACGATCCTGGTGCAGAGCAACGGCATCGGCCAGTGGCTCAAGCTGGCGCTGGCCGAAGACCCGGCCAACGGCGGCGCCGGCATCGCCGCCGCGCTCGACGTGACCCTGCCGGCGCGCTTCCTGTGGCAGGCCTATCGGGCGGTGCTCACTCACCATGAAGGGCGCGCCGAGGGCGACGTTGATGCGGTGCCGGCCACCTCGCCGTTCGACAAGTCGCGGCTGGTGTGGCGGCTGCTGCGCCTGCTGCCCGGCCTGCTCGAACGCGACGACTTCGCCCCCCTGGCGCGCTTCCTGGCCGGCGACGACGACCTGCGCAAGCACCACCAGCTCGCCGAGCGCCTGGCCGACCTGTTCGACCAGTACCAGGTCTACCGCGCCGACTGGCTCGAGGCCTGGGCCGCCGGCGAGGACGTGCGGATCGATGCCCGCGGCCAGCGCCGCGAGCTGGAGGCCACCCAGCGCTGGCAGCCCGAGCTGTGGCGGGCGCTGTGCGACGACGTCGCCGCGGCCCACGGCCAGGCCGGCATCGACTCGAGCCGCGCCCGGGTCCACCGGCGCTTCCTCGCCGCCGCCGAATCGCTCACCTTGGAGAATCGGCCCCGGGATCTGCCGCGCCGGGTGCTGGTGTTCGGCATCTCCTCGCTGCCCCGCCAGGCGCTCGAGGCCCTGGCCGCCATCGCCCGGGTCAGCCAGGTGGTGCTGTGCGTGCACAACCCCTGCCAGCACTACTGGGCCGATATCATCGAGCACAAGGAGCTCCTTCGCGCGGAGAGACGGCGCCAGCAGCGCAAGGCCGGCATGCCCGAGCGCCTCGACGTGCTCGGCGATGGCGACGGCGAGGCGGCCCTGCACCTCCACGCCCAGCCGCTGCTCGCCGCCTGGGGCAAGCAGGGCCGCGACTACCTGCGCCTGCTCGACGAACACGACGACAGCCAGCAGTACGAAGGGCTGTTCGCGCGCGAGGCACTGCGCATCGACCTGTTCGAGTCCTGTGTGCCCGACTCCCAACCTGGGTTTTTACTGCAGCAGCTGCAGGACGATATCCGCGAGCTGCGTCCGCTGGCCGAGACCCGCGACACCTGGCCGGCGGTGGACGTGGAGCGCGACGACTCCATCGTCTTCCACGTCGCCCACGGCCCCCAGCGCGAGGTGGAGATCCTCCACGACCAGCTGCTCGCCGCCTTCAGCGCCGACCCGACGCTGCGTCCGCGGGACATCATCGTCATGGTCCCGGACATCGACCACTACGCCCCGCATATCCAGGCCGTATTCGGTCAAGTCCCTCCCGACGACCCCAGATACATTCCCTACACCCTCTCCGACCAGGCGAGCCGCCACCGCCTGCCACTGCTGATCGCCCTGGAGAAGCTGCTGCGCCTGCCGGAGCTGCGCTTCTCGGTCAGCGACCTGCTCGACCTGCTCGAGGTGCCGGCGCTGCGTGGGCGCTTCGGGCTCACCGAGGAGGACCTGCCGACACTGGCGCGCTGGATCGAGGGCGCCGGCATCCGCTGGGGCCTGCACGGCCGCCAGCGCGGCAGCCTCGACCTGCCCGACGGCCTGGAGCAGAACACCTGGGCCTTCGGCCTGCGTCGGTTGCTGCTCGGCTATACCGTGGGCAGCGCCGCCGGCGCCTGGCAGGGCATCGAGCCCTTCGACGACATCGGCGGCCTGGAGGCGGCCCTGGCCGGCCCCCTGGCCCACCTGCTGGAGACCCTGGAGAGCCAGTGGCAGCGGCTGCGCCGGCCCACCGACGCCGACGGCTGGGTGACCCGCCTGCGCGAGCTGCTCGAGGCCTGCTTCCTGGACGAGGAGGCCAGCGACAGCCTGATGCTTTCACGCCTCGAACAGGCCCTGCAGGACTTCCAGGAGAGCACCCGCGAGGCCGGGCTGGCACGCGAGCTGCCGCTGACCATCGTCCGCGAGCACTGGCTGGGCCAGATCGACGAGCACAGCCTGTCCCAGCGCTTCCTGGCCGGCGCGGTCAACTTCGCCACCCTGATGCCGATGCGCGCCATCCCCTTCAAGCGCGTCTGCCTGCTGGGCATGAACGACGGCGACTACCCGCGCCACCACCCACCGCTGGACTTCGACCTGATGCACGGCGACTACCGCCCCGGCGACCGCTCGCGCCGCGAGGACGACCGCTACCTGTTCCTCGAGGCGCTGCTCTCGGCCCGCGAGCAGCTGTATATCAGCTGGGTCGGCCGCAGCATCGTCGACAACGCCGAGAAGCCGCCCTCGGTGCTGGTCGGCCAGCTGCGCGACCATCTGGCCGCGGGTTGGCAGGCAGAAGACGGGAGCGACCTGCTCGCCGCTCTGACCACCGAGCATCCGCTGCAGCCGTTCAGCCGCGCCTATTTCCCCGCCCCCCGGGAGCGGGATGCGCGCAGCGTCGCCGACAAGCGGCTCTTCACCTATGCCCATGAGTGGCACGACATCCACGACGCGCCGACGCCGGCCGCCCCGGAAACCGAACTCGGGGCCTTCCGGCAGGAAACGCCGTTAACAATAGTCCAGCTCGGCAATTTCCTGCGCGATCCTACCAAGGCCTTCTTCACCACCCGGCTGCGGGTGTTTCTCGAGCGCGAGGACGTCACCAGCCTCGACCACGAGCCCTTCACCCTCGACGGCCTGACCCACTGGCAACTGCAGGACATCCTGATCCAGGCCCAGCGCCGCGCCATCGACGCCGGGGAGCCCCGCGTCGAGGCCCTGCACGCCACCCTCGAGCGCCTGGCAGGCCAGGGCGTGCTGGCCATGGGCGCCTTCGGTGAGCGCATGCGCGAGCAGCTCGCCGAGCCCATGGAGGCGCTGTTCGAGGCCTACCAGCAGGCCCTCGACCAATGGCCCCATGCCGTGGCGGCCCCCGAGCCGGTGCACCTGGCGCTGTTCGACGCGGGCGCCGCCGACGCCCCGCCGCTGGAGGACTGGCTCGACGCCCTGCGCCTCGACGAGGCGGGCGAGCGCTGCCGGCTCTTGCTCTCCAGCAGCAGCCTGATCAGCCAGGGGCGTGGCCGCGGCCAGTACCGCTGGGCCCAGCTGGTACGGCCCTGGGTGGCGCACCTGGCCGGCAACCTCGAGCGGCCGATGACCACCCGGCTGCTCTCCAAGGCGGGCCACGTCACCCTGCCGCCGCTGGAGCCCGAGACCGCGCGGCGCCGGCTGCGCGAGCTGATCGCCACCTGGCAGGCCGGCATGCAGGCGCCGCTGCCACTGGCCTGCGAGGCCGCCTTCGCCTGGCTGGGCAAGGTCGACAAGCAGGCCAGCGCTGCCGACGACAACGGCCCCGGCAGCGACGCCTGGCACGCCGCCCGCAAGGCTTACCAGGGCGACGACTTCACCGCCGGCGAGGTGGACCGCAACCCCTACCTGGCCCACCGCTGGCCCGACTTCGAATCGCTGATGGCCGCTGCGCCGGGCGACGAGTTGCACTTTGCGAGCCTCACCGAGCGGCTGCTGGCCCCGCTCTACCTGGCCGTTAAAGGGGATAACAACGGGGGAGACGGCAAATGAGTGACATCACCCAGCTCGATCCGCTGACGTTTCCGCTGCACGGCAGCCGCCTGATCGAGGCCAGCGCCGGTACCGGCAAGACCTTCACCATCGCCCTGCTCTATGTGCGCCTGGTGCTCGGCGCGAGAAACGAGCAGGACGACGCGGCCTTCTCGCGCCCGCTCACCCCGCCGGAGATCCTGGTGGTGACCTTCACCAACGCCGCCACCCAGGAACTGCGCGAGCGCATCCGCGCCCGACTGGTCGAAGCCGCCGAGGTGTTTCTACAGGCGCCCGAAGCCGCGCCTGGCCTAAGTCAACATTGGGGTCAGACCCCAAAGTCCGCTGAGGGGTCTGACCCCAAGCTCGATCCGCTATTGGTCGCCCTGCGCGACCAGTACGACCCGGCCGGCTGGCCGGCCTGCGCCCGGCGCCTGCAGCTGGCCGCCGAGTGGATGGACGAGGCCGCGGTCTCGACCATCCACAGCTGGTGCTACCGCATGCTGCGCGAGCACGCCTTCGACAGCGGCAGCCTGTTCTCGCTGGAGCTGGAGACCGACCAGAGCGAGCTGGAGCAGGAGGTGGTGCGCGACTACTGGCGCAGCTTCTACTACCCGCTGGGCGCCGAGGCGCTGGCCGAGATCACCCAGTACTGGGACGCGCCGACCAGCACCCGCGCCGCGCTGCACGGCGCGGTGCGCCGCCTGCTGCCCGAATGCGATGCCCTGCCGCCCGACGCCCCGCCGCCGACCGAGACCCTGGCCACCACCCGGGCCGAGCGCGACGCCCGCCTGGCCGAGCTCAAGGCGCCCTGGCCGGCCTGGCTCGACGAGCTGGCACCGGCGCTGGAGGAGGCCGCCAGGCGCAAGGCCTTCAAGGGCCAGAGCTTCAATGCCAGGAGCCGCAGCAACTGGCTGGGTGCGCTGCGCGAGTGGAGCCAGGGCGACGCCCTGCGCCCGGCGCTGACCCCCGCCGCCTGGAAGCGCCTGACGCCCGAGGGCATGGCCGAGATCTGGCAGGACGGGGAACCGCCCCTGCCGGCGGCCTGGAACGCCCTGGCCGAACTGCCCGCGGCCCTGGAGGCGCTGCCCGACCCGCGCGCCGACCTGCTGATCCACGCCGTGCAGTGGTGCCGCACGCGCCTCGAGCGCGAGCAGCAGCGTCGCGCCGAGATGGGCCCCAACGACCTGCTGACCCACCTCGATCGCGCCCTGGCTGGCCCCAGCGGCGAGGCCCTGGCCGAGCAGATCCGCCGCCAGTTCCCGGTGGCGCTGGTCGACGAGTTCCAGGACACCGACCCGGTGCAGTACCGCATCTTCGACCGGGTCTACCGCCTGGCCGAGAACGCCCGCGACACTTCCCACGGCGATCCCCATGGTGATCCCCACCGCACGGGCGTCTTCCTGATCGGCGACCCCAAGCAGGCGATCTACGCCTTTCGCGGCGCGGATATCCACACCTACCTGCAGGCCCGCCGCGACACCGCCGGCCGCCACGTCACCCTGGGCACCAACTACCGCTCGAGTGCGGCCATGGTCGCCGCGGTCAACCGCTGCTTCGCCTACGCCGAGGCGCACCCGCCCGGGGCCTTCCTGTTCAAGCAGGCGGACGGCGGCAATCCGGTGCCGTTCCAGCCGGTGAAGGCCAAGGGCCGCAAGGATAGGCTCACCATCGACGGCCAGCCCCAGCCGGCGCTGACCCTCTGGCAACTGGAGGCCGACGAGCCGCTCTCCAAGACCGCCTACCACGGCGAGATGGCCGAGCGCTGCGCCTCGCAGATGGTCGCGCTGCTGGAGAGTGGCCGCCGCGGCGCGGCGGGCTTCCACGACGGCGACGCGCTGAGGCCCCTGGCGCCCTCGGATATGGCGGTGCTGGTCAACGGCCTGGGCGAGGCCCGTGCCATCCGCCAGGCCCTGGCCCGGCGCGGGGTGAAGAGCGTCTACCTCTCGGACAAGGACAAGGTCTTCGCCTCGCCCATGGCCGGCGAGCTCGACGCCTGGCTGCGCGCCTGCGCCGAGTCCCCCTCGTCCTCGAGTGAGCACGAGCGCCGGCTGCGCGCGGCCCTGGCCACCCCCACCCTGGGGCTCGGCCTGGCCGAGCTTGACCGCTTGAACCAGGACGAACTGGCCTGGGAAACCCGGGTACTGCAGTTCCGCGACTACCACCGGCTGTGGCAGCGCCAGGGCGTGCTGCCGCTGGTGCGGCGGCTGATGAACGACTTCGAGGTCCCTGGCCGGCTGCTGGGCGGTGGCCCGGCCAGCGATGGAGAAAGGTATTTGACCGATCTGCTCCACCTCGGCGAGCTGCTGCAGCACGCCAGCCAGGAGCTCGACGGCGAACACGCCCTGATCCGCTTTCTCGCCGAGTCCATCGCCGACCCCGACGACCAGGGCGACGCTCACAAGCTGCGCCTGGAGAGCGACGCCGACCTGGTGCAGGTGATCACCATCCACAAGTCCAAGGGCCTGGAGTACCCGCTGGTGTTCCTGCCCTTCATCTGCGGGCACCGCGCCACCCGGGCCGACGACTCGCCGCTGCGCTGGCACGACGCCGAGGGCCGGCTGCGCATCAGCCTCGCGGCCGACGAGACGACCCTGGCGCTGGCCGACCGCGAACGCCTCGGCGAGGACCTGCGCAAGCTCTACGTGGCGCTGACCCGCGCCCGCCACGCCACCTGGCTGGGCATGGCGCCGCTCAAGGGCGACGAGGGCAGCGCCATCGGCCAGCTGCTGGCGAATGGCGAACCGCTGGAACCGGCTGACTTTGCCCCCGCCCTGGAGGCGCTCAAGGGCGAGGAGGCGGCCATCGCCATCGAACCGGCCCCGCCCGCCACCGCCACGCTGTTCCGCCCGGACGAGCGGCAGGCCGCCCTGGGCGAGGCGTTGAGCCCGCGGCGCCCGGCCCGGGAGCAGTGGTGGATCGCCAGCTACTCGGCGCTGCACACTTCCGGCTTGATCACCACGCCGCCCGCCACGCCCGACACCGCCCCGGTAAGTACTTACCCACTCCACAGCGCCGCTCTCCACAGCGCCCCGGCCCCAGCGCCCACGGCGACAGAGAGCCCCCGGGATGGCGCATCATCGCCCTCGCTGCCGGAGCCCACCACGCCGCTGGAGGCCACCGCCTTCGAGGTGCTCGACGAGCCCCGCGACGGCGCCGCCGAGCCGCTGACGCCCAGCCTGCACCGCTTCCCGCGCGGCCCCGGCCCGGGGACGTTTCTGCATGGTTTGCTGGAGTGGGCCGGCCAGCACGACTTCGCCCGGGCCAGCCGGGACGCCGCCCAGCGCGAGGACATGCTCGCCCGGCGCACCCAGCTGCGCGGCTGGACGCCCTGGCTCGCCACCCTGAACGGCTGGCTGGCCGCCCTGCTGGAGACCCCGCTGCCGCTGCCCGAGGCGGGCCAGGTGCGGCTCGGCGAGCTCGGCGTCTACCAGGTGGAGATGGAGTTCTGGTTCGCCGCCAGCCGCGTCGACACCCGCGTCCTGGACGCCCCGGTAAGCGCTCACACACTCGGTGGTGCTCCACGCCCGGCGCTCGACGCCGACACCCTCAACGGCATGCTCAAGGGCTTCATCGACCTGGTGTTCGAACACCGGGGGCGCTACTACGTGCTCGACTGGAAATCCAACCACCTGGGGCCCGACGACGACGCCTACACCCCGGCGGCCATGCGTGACGCCATGCTCGACAAGCGCTACGACCTGCAGGCCGCGCTCTACCTGCTGGCGCTGCACCGGCTGCTCAAGGCGCGCCTGCCGGACTACGACTACGACCGCCATCTCGGCGGCTCGCTGACCGTCTTCCTGCGCGGGGTCGGCCCCGCCACCGCCACTGACGGCCGCGGCGTCCACGCCGAACGCCCGCCGCGGGCCCTGATCGAGACCCTGGACGCCCTCTTCCAGGGCCAGGACCCGGCATCGACCCCTCACTCTTCGCGGGCGGAGGCGCCACAATGAAAGACCTGTTCGACGACCTCAACGACGCCCCCGAGCCGCCGTCTCGGCCGGATCGGCCCCACCCGGCGCTGAGCGATACCGCCGCGCTGCTGGCCCTGCTCGAGCGCTGGGTGGCACGCGGCTGGCTGCGCGCCCTGGACCGCGCCCTGGTGGTGTTCCTGCAGCGCGAGGTCCCCGATGCGTCCGCCCCGCTGCTGCTCGCCGCGGCGCTGGCCAGCCACCAGCTCGGTCGTGGCCATGTGTGCCTCGACCTCGCCGCCACCCTGGCCGCGCCGGACCTGGCCCTGTCGCTGCCGCCGGAGGGCGACGACCTCAGCGACCCGCCGCCGCTGCCCAGCCAGGTGCTCGACGGCCTGACGCTCGGCGAATGGGAGCAAGCCCTCGCTCACCCCGGCCTGGTCGCCGACGGCGACCAAGGCGCTCCCGGCCACACCCCGCTGGTGCGCGGCGCCACCGCGCCTGGTCATCAACACCAAGGCCCCCGGCTCTACCTGCGCCGCTACTGGCAGTACGAGCAGGATATCCGCCAGCAGATCTCGGCAAGACTGGGCACAAGCGACGACACCTGTGGGAGCACGGCTCTGCCGCGCGATGGCGCCGACAGGCGCCTGGATGACACCACCGACACCACCACCCTCGCCGCCGCCCTCGACGCCCTCTTTCCGGCCGGCGCCGAACTCGACTGGCAACAGGCCGCCTGCGCCCTGGCCGCCCGCTCGCCCTTCGCGGTGATCACCGGCGGCCCCGGCACCGGCAAGACCACCACCGTGGTCAAGCTGCTCGCCCTGCTCCAGGCCCTGCAACTCGGCCGGGAAGAGCGCCACGCCCTGCGCATTCGCCTGGCCGCGCCCACCGGCAAGGCCGCGGCGCGCCTCAACGACTCCATCGCCAAGCAGGTCAAGGGCCTCTCGCTGGTGGAGCTGGCCAGCGCCGTGGGCCAACAGGGTGTGGATATCTCGACCCTGCGCGACAGCATTCCCACCGAGGTCACCACCCTGCACCGGTTGCTCGGCTCGCGACCGGACACCCGCCACTTCCGCCACCACGCCGGCAACCCGCTGGCCCTGGACCTGCTGGTGATCGACGAGGCCTCGATGGTGGATATCGAGATGATGGCGGCGGTGCTCACCGCCCTGCCGCCCCGCGCCCGGCTGGTGCTGCTCGGCGACAAGGACCAGCTCGCCTCGGTGGAGGCCGGCGCCGTGCTCGGCGACCTCTGCCAACGCGCCGAAGGCGGCCACTACACCCGGCAGACCGCCGCGTGGCTGGAGGCGATGACCGGCGCCCCGCTGCCCGAGCACTATCATGGCACCCCAGGCCAACCGCTGGACCAGGCCATCGCCATGCTGCGGGTCAGCCACCGCTTCGACGCCGCCAGCGGCATCGGCCGACTCGCCGAGGCGGTCAACCGGCCGCTGGAGGCTGGCCATACGGCCAAGGAGAAGCGCCGCGCCGTGCGCCAGGTGTTCGAGCAGGCCTACACCGACCTGGCCCGCCTGCGCCTGGCGGGCGCCGACGACCCGGCGCTGGACAAGCTGGTGGTGGACGGCGCCCCGGCCGGCTTCCCGAACAGCGGCCAGGGCCGCCACGACCGCCGCGGCGAGCCCTTGGCGCCGCCCACCGGCTACCGCCACTACCTGGAGGTGCTACGCGACCAGCGCCCCACTGAGACCAGCTTCGGCGAAGGCGAGGAACGCACCCCCTTCGACGCCTGGGCCCGGGCGGTGCTCGACGCCCACGGCCGCTTCCAGCTGCTTTGCGCCCTGCGCCGCGGCCCCTGGGGCATCGAAGGCCTCAACCCACGCATCGGCCAGGCCCTGCGCCGTGCCAGGCTGATCGCGGCCTCCGATCACGAACTGGAGAGCGGCTGGTTCGAGGGCCGCCCGGTACTGGTCACCCGCAACGACTACGGCCTGGGGCTGATGAACGGCGATATCGGCATCACCCTGGCGCTGCCCGACGCCCGCGAGCCAGGAAGAAAGCTGCTGCGCGTCGCCTTCCCCGCCAGCGATGGCAGCGGCCAGATCAAGTGGGTGCTCCCCAGCCGCCTGCAGGCGGTGGAAACCGTCTTCGCCATGACGGTGCACAAGTCCCAGGGCTCGGAATTCACCCACACCGCCCTGCTGCTCCCCGACGCCCCCAACCCCATCCTCACCCGGGAGCTGGTCTACACCGGCATCACCCGTGCCCGCCACTGGCTCACATTGGTGGAGACGGGACGTGGGATGCTGGATGAGGCGGTGACCAGGGAAGTGATGCGGGTGAGTGGATTGAGGCAATTATAGGAAGAGCTGCCGCTGCAAGAAGTAGCGGTGGCAGCTATCAGACGTGGCTGGGTGGAAACGCTCGGAGAATCACGGGCGGCCAGCCCCATCCTCACCCGAGTGTTGTTCAGGGACTTTCCTGATCGGACCCGGCAAGCTCCCGGGGGGCAGGCAAGGGGCCCGGCCGCCCCAGCAGGTAGCCCTGTGCCTTGCGCACCCCGATCTCTCGCAGTGCCTGCAACTCGGCCTGCGTCTCGACGCCCTCGGCGAGCAGCCGGCTGCCCGTTTCGGCCGTGAAGCCCACCAGTGCCGCGGCCAGCGCTCGGCTGTCGCGGCGGTGGTCTATGCCGTGGGTCAGGGATCGATCCAGCTTGATGACATCCGGCGCCAGGCGGAGGATGTGGCGAAAGCTGGCATAGCCGGCGCCCGCATCATCGATCGCCAGCCTGAGCCCTTGCCTGCGCATCGCGACCAGCGCCTCGAAGAGGCCGGCGTAGTCGTCAACGACATCGTGTTCGGTGACCTCGAGCATCAGGCGGTCGAGGGGATAGGGCGCGAACAGATCGGCCAGCCGGCCGGACAGGATGGTGACCGGAGAGGCGTTGAGCGACAGATAGGCCGAGTCGGGAATCTCGGGCAGCGCCTCCAGCGCCAACTCGATGGCCGCCAGCTCCAGTTCCACGCGCAGCCCCACCGTGGCGGCCTCCTCGAACCACTTGTCGGGACCTCGGTTCGGCTCGGCGACGAAGCGCGACAGCGCTTCATAACCGGCGATGCGCTGGTCGACGAGATCGTGCATGGGCTGGAAGACGATGTGGAAGCGACGCTGGTCGAGCACATCGCGTATTCTTGCCTCAGCGCCCTTCTGCCGTTGCTTGCGCTCGCGCTGACGCTCGAGCTGCCGCGCCGCAAAGTCGGCAAAGACCCGCATCATGGCCAGGTCACGCTCATTCAAGGTGGCGTCGGATTGGCGATCGAAGCAGCACAGCGTGCCGTAAACACTGCCATCCTGCAGGCGTATGGGCACGCTGAGGTGGGCGCCTATCGGTATCTCCCGGGTGGCCGCCAGGTCCAGCGCCGCCGGCTCCTGTTGCGCATCCTGGATCACTTCCGGCAGCCTGCCATCCACGACCCGCTGGCAGTAGCTTTCCTCAAGAGGATCCGACGCCCCGACTTCCAGGTGTGGTGCTGCCTGCGCTTCGTCCACAAAACGCAAGATCCGCCTTTCGTCTTCAAACTCCGAGATGAAGGCGGCTTCCATACCGAGATGGGTGCGGATGGCATGCAGGATCTCGAGCAGCGCGCGTTCGGTCGCCGCTTCGGAGAACTCATCCAGCCCCAGGGAAATATCCACCAGCGGATGCTCGTCTGTTGCCTTGGATGCTCCAGCTCCCATGGGCCACCTTAACGTCAAGATATGGACAGCGATAACGCCAGCGACTCTGGCGTGGCATAACCCACGCCTGGATCAACGATTCGGTTATCCTCCTTACACCGGCACCCGGCGGTCATGCGGGTACAGGGTGATACGGGGCTCGGTGGAAGCGGTTGCCATGTGTGCCATCCCTGCGTATGGGCAATGTCGTTATGGTTCTGAGATTCAGCCTAGCACCAAAGGATGATCCGTCCCATGCATGGATCATCGGAGAGGCGAGCCTCAGTCGTCGGGAATCAGCCGCTCGTTGAGGTCGGAGAAGGCGAAGCCGGCCTCCGGGCCGCCGGCGATGACGTAGGGCCGGCCATCGTGATACTCGAAGCCGGCGTGGTTGACGCCAAGTGGCAGCTCAGTGAAGGCTTCCCAGCGGTCGTCGCCAGGGTCATAGACGAAGAGCGAGCGCGGCGCCGTGGCGTCGCGCTCGCCTGCCTGACTGCCTGCCTACAGGGAGCGACCGGAAGCAATAAAGGACATCCAGTGTCTTGACCCCTGCCGATGATCGGTTGGCCGGCTAGTCCCACAAGGGGTCGCCCAGTAGCCGATATGATCAGCAAGAAAGTGGGTGTCCTTTTCTTGGGGACGGTTCAACTGGGCAGGAACTCCTTGCCCCAGCCCAGGCCGGCGACACCGCGTTTGATCATCGAGTCGATTTGCGACTCGTCGTATCCGACCTGACTCAGTATCCGGCGCGTCGAGTACCCGAAGCGCTCCGTCGGGCTGACCGCCTTGACGGTGGCTTCCCGGGGGCGGATCGCATAGTGGTCGATCTGTGTGATGCAGTGGCCGCTGGGGTGATCGCGGTAGATCGAGAAGGCATAGCTGCCCCCGTCGATCCCCACTGTGCCGTCGGCTTCCCGGCTATACAGCTCGCGCAGCGTCTCGATGGACAGTGGCTCGGCAGCGGCGATGTCTGCCTCGTGCAGCACTTCGATCCAGTAGGCCGAGGGGGCCTTTGCAAAGGCCTCGCGAAGGAAGGCTACGGTGTCCTGTACCTGGCGGATACCGTACAGCCCCTCGATCGCTTCCAGCTGGTCGAGTTCGGCCGGGCTGGCATCGAGGAAGATCCAGCCGTCCTCGGTCCGGTAGAAGTGCGACAGCGCGTGGTTGCCCAATGCCCCACGGCCGGAGGCTTCGTCGAAGGGCGCACGCCCCTCGTAGTCGAAGGCGAACGGCAACTGGGCGAAGTTGGTAACGGCGGACAGTGAGGTACGGGCCCGGGTCACCTCACCGGTCTTCAGCTTGTGATAGAGGGCGACCGCCATGCCGAGACCGGCGGCGAAGCCACAGTTGACGTCCAGGGTGCCCAGGTGGGCGTGCTCCTCCGGCGTGGCGGGCCCGCCGAAACGGCTCATGATGCCACTATTGGCCTGGACGATATCGTCGTAGCCGATGTAGTTGCTCTTCGGCCCGATACGTGGACCGCCCAGACAGTCCAGGCGGCAGAACAGCACACCCGGGTTGATGGCCTGCAGACTATCATGGTCGAGGCCCAGGGGCTTCATCTGACGTTCGGGGGCGTTTATCAGCACCAGATCGACGGAACGCACCAGACGGTTGAACACCTCCCGTCCCTCATCGGTCGTGATATCGACCAGGGCGCTCTGCTTGCCCATGCCGCACTGGAAGGTGAAGAGGGTACCGATCAGCGGATCGTACAGCGGCGTCACCGGATCCAGCTTGGTGACCTGGGCGCCGAAGCGGGTCAGGAAGGCGCCGGAATGGGGACCAGCGATCACGTTGGTCAGGTCGAGCACGCGCAGGCCGTCGAGCCAGCCGGCCTTGGCGGCGGGCGCCTTGTCCCGCAGCGCGGCATAATCGGGGTGCGCCGCCGGTGCCTGCAGGAGCGACAGCGCCTCGTCGAAGCCGACGTTGCGGCGCGGACGCGGGCGCAGCATGGGCTCTGCCAGACCCTCGAGCCAGGCGAGTGGCCCCGGTTGCTGCATCACGCCATATTCGGGGTCGTCGACTTCGATGATCAGGCCGGCGGCATGGGTGTGCTCGCTGTTGACCCACTCCTGGGTCGTGCGATGCGGTGCGCCGGGAATCTGGCCTTCGCCGAAGATGCGCCCCCATTCCTCGGAGGTCCGGGTCAGGAAGGCCTTTTTCATCTTGGCCGAGATGATATCGGCCCACTTCTTCGGCAGCGGGTAGACACCGATCGAGGTTTCGCCATCCCACTCGCTGATCGGGAGGTGCAGGTCCTTGACCTCGGGCAGGCCCTCGGCCAGCAGCTCGTCGTAGATGCCCAGCACCTGCAGGCAGCGTTTGGCATGGTTGCGGTGCGACGGGCAGACGACGTAGAACATGCGGCCGTCCGCGCACTCGTAGGTGCGATAGAAGGGATCGAGATACTCCTGCAGCGCTTCGTAGCTGAGGTCCATCTCGATATGGTTCGCCCGTCGGTATTCGATCTCCTGCTCGCGCATGGTCTTGTAGCGCTCCGGCAGGCCAGCAATGACGATGGAGTTGTAGGACAGGCCCTCCATCAAGGCGGCGGCGACGGGCACTTCGATGTTGTCGCCGCGACCACTCTTCTCCCGCGCCAGGAGCGCCATGACCACGGCACTGGCGGCGAGCGAGACGGCATAGGAGGAGCCCAGGGGGAGCGGCGAGAAACTGGGGTTGAGCCCCATCAGCACTCTGTTGAAGCCCATGTCCGTAAAGGCGCCCGACGTCGCGGCGACGACGGCCTCGGTCGCCTTCCATTCACGCCGCAGCTCGTCGTTGCTGGCGAAACCTGGCACCGACAGGGTGATCAGCTCCGGGCGCGTCTCGCGCAGCCGGACAAAGTCGAGACCCAAGCGCTGCATCACGCCCGGACGGAAGCTCTCGATGACCACGTCGGCCTGATCGATCAGCTCCAGCGCCTGTTGCAGGCCGGCGTCCGTCTTGAGGTCCAGCCTCAGGCAGCTCTTGTTGCGATGCAGAATGGCGTTGGCCGGGTGATCCCACTGCGGGCCAGCCGGCGGATCGATATGGACGACCGTCGCGCCGAGATCCGCCAGCACCATGGCAACCGCCGGCCCTGCAATTTGCTGGCCGAGGTCAACGACACGGATACCTGTCAAAGGCAATTGACTGTTGTTCTGCATTTCAATTTTTCCTTCTCGCTGTCGACGCAGTTAGCTGCGACCCAAGGCTTTGAAAACCGTTTTGCATGACAGTAATCAAGGCGCCGCCTTGAACGAAACGGTATGTGCGCCATGACTCTGGGATTTAGTAACTCGAGGTTATCGCCGAGCTCTGTCATGAGACTCGGGGCGATACTAAGAGCGCCGACCAGACGGCACCAGCAATAAAAAATCGCCCTGAGACCCCATTTTTCTTATGGCGAACCGAGCGGGTGCGCCGCTCAATCACGCGTCGATGCATAAGACCACGCCAAGCCTGGCATGCGAGGCGGCGGTGGATCGACGCGGGAGGCCAGGCATAAATAAATTCGGGTCTAAGGCCTTTTTTTTATTGCTTCCCAAGCTGCGCTTTCGTCACGAGAATCCAATCCTTGCCGGTGGTGACGGTCGTTCGACAGAGCATCCTGCCCAGGATGCCATACACAAACACATCCCGATCCTTTCTTGAGCAAGTATAACAACGGACTTCACGATGGATAATAACCACAAGACCAGGCAGGTGCCTGACAACAATCCGAACCTGTCGACGCCCAAGGCAATCCGCCGAAGCGATGCGGCTGTCGCAGGCAATCCAATGATGGTGCTAGGCTCGGGCCTGCTGGTGACGGCCTTCGTACTCTTCACCATCCTGAATACCGAGTATGCGAACTCCCTGTATGAAGCGGCGAAAACCTATATCGCAAGCAGCCTGAGCTGGTACTACATCGGCCTGGTGAGCTTCTGTCTGTTACTGGTGATCTGGCTGAGTTTCAGCCGCTACGGCAATATCCGCCTGGGCAAGGACAGTGACCGCCCGGAGTTCAGTAATTTCTCCTGGTTTTCGATGCTGTTCGGCGCCGGTATCGGCATCGGTATCCTGTTCTGGAGTATTGCCGAGCCGATCTATCACCTGCAGGGGACACCCTTCATCGGCGAGGAGCAGAAGGGCAGCGTCGAGGCGGCCCAGGTCGCGATGCGGGTGGCCATCTTCCATTGGGGACTGCATGGCTGGGGAGTCTTCGCCCTGGCAGGCCTGGCCTTGGCCTACTTCGCCTATCGCAAGGGGTTGCCGCTGTCGATACGCTCGAGCCTCTATCCCATCTTCGGCGACCGCATCTATGGCCCCATCGGCCATGCCGCCGACCTGCTGGCGGTGTTCGGCACGGTATTTGGCATTGCCACCTCGCTGGGTCTCGGCGCTCAGCAGATGAATGCGGGGCTGGCGTATCTGCTCGGTTTCGAGGTCTCCACGACCCATCAGGTGTTATTGATTGTCGTGATCTCGGTGATTGCCACCGCATCGGTGCTGTCCGGCGTCAATCGCGGCATTCGTATCCTCAGCGAATGGAACATGCACCTGACCATCCTGATTCTGGGACTGTTCATCGTCTTCGGCCCCACGGCCTACCTCTTGGGTGCCTTCGTCACCAACCTGGGTGATTACCTGGTGCATGCGGTGCAGCTGGGCCTCTGGGTGGATCCGGAACCGCAGGGACAATGGCAGGGCTGGTGGACGATCTTCTACTGGGGATGGTGGGTCGCCTGGGCACCGTTCTGCGGCGTTTTCATTGCCCGCATCTCCAAGGGGCGGACGCTGCGGGAGTTCGTGTTGGGCGTACTGATCGCCCCGACGCTGCTGGCGACATTCTGGATCACGATTTTCGGCAATACCGCCATGTATATCGAGCTGTTCGGCAATGGGGGGCTGATCGCCGCCGTCAATGAGGATGTCACGATGTCGCTGTTCAAGACACTCGAGCTGATGAACGTGGGACACGCTGTGACCCTGCTGATGGCGGCGATCTGCACCATCATGCTGGTCACCTACTTCGTCACCTCGGCCGACTCGGCAACCCTCGTGATCTGCACCCTGGTGTGCATGGGCAATGAGCATCCGCCTGCCCGCTATCGCGTGTTCTGGGGCATGGCCATCGGTGCCGTCGCCGCGGTACTGCTGTTCGCCGGCGGCCTCAAGGCGCTGCAGACCGCCTCGATCGTCGCCGCGCTGCCCTTCTCGATCGTCTTGATACTGGCGATATACGGCCTGTTGAAATCGCTGAGTGCCGAGATGTCAGCGGCATCGGTCGAGCACCGTGGGGCCATAGCGGGTGGCGACTCGATCGAGCAGGCTCCGGTGCCCGAGATTCCCGCGAAACCATCCCACTAACGGGAGGCCGCGCTGCCTCGTCAAGGGGCATGCCGCGGCGTCCACAACCAGAAATTCCGGAGTCATTATGTCGACACAGATCGTTCTGCCCCGCGTGATGCAGGTGGGCGCTGGTGCCAGTCAGGAAATCCCCAACGTACTGGCCAGCCTGGGCTGCAAACGCCCCTTGATCGTCACCGACAAGGTGATGGTGGAACTGGGCCATGCCGCGCGGATTCAGCAGCACCTGCAGCAGCATAGGGTCTTCCCCGACGTTTTCGACGCCACCGTACCGGAGCCGACCGTCGGCTCGATTCAGGCCGGTGTCGAGCAGGCTCGTGCGGGCGACTACGACTGCATCATCGCCCTGGGTGGCGGTAGTCCCATCGACAGCGCCAAGGCGATTGCGGTACTCGCCAAGCACGGCGGCCAGATGCGCGACTACAAGTTCCCCCGCATCGTGCTGGAGGGCGGACTGCCGGTGATCGCCGTGCCGACCACGGCCGGCACCGGCTCCGAAGTGACCCGCTTCACCATCATTACCGATGAAGCCTGCGACGAGAAAATGCTCTGTGTGGGCATCGGCTTCATGCCGTTGGCGGCGCTGGTCGACTACGAGCTGACCCTGAGCCTGCCGCCGCGCATTACCGCCGACACCGGTATCGATGCGTTGACCCATGCGATCGAGGCTTATGTCAGCCAAAAGGCCAACCCGTACAGCGACGCACAGGCGTTGGCCGCCATGCGCTTGATCGCGCCGAATCTGCGCCGGGCCTATCACGACGGCGCCGACGAAGAGGCCCGCAAGGCCATGATGCTCGGCTCGACCCTGGCCGGCGTGGCCTTTTCCAGCGCGTCGGTGGCGCTGGTGCATGGCATGAGTCGCCCGATCGGCGCCTTCTTCCATGTCCCGCACGGCCTGTCCAATGCCATGCTGCTGCCGGCCGTGACCGCCTGGTCGATACCGGCGGCACCCGAGCGCTATGCCGACTGCGCCCGGGCCATGGGCCTCGCCAATGAACGGGACGCTACCGACACGGCCAACCGCAAACTGATTGCGGAACTCGAGGCGCTCAACGACGAATTGCAGGTGCCCAGCCTCGAGATGTTCGGTATCGAGCGCCAGCGCTTCTTCGAACTGCTGCCGCTGATGGCGGAACAGGCGCTGGCTTCGGGCTCGCCGGGCAACAATCCGCGTGTGCCTGAGGCGGACGAAATCATCGAGCTGTATCGGCGGCTCTGGTGAGGGAAGCAGCGAATCCGTCGGTAACTCGAACCCACTGCGGAGCGCCGACAGGCGAGCCGAACCAACCTCAAGGAGCACAACGATGCAGACACTGGGACATCTGATCAATGGCGAGATAGTGACGGCCGGCGAGCGCCATCAGGACATCTTCAATCCCGCCACAGGCGCGATCAGCAAACGGCTGGCACTGGCATCGCGGGACACGGTCGAGCAGGCGATCGCGGCGGCCCACGAGGCCTTTCCGGCCTGGCGCGACACGCCGCCGATCAAGCGGGCACGCATCATGTTCCGCTTCAAGGAGTTGCTCGAGAGCAATGCCGACAAGATCGCCGCCCTGATCGGCGAGGAGCACGGCAAGATCGTTCACGATGCGCTCGGCGAGCTGCAGCGCGGCATCGAAAACGTCGAGTATGCCTGTGGCGCACCGGAGCTGCTCAAGGGTGAGCACAGCCGGAACGTCGGGCCCGGCATCGATGCCTGGAGCGAGTTCCAGCCGCTGGGTGTGGTGGCCGGCATCACGCCGTTCAACTTCCCGGCGATGGTGCCGCTGTGGATGTTCCCGATGGCGCTGGTATGCGGCAACTGCTTCGTACTCAAGCCATCGGAGCGCGACCCGACGTCGACGCTCTTTATCGCCCAGCTTCTGCAGGAGGCGGGCCTGCCGGATGGCGTCATGAACGTGGTCAACGGTGACAAGGAGGCGGTCGATACCCTGCTGCACGATGAGCGTATCCAGGCCGTCAGCTTCGTCGGCTCGACGCCGATCGCCGAGTACATCTACTCGACCGCTACCGCCAATGGCAAGCGCTGTCAGGCCCTCGGCGGGGCCAAGAACCACGCCATCGTGATGCCCGACGCCGACATGGACAATGCCGTCAACCAGTTGCTCGGCGCCGCCTTCGGCTCGTCCGGTGAACGCTGCATGGCGCTGTCGGTGGCCGTCGCGGTGGGCGATGCCGCCGCCGATGCGCTGGTCGGCAAGATGCGTGACGCCATGGCCGGCCTCAAGGTGGGCGTCTGTAGCGACGGCAGCAACGACTTCGGGCCGCTGATCACCCGCCAGCACCAGCAGAAGGTGATCGGCTACATCGACAGTGCCGAGGCGCAGGGTGCCCAGGTCGTGGTCGACGGTCGAACGGTCGAGGTGCCCGGCTACGAAAGTGGCTTCTTCGTCGGGGGTACCCTGATCGATCATGTCACTGCGGATATGCTCAGCTACCAGGAGGAGATCTTCGGTCCGGTGCTGCAGGTGGTCCGTGTCCATAGCATGCAGCAGGCGATGGAGCTGATCGACGCCCACGAGTATGGCAACGGGACCTGCATCTTTACCCGGGATGGCGAGGCGGCGCGGTATTTCAGCGACCATATCCGGGTCGGCATGGTCGGAATCAACGTACCGCTGCCGGTGCCGGTGGCCTACCACAGCTTCGGCGGCTGGAAGCGTTCGCTGTTCGGCGACCTGCACGCCTACGGGCCGGATGCGGTACGTTTCTATACCAGGCGCAAGACCATCACCCAGCGCTGGCCGAGTGCCGGGGTACGGGAAGGCGTCGAGTTTTCGATGCCGACGATGAAATAACACCTCCTGTCCAGGCAGGCGTCCGTCCAGGAGAAGGACGCCTGCCGCCGTAAGCACCGGCTCCCGTTCGCGTTTGCCTGATGAATGCCTGCTGGTGTGCGGGGCGTCGATCGGTGACACTCGCTGCAACTGTACGTCGGAGCAATGCCGCGCCCATGAACAAGAAGCGATTGCCCCCCCTTAACTGGCTGAGGTCATTCGAAGCCTCCGCCCGTCATCTCAATTTCACCCAGGCCGCGGCCGAGCTCAATCTGACGCAAGCCGCGATCAGCCAGCAGGTCAAGGGGCTGGAAGCCCAGTTGGGCACCCCGCTTTTCAAACGCCTGCCGCGAGGGCTTGAACTGACCGATGCCGGTCAGGCCTACCTGCCGCCGGTGCGCGATGCCATCGCAAATCTGGCGGCGGTGACCGATGAGCTCTTCGGCCAGGGATTCGTCAAGGCGCTGACCATCAAGGTCAACCTGGTATTTTTCACTCATTGGCTGGCACCTCGCCTGGAGAGGTTCCGTGCCCTGCACCCCGAAGTGGGGCTGCACTTTACCAGCAATATCTGGGTCGACGAACGCAAATGGGATGCCGATCTCGAGATCCGTTACGGGCTGGGCACCTGGCCGGGCCTGACGGCGGAGCGCCTGACCCGGGACAAGCTGGTACCCGTCTGCAGCCCGACACTTGTCGGGGGGCGCCGGCCGCCGGCATCACCCGAGGAGCTGTCCGATCAGACGCTGCTCCATGTGATAGGTTACAAGGAAGGCTGGAGCTACTGGCTGGGCCAAACCGGTTTGGCCCATCTCGAAACGTCGCCGGGCCTGCAGTTCGATACCCTGATTTCGGCGCTGGAAATGGCGGCGCTGGGACATGGCATCGCACTGGGACGAACCTCCCTGGTATCGGACATGCTTGCCAGCGGGCGTCTGATGGCGCCCTTTTCCCATCGAGTCGAGACGCAGGAAGCCTTTTTCCTGACCTATCCCGAGCACCAGTATCTGCACCCCCATGCCGAGATCTTTCGAGCCTGGGTTGTTGGAGAAGCCGAGCAGATCCATGACTGAGTATGAGGTCATTGCTTCCGGCCACCAAAATCCAGAGCCCAGGGCGTGCTGTAGCGGCGGTCGCCGTCTCGCCAGGAAGATATTTGGCACTCCTCGGCGCAGCCGACCATGTCATCGATAGCGAAACGCCACTCGCGCTTGAAACGAGACTCTGACACGCAACGCCTCACGCCGCATCGAAAGGGCAGCGGCTCGTGTCAGCCCAACGTTTCCAGCGCCATGTCGCTCTTGCCCAGCCGCGGTGTGTCACCTTTCAGACGAACCTCGCGAGGATCACTCCTCGGGCGTCAGCCGCTCGTTGAGGTCGGAGAAGGCGAAGCCGGCCTCCGGGCCGCCGGCGATGACGTAGATGGCTCCCTCCACCGCCGCCGCATCCAAGCCGTGGCGGGCTGTGGGCATGGGCGGCAGGCGCTCCCAGCGATCCTCCTCCAGGTGGTAGCGTTCGGCCTCGTCGAAGGTGCGTCGCTCGGGCGTGAAGGTCTCGCCGCCGAACAAGTAGACCCAGGCGTCGAGCGCCGTCACGGCGACCCCGCTGCGCCCGGTGGGCACCGGGGCGCCCTCCTCCCAACGATCGTCGTCGGGGTGATAGATCTCGTTGGTGGTCAGGCGGAAGGTGGTGGCGTCACGGCCGGCGAGCACGACGATGCGACCGTCGATCGCGGCGGCACGGTGATGGTTGCGCGGGGTGGGCATGGCCGCGAGCTGGCTCCACGCGTCGCGTTGCGGGTCGTAGACCTCGTGGACGCTGACATTCTCCCGGCCGTGGGTGGTGCCGCCGATGGCGTGGATGCGCCCGTCGAGCACGGCCGTGGCCAAGGCGCCCCGCGGGGTGGGGACCACCGGGCCCTGGCGCCATTTATCCGCGTCGATGTCGTAGATGTGGAAAGCGTCGGTGGGGGTGAAGCTGGCTTCATCGAAACCGGCGATCACGTAGAGCCGGCCGTCGTGATACTCGAAGCCGGCGTGATTGACGCCACGCGGCAGCTCCGTGAGGGCTTCCCAGCGGTCGCCGCCGGGGTCATAGACGAAGAGCGTGCGCGGCGCGGTGGCGTCGCGCTCGCCGGCCTGCAGGAAGCCGCCGGCGAGGAAGATGCGCTCGCCGTCGGTGGCCACGCTGACTTCGGTGCGCGCCTCGGGTAGCGGTGCCATCCGGCGCCACTCACCGGCGGCTTCCCGAACCTCGGCCACGGCCAGGGGGGCCGTCAGGCAAAGCCCCAGGATGGCACCCAGCCAACCGCCAAGGGAATAGCGTGCTCTGGAAGGCATGGGGAACCTCCTACCGTGGCTGCCACGCGTGTCTGGCTCCCTGCCCTGGCGTACTCCTGGCGGCGGCGTGGGAACCTCCCTTCAGCCTAGGACCGGTGGACTCCCCGTCAAGGCGGTACACTGGGACGAAATACCCCTTGGCAAGGCAGGCAGCGTCGATGAAGAAGCCCCCTCACCGTGACTCCCGAGCCGATGCATTCGGCGAGGCCCAGCTGACGGCTCTGGGCGGCCGCGACATCCTCTTCGTGATGGCGGCCGAGGCCGAATACGGCCCGCACCTCAGGAGGCGTTTTACCCCGTTCATGACCGGCGTCGGCCCCGTCGAGGCGGCCGTCGAGCTCACCGCTGCCCTTGCCGCCCTCGAGGCGCGCGAGCGCCTGCCGCATCTCGTGGTGTCGCTGGGCTCGGCCGGCAGCCGGATTCTCGAACAGACCGAGATCTATCAGGCGACCTCCGTCGCCTACCGCGACATGGACGCCTCCCCGTTGGGCTTCGAAAAGGGGGCCACGCCCTTTCTCGACCTGCCGGCGACCGTCCCGCTGCCCTTGCGCATTCCCGGCATTCGCGAGGCTACGCTTTCGACCGGCGCCAATATCGTCTCGGGCCCGGCCTATGACGCCATCGCCGCCGACATGGTGGACATGGAAAGCTATGCCTGCCTGCGCGCCTGCATGCGCTTCGAGGTGCCGCTGGTCGTGCTGCGCGGCATTTCGGACGGCAAGGCGGAACTGCGCCACGTCGACGACTGGACGGAAACTCTCCATGTCATCGACGAAAGGCTGGCCTTGGCCGTCGACCGCCTCGGCGAGGCGCTCGCCGCAGGCCTGTTGGAGCTCTGATGCGTCAGATCGTTGCAGGCCTGTTGCCAGTGCGGGGCAGAGCGCAGCGCGGCGGCTTGCGGTGGCCTTGCCCACCACCGGTGAAGGTGTCATCGTCACCCGGAAACCATTCCCCGCCTGACGACAAGGAGCGAGCACCGTGTTCATCGCCATGAACCGTTTCCGGGTCAATCCCGAAAGAGTGGAAGAGTTCGAGCAGATCTGGCTGGAGCGGGAGACGCACCTGCAGGGCCTGCCCGGGTTCGTCGAGTTCCACATGCTGCGCGGCCCCGAGAAGGAGGACCACGTGCTCTACGCCTCTCACACCGTCTGGCGCTCGCGCGAGGACTTCGAGGCCTGGACGCACTCCGAGGCGTTCCGCAAGGCGCACGCCAATGCCGGCCAGAGCCGCCGCGAGGGGCTCTACCTGGGCCCGCCGAACTTCGAAGGGTTCGAGGTCATCCAGACGGTCGGCAACGCGAGCGATGCCTGAGGCCATGGGTCGCGTGGAGGGCGGAAGCTGGCCGCCGCCGTCGATCGCCTCGGCAAGGCGATCGCAGAGGGGCCCCGTTTTCGGGGCAGGTCCTTAGACCAGGTACGGCTCGAGCCAGCGTCTTAGCTGCACCCCTTGCATCAGCCCGGCCTGGCGGGCGATCTCACGTCCCTCGCGGAAGACGATCAGCGTGGGAATGCTGCGAATACCGAAACGCCCGGCCAGGGTCGGTTCCGCCTCGGTGTCGAGCTTGGCGAAGCGGATCCGCGGCTCCAGCTCGGCGGCGGCCTGGGCGAAGAGCGGCGCCATCATCTTGCAGGGTCCGCACCAGCCGGCCCAGAAGTCCACCACCACCGGCAGCTCGCTGCGCTCGATCAGGGCCGCGTAGTTGGCGGTGGTGAGTTCCAGTGGCGCGCCGGTGAACAGTGGCTGCTTGCACTTGCCGCAGCGCGAGGCGTCGGCCAGACGCGCCGCGGCCACGCGGTTGATGGCCAGACAGTGGGGGCAGGCCAGATGCAGTGAATCGGTCATCGCAGGGCTCCGGGGAGAGTGGCATTCACGAGGATATGGAGGCGCCGGGATGAAAGCAAAGCCAAGGACCTCCTCCTTCTTGCCGTGTCGGGACTCGCCGTCGCCTGGTTGGGGTCGTGGTTGTTGAAAATACTCAGCCGCGCGGCGGCAGCGGGCCAGACTCCACCACTCGGTAGCGCGTGCTGCGCCCCCCGTGCAGTTCCTCCAGGAGTCTGTCGGATTTGACCGATCGTCGCGAGAAGCACGGATTTCGAGACAAGTTGATCGATCTGATAAGGCGAATAGCCCGCTATTTAACGAATCAGATCGAATGAAATTGGCCGAAAGCCCGGGTTTCGTAGCAGATCAGCGTTAAGTCCGACAGGCTCTAGGAGCCTGTCGGATTTGACCGATCGTCGCGAGGAACACGGATTTCGAGACAAGTTGATCGATCTGATGAGGCGAATAGCGCGCTATTTAACGAATCAGATCGAATGAAATTGGCCGAAAGCCCGGGTTTCGTAGCAGATCAGCGTTAAGTCCGACAGGCTCCTGGCAGCCCTTGGTCAGCAGGTCCGAGATGACGGGTCGCGGTGGCCTTGCTGACCTTGGCGGCCTTCTGATTGATTAGCTACCAGCAGCGATTATAGTGACCCTTAACGGGACACTTGATCGTGCAGTGCCCCACCGCCATTCTCGTGAGAATTCGTCATGTTACGACTCCCACCCCTGATCGCACTCTCCTATTTCGAGGTCGCCGCGCGAACCAAGAGTTTCGCCGCGGCCGCCAAGGAGCTCAATGTCACGCCGGCGGCGATCAGCCACCAGATCAAGTCGCTTGAGGAATATCTCGGCGTCGATCTGTTCGTCCGCCACCACCGTCGGGTCAGCCTGACCCCGGCCGCGCGTGTGGCCCTGCCGGAGCTGCATGAGGGGTTTCATACACTGGGTCGTGCGGTGGACAAGATCCGCGCCTATGGCGAAGAGCGCCTGATCGTCACCGTGTGTGCCGAACCCCTGTTTGCCACCAAGTGGATCGTGCCACGCCTGCAACGTTTCTACGCCCGTTGCCCGGACGCCGAAGTCCGGCTGCAGGCGAGCCTGCATACGGTGGATCGCCTCCGTGATAGCGTCTTCTGCCTGGCCGATCTCAAGCGCGCAGGCATCGACGTTTCCGTGCGACTTGGCTACGGCAACTACGCGGACCTGGAGCCCCAGCGGCTGATGAGTCTGGATCTGGTGCCAATCTGTGCACCGGAACTGGCCGCCACCGTGGATGGTGTCGACACACTGCGCGGACTGCCGTTGTTGTGTGACAGCACCCTCACCCGCATCAACGAGCCCTACGGTTGGAAAGAATGGTTCATGCAACAGGGATGTGAAACCGGAACGCTACGGGAGCTGCGATTTGGCAATGGGCTGCTGGCGCTGGAGGCGGCCCTCGCCGGCCAGGGCGCCCTGCTCGGCAGTCGGGATCTCCACCAGGCGGAGCTGTGCGCCGGAAAGCTGGTGGTGTTGGCCGACCATCCTCTGAACTGTGATCAGGCTTACTACGTGGTTAGCGCGGGCGAGGGCCTGGAGCGACCCATCGCCGGACAGTTTCGTGAATGGTTGTTGGATGAAGCCAATATGTCCTCATCCGGACTAGCCGGTCACGCCGCGCAGGTCTAGGGTCGGGTAGTCGGGCGCGATGAACAGACGCCCTACGATGCCTTCGGCGTAAGCCGCACGACGTATGCCCGGCCGCTCGGCCAGCGCCTCCAGCAAGCCGACCAGTCTCGGCAAGCGCTCCCAGGGAAGCGCACGACAGGGGTCATCGACGGGGTAGAGCTGCATCCAGCGCACCAGACAGGCCAGGTAAGGATCGAGCACGCTGGGCCCTTCCTCGAGCAGCCAGGGCTCCCGGTCATGTTCGGAGAGAGATTCCAACTGCATGAGATGAGCCACCATACGTGGCCGCAGTGCATCGCGAAGCCGCTGGGCATCCTCCGCTCGAGGCGCATAGCGTGGCGTGTAGAAGCAGAGTCGAAGCTCAGCGTGGACGGTGTTGGAGAGAAAGAATAGCCAGGCCAGCAGGCGGCCGCGGCCTGCCGGTTCTGTAAAGCGTGCGCCGTGGCAGCGCTCGGCAAGGTGCAAGAGAATGGCACCGGTCTCGAAGAGCGCCGTTCCATGGCGCTCATCCACCAGTACCGGCAACAGGCCCTGGGGGTTGAGCCGACGGAAGGCCGGGTCATCCAGTCCACCAGCGGCCCGGTCGATCCGCACCTCTCGATAAGGGATGCCTTCGCTCTCGAGCACCATGCGCACGGCCAGGTTGGCGCTGTCCGGCGAATAGTAGAGGCGGTAGTCAGGCACCGTCCCGGTACCGGTATCGAGGTTCATCGTGCTAGAGCAGCATGGCATCTGGGGATTCGGGGTTGAGCGCTTTCGGGTCATCGCGCCCCGGGTACCAGGGCACGCGGCCGTCGAGCACCCCCGTGGTCTCGATGATCTCCGCCACACTGTGCTCCTGGCGGTAGGCCATGATGTGCGCGCCGCTGACTCCCGGAATCTCGCGGATCTCGTGAAGCAGGTCCATGCAAAGTCGCTTGCCTTCCTCCTTCTGGTTCTCGGCCCCCTCGAGCCGAGTGATCACCGCGTCAGGGATATGCACCCCGGGGACATTTTCGCGGATCCAGCGGGCGCTGCGTGCCGAAGCCAGGGGTCCGATCCCGGGCAGGATGAAGACGCGGTCGGGACCTTCCAGCAGACCGAGGTCGTTCACCTTGAGCATGAAGTCGCGCAACCGCTCGATATCGAAGCAGTACTGAGTCTGGATGAACTGGGCACCGGCCGCCACCTTCTTGGCCAGGCGATGCGGTCGCCAGTCCAGTGGTGGCACGAAGGGATTCTCGGCCGCACCGAGAAAGATCCGTGGGGGCGTCTCGATGCGCCGCCCGCTCTCGAAGCGGTGCTCGTCGCGCATGTTGCGGGCGATCTGCAGCAGCGACATGGAGTCGAGATCGAATACCGGCTTGGCCTGGGGATGGTCACCGGCCTGTACACCGTCACCGGTCAGACACAGCAGGTTACAGGCGCCCATGGCCGCCCCACCGAGGATCTCGCCCTGCATGGCGATGCGGTTACGGTCGCGGCACGATATCTGCAGGATGGTGGCATAGCCGACCCGGGTCAGCAGCGAGCAGACCCCGACGCTGGACATATGGCAGTTGGCGCCGGAGCCATCCGTCGCGTTGATGGCATCGACATAGCCATCGAAGATTGCCGCCCGCTTGAGTACCTCTGCCGGGTCGGCAGAGTCCGGCGGGTCGATCTCGCTGGTGATGGCGAACTTGCCCGCCCGCAGCACCCGCTCCAGTCGCCCGGGGGAGACATGGCCGGGCAGGATCGGCAGTGAGTAGCCCGGAACGGGCTCGTCATCGAACTTCATTTTGTTGTCTCTCTGCTGGCGGTTGATGAGGAGGTACCGTCCCGCGACTCAGGCGGAAAGGCTGGTCTCAAGCTGCTTGCGCAACAGGAACTTCTGGATTTTCCCCGTGGGGGTGGTCGGCAACGGCCCGAAGATCAACTTCTTGGGAGCCTTGAAGCGACTGATATTCTCCTTGCAGAAGCTGATCAACGCGTCTTCGCTGAGCACGCTACCGGGGCGCAACTGGACGAAGGCCGCGGGGACTTCGCCCCACTTGGCATCCGCCATCGCCACGACCGCCGCGAGTTCGACCTCTTCATGCCGCTGGATGATCTCCTCCACCTCCATCGAGGAGATGTTTTCCCCGCCCGAGATGATCACGTCCTTCAGTCGGTCGCGAATCTTGATGTAGCCATCCGATTCCACCACACCCAGGTCACCGGAGTGAAACCAGCCGCCGGCGAAGGCTTCGCTGGTCGCGGCCTCGTTACGCAGATACCCCTTCATGACGATATTGCCCCGGAACATGATCTCGCCCACCGTCTCGCCGTCGGCGGGGACCGGCTCCATCGTGGCCGGGTCGAGTACCGCGATACCCTCCTGCAGGGGATAGGTGACCCCCTGACGTCCATTGAGCCGGACCCGCTCCTCCAGGGGGCGCTGGTCCCAGCCATCCTGCTTGGCGCACACCGAGGCGGGGCCATAGGTCTCGGTGAGCCCGTAGACGTGGGTGAGCTCGACACCGAGCTTCTCCATCCGCTCCAGCACCGACGCCGGCGGTGCCGCACCGGCGATCAGCCCCGACACCTTGTGGTCGATCGCTTCCTGCTCGGCACCGGCAGCATCGGCGATCATCGAGTGGACGATGGGCGCACCGCAGTAGTGGCTGACCCGATGCTGCCTGATCAGGCGCAGGATCTCCTGAGGGTCGACCCGGCGCAGGCAGACGCTGGTCCCGCCGATCGCCGCCAGCGTCCAAGGGAAGCACCAACCGTTGCAGTGAAACATCGGCAGGGTCCACAGGTAGACCACGCTGGAGGGCAGGGTCCAGGAGAGCACGTTGCTGACCGCATTCAGGTAGGCGCCCCGATGATGGGTGACGACCCCCTTGGGATTGCCGGTGGTACCGGAGGTGTACCCCAAGGCTATCGCATCCCACTCGTCGTCCGGCAGCGGCCAGTCGTCCCGCGCCGGCTGCTCGGCCAGCAGCGCCTCGTACTCCAGGTCGCCGATCAGGCGCTCTTCGCCTTGACTCGGGTCAGACACGTTGATCACCCTGGGCGCCGGCCCTTCCAGGCGGGCCAGGGCCTTCTCGACCACGTCCACGTATTCGGGGTCAACGAGCAGCAGGCGCGAGCGGCTATGTTCGAGGATAAAGGCCACCGCCTCAGGATCCAGGCGAATGTTGATCGCATTCAACACCGCGCCCACCATGGGAACCCCGAAGTGGGCTTCATACATGGCCGGGACATTCGGCAACATGACGGCCACCGTATCGCCCCTTTCGATGCCGAACTGTTTCAACAGGGATGCCAGTCGACAACAGCGGTCATAGGTCTGCTGCCAGCTATAACGCGTCTCGTTGTAGATCAGCGCTGTCCTGTCAGGATAAACGGCAGCAGCCCGCTTGATGAAGCTCAAGGGGGACAGCGGTACATGATTCGCCGCCGTTTTCTCGAGAGCATCATTGAACTGGCAGATATCACTCATGGTGTAACCCCTGTTATTGTAAGGGAGGGTTCATGAAACGGCGTTTCACCGGCCATGCCACTCTCGAATTCGCGGCCTGATCGGCATCAGGGTTTTCTGGCATACAGCGGCGCTAGCGGCCTGGCTGCTCCCAGACGGGTTTACGCTTGGCGAGAAAGGCATCGATCCCCTCGCCTGCGTCAGGGCTCAACATGTTCTCCGCCATCACATCGCCGGCAAAGTCGTAGGCGTCTTCCAGGGCCATCTGACGCTGGTGGTGGAACATGGACTTTCCAAAGCGCACCGCTGCAGGGCTCTTGCTCAGGATCTGTGCCACCTTGTCGTCAACGGCAGCGTCCAGGTCGGCATCATCGGTGACGCCACTCAACAGCCCCCACTCCAGTGCCGTCTCCGCATCGATGAAGTGGCCTGATACCAGCATGTCGAACGCCCGCTTGGGGGCTATGTTGCGTGACAGCGCCACGGCGGGGGTCGAGCAGAACAGGCCCACGTTGATGCCCGATACCGCGAAGCTGGCCGACCGGGCGGCGATGGCCAGGTCGCAGCTGGCCACCAGCTGGCACCCCGCCGCCGTGGCCATGCCCTGGACGTTGGCGATGACCGGCACCGGCAGCGCGACGATACTCTGCATCACTCGGCTGCAGCGACGAAACAGCGCCTGGTAATAGGATTGATCAGGGTTGGCACGCATCTCCCGCAGGTCGTGACCGGCGCAAAACCCCCGTCCCTCGGCACCGATCACCACACAGCGAACGGCAGGGTCGACGGCGATCGCGTCCAACTCCCCCTGCAACGCGGTCAGCATCGCCTCGGAAAGGGTGTTGAACTTGTCCGGCCGATTCAACGTGAGATAGACAGCCCCGTCCTTATCCTCTCTGAGCAGGATACTTTCCGAAGCTTGGCTGTTATTCATATATGACTCCCGCCAGGAATGGCTGATTAACTATGATTGATCGTCACTTCGGCGGTGATCGAGTTACGGATAAAACAGTTACGATGGGCGCCGGCGTGGATTCTGGATATCGCTTTCTGGTCAGGCATGTTATCGCCGCCGAAGGTGATGCGCGGTGACAATTCGATACGCGTCACCTCCATCCCCTTTTTATCGTTGCGCTCCAGATAGCCAACCGGATCGTCCTCATAGGATTCTACCTGATACCCCTGAAAATCGGCGATGGCCAGGAAAAACAACATATGACAGCTGGACACCGCGCTGATCAACATTTGTTCCGGGTCGGTGCAGCTTGAATCACCCTTGAATTCGACCGAAGCGGAAGCATTGACCTGCTGGCCACCATTCAATGTAACCTGATGGTTGCGCGAGTACGTACTGACATCGGCTTCGTGTGGGTTTCGCTGCCAACGGATGGCGGACTGATGGACTGACATGGTTAGGTTCCCTGTCTGCGAATCTCTGCGAATCCTATGCGATCCAGGAAACGCTCGGAAAGCGACGATTCCTAAGCAGTTGGATTAGCCTTGCTAATGTGAGGCCTTGCAAGCCCTGAAGAGGGGATCCAGGTGCGCCATCATTCCGCACCAAGGGCGGACCCGACCCTCCAGCCCACCACCCATGGGTTAGCAAAAATAACCCAAACAGTGAGAATCTCTCGCTTTACCGCCTGAAAGGCCGCGGATAGCCTGCCTTGGGTCATTCAGCCGGGGCTGAAGTCGATCTCGCCCCCCTCAACCACCAGTTACGCCTTGAACAATAAGACAGCTTGTACGATGAGGCGCCAGATGAGCGAACCTGCCATGAAGACCATGAATGTTGAATACGCGATCATCGGCGCCGGCACCGCCGGGCTGGGCGCCTACTCGAGGATCAGCCGCAAGACCGACAGCCTGGTGATGATCCAGGACGGTCCCTACGGCACCACCTGTGCACGAGTCGGCTGCATGCCCAGCAAGCTGATGATCACCGCTGCCGATTACGCGCACCACTTGAACACCAGCGAGTTTTTCGGGGTGACAGCGACGGGTCGCGTGGATGGCCGCAAGGTCTTCGAACGGTTGCGCCGGGAGAGAGATAATCGCTTCGTCGCCAACAATCTCCGCTACGTCGACAAGATTCCGGCCCACCACAAGCTTGAGGGGCGCGCCCGGTTTATCGGACCGAGTCGCCTCAGGGTGGGTGAATCGGTCGAGGTCACTGCGAAGAAGTTCATCCTCGCCTGCGGCTCCAGGCCCGCGGTCGGCAAGGTGTTCGAGCCCGTCATGGCCCGCGTGCTCACCAGCGATACGGTCTTCGAGCTGGAGGACCTGCCCCGCTCGATCGCCGTGATCGGTACGGGCGTGATTGCGCTGGAACTGGGGCAGGCACTCCATCGACTGGGCGTCGAGACGACCATCTACGGCCGCTCCGGAAGGATCAACGCCCTCACCCATCCGGCCATGCAGCAGCAAGCGCTCGAGCTGCTCGGCACCGAACTGGATATCTACCCCGTCGGCCAGGTGGTGAGCACCCGGGAGGACGCGGAAGGCGCCTGGCTCGAGTACGAGCAAGCGAACGGACAGCGGATCACCAAGGTGTTCGACAAGGTACTGGTGGCCACGGGGAGGATCCCCAACGTGGACCGGTTGGGCATGGAGCATACGGGCGTGGAAGTCACCGAAGCGGGCGCAGTGACATTCAACCCGAAGACGATGCGCTGCTCGGACCTTCCTATCTTTATCGCCGGAGACGTGACCGACCACCTGCCGTTGTGGCACGAAGCCTTCGATGAGGGGCGTATCGCCGCCGATAATGCCTTGAACTACCCGAACCCGGTGCCTGCACAGCGTAGACCGCCGCTGATGGTGGCCTTCACCGATCCGCAGATCGCCACCATCGGCCAGGGCTTCCGACAACTCGAGGGCCAGGAGATCGTCATTGGCGACCTGCCGTTTACCAGTCCTCGCCATGTGGTCTGGAACAAGGTCGAAGGGCGCATCCAGGTCTACCTGGACGCGAAAACCGGTGTGATACTGGGCGCCGAGCTGCTTGGGTACAAGGCGGAACACCTGGCGCACCTGCTTGCCCTGGCCATCACGCACGGCATGACGGCAGAGCAGGTCCTGGCGATGCCGGTCTACCATCCCAGCGCCGAAGAGCTGTTGCGCGACGTCTTGATCAACGCTCGGGACAAGTGCAGGCGCTACGCCGCCGAAAGCATGAGCCATTGACCCGGCTCATTCATGGTGGCGTGGAATACGCAGCATCTCGATCAGTCCATGTGTCTTCCGTAACGGGGCCAATGTCATCGCGACGATCTAGACTGTGAACTCAGGCCAGATCCACATGAAACGACGACGGCCCCGCCTGCGGCAATCAAACAGAGGCTGAGAGCACATGAGGAAAGTTACTCTTGATGCTGCCGACATGCGCATCCTGTCCGCCGTGCAGCAGCACGGGCAGCTCAGCAAGGCCAGACTGTCAGAGCTGGTCAATCTTTCCCCGACGCCGTGCTGGATTCGTTTCAACCGATTGAAGGAAGCTGGCCTGATACGTGGGTATCATGCGGACATCTCGCTGGAAAAGATCGTGGATGTCTCGAAAGTCATCGTGACCGTTTCGCTGAAGGGGCATCAAAAATCGGCTTTCGAGCGCTTCGAGGCCTATATCCGCCAGGTGGACGAGATCGTCGAATGCATAGCGACGGGTGGCGGCATGGACTACGTCTTGAAAGTCGTCGCCCCAAGCCTTTCCGCCTTTCAGCAGGTAATGGATAAGCTTCTTTCAGAGGAGTTGGGGATCGAACGCTACATGACCTACATCGCAACCCGAGACATCAAATCGGCTCACCCCAAACTTTCCTGCTTGATGGCTGAATCAGAAAATTGAATCGGAAGCGCAGGAGTTCGGCAACAGGCTCCGATATCCGTTCGGCACTACGCCCCTACGGGGACCGACCTCTGGCAGATCGCCGATACGAGGTCCGAGCGGTCGCCGAGACGCTGTGTGATCGACCACGGACATGAGCCGGATATCGGTCACCGCCCAGGTATACCTGGGGAACTACTCCGGTGGCCGGATACCCCCGGCCCGCCATCATGGATTGACGGCGGGCTTGTCAGATTCATCCACAACAGGCTCCAGTGGCTCGCCCTCCTCGTTCTGGAGCTGGTGATCGTACGCCGCCTGGAGGCCGGAGTCCTCCTCGTCCTCCTCGGCCTGGGCGATGTGGCCCGGGTAGAAGGGCGACAGGATCGCCACCAGGATGCCGAGCGCGGCGAACATGGCAAAGGCATCGGCGTAGCCGAAGGAGTCCACCAGCCCGCCGACGACAGGCGAACCCGACGCCTGCCCCAGCGATACCGCCATGAAGGGCAGTACCGGCCCCACCGACAGTCGGCCCGGCAACAGGCGGATGCCGGTCATGAGGTAGAGCCCCGTCAGGCTCATGTAGGCCAGGCCGAAGACCAGTGCAGAGAAGGCCGCCAGCCATGACTGACCGGGGCTGGCGGCAAGCAGTGCCAGGCTCGCGGCCAGCATCATCAGCATCAGGGCCTGCGTGATGGGTGGGTTGTTGCGATCGGCCAGGTCGGCCACCACCGCCCCGCCGAGGCCGGCGATGCCCACCGAGAGCCAGAGCCATCCGGTGGCGCCGGGCGGCAGGCCGCCGAGGGTGACCACCAGGTCAGGCGCGAAGATCCAGTACGCGGAGGAGATGAAGCCCATCAGGAAGGCAAACAGCGAGAGCCTGACAAGGCGTGACCAGGGCAGTTCACTGATCGGGGGCGGCGGCGCGGCGTTCGCCGGCGTGATCCGCGATACCGAGGGCAGGAAGAGCCACGCGGCAATGACGCCGATACCGGCCAGGACGGCAAAGGAGAGGTAGGCGAAACGCCAGGCGCCGGCCAGGAACAGCACCGTCGGCACGGCCACGATCACGCCGATGCTGGTCCCCGCGTTCATGACCGAGCTGACGCGGCCGTGCATCGAGCGTTTCACCAGCGCCTGCATGGCGGCCGTGAGCGCCGGCATCATCAGGCCGGTGCAGATGCCGCAGGCGAACACCCCCACGCCCAGCATCAGCGCGTCGGTGGCCTGGCTGATCAGCGCCAGGCCGCCGACGCCGAACGTCCCGGAGAGCATCGCCGTGTTGCGGGCCCCGAGATAAGCGGTGATTAACGGGGCGATCGCCGTGGCCAGCAGGAAACTGATGAGCGGCAGCGCGCCGATGATGCCGATCACGTACGGCGTGAGTCCCAGCTCGTCCCGAATAGGGGGCACGAAAAGCCCGAAAGCGAAGCGCGCGAGCCCGTAACTGATCGCGACCAGCGCTGCGCCAAAGATCGCAAACCCTGTGCTCGATAGCGTCTTCATGGTGCCTCCGCAAGACAGGTATCGACGCTTCCGGCCCAAGCCGGTGCCAGACGCTCCCCCTGGCGCGGGATGCCTCCCCGTTGATGCTCGATATCACGCTTTCCCTTGATCACCATGCATCCCTCTCATCCTGGTTTCATGGATTGACCGCCCAACCCTCGCGCAGCAGGCAAGGGCGGGAGCCCCAGCGCCGTCCCTGCTCGGCTCTGCGACGAAGGTGAAGCAGAGCCCGGAATACCGCCAGCTGCCCCAGCCCCAACGGTATCAGACTCTCCCCTGCCTTGACTTCGGGATGAGCCAACGACGGATCGCCCGACAGCTGGGGGCAGGGGGTAAACCCCACGCCCAGCGACGAAGGGGCCTGGTGCGGATACACCGGACCAAATGGACTGCCCTCCTTGTAAAACTGGTCTGTTCAGTTCTGATTCGCCGTGATTTTAGGCCGCTTGACAGTGCCATGTGAGCCTATAGTGAGCTGTGTCGAATCAGCCAGTTCGCGCTGCCCATTGAACCTTACATCACAAAAGGTAACTACAATGACAAATCTTACGTCAGCCAACATAGAAAACGCAGATGACTTCGGGTTCGGAACACAGATCCGAAAGTCTCCCTACTTTGACGCCACGGTCCGCTGGGGGGCAAAGGGTTTTTCCGTATACAACCACATGTATATCCCGCGTGACTTCGGGGATCCGGAACAGAATTTCTGGAACCTCGTGAACGAGGCGATTCTTTGCGATGTTGCCGGCGAGCGGCAGGTAGAAATCACGGGGCCAGATGCGGCGAAATTCGTGCAGAGCCTGACCCCGCGCGATCTGTCGGAGATGGCTGTCGGTCAGTGCAAGTATATACTCATCACCAATGCGGACGGTGGCATTCTGAACGACCCGATCCTGCTACGGCTGGCAGAGAATCACTTCTGGATCTCTCTGGCTGACAGCGACATCCTGTTGTGGGCGCAGGGTGTTGCGGTTCATGCCGGGCTGGATGTCAGCATCCGCGAACCCGATGTTTCTCCCCTGCAATTACAGGGCCCGAACTCCGGCGAGGTGATGAAGAAGCTCTTTGGCGAGAGCATCATGGACCTGCGCTACTACTGGTTGCGCGAGATCGAGCTTGATGGCATCCCGCTGATTGTCTCGCGCACCGGCTGGTCGAGTGAACTGGGCTATGAACTTTACCTGCGTGACGGCACGCGAGGGGACGAACTCTGGGAAAAGATCATGGCCGCAGGTGCGCCCTTTGGGCTGAAGCCTGGTCATACCTCCACGATTCGCCGCATCGAAGGTGGGATGCTCTCCTATCACGCTGACGCGGACAGCACCACCAATCCTTACGAACTCGGGATGGACCGCCTGGTAAACCCGGACATGGAGGCGGAGTTTATCGGCAAGGCCGCGTTGCAGCGCATCCGTGACAATGGCGTGAGTCGCAAGCAGGTCGGGCTGCGTATCGATATGGCGCCCCTCAAGAGACCCAACACCAGGTACTGGCCACTCAGCAAGGATGGCGAGACCGTCGGAAAGGTGACGTCTGCGGTCTACTCCCCGCGCCTTGAGCAGAACATTGCGCTGGCCATGGTGGCCGCTGAACATGCCGCCCTCGGGACTGAACTGGAAATTCCAACCGCCTCCGGACCCGTGCAGGCCGTTGTGGTCGAAAAGCCCTTCTTCGACCCCAAGAAGAAGATCGCCACATCCGCTTGAAAAGCCGGTCTAGCGGTTGACTTGAAAAGCCCCTGCATCCGTGAGTGCCATGAAACCTTGTAATACCAACCTCTTCGCCAGGAAAGTATTTACCTGGCAAGGCGAGAAGTTTCTTGTTGGTTATAAAGGATCAAGCAGGCGTCTCACGGATCCAGGGATCCAGGGATCCAGGGATCCTTGATCAGCTTCACAGTGGCGTTGCCGTTAAAGGAGAGACACATGTATTCCATTCGTCTTTGGGCCGTGCGGCACGCAAGATTCCTTGAGGGTGTATACCGAATATTCGAACCGGTAGTCGTCAAGTTGCAGCCGCTTTGGAATTCAGTTGGCTACCAGCGCGCAGAAAAGCCGGTAAGCAAGCTGGAAAAGATCAGCAAGGGATTACTGTTCGACTGCAAGATGTGTGGTCAGTGCATCCTCAGCTCTACCGGAATGTCCTGCCCCATGAACTGCCCTAAGTCCTTGCGCAACGGTCCTTGTGGCGGGGTACGCGCCAACGGCAACTGTGAGGTCAGTCCGGAGATGCGATGTGTCTGGGTCGAAGCCTGGGATGGAAGTCAGAAGATGAAAGGCGGTGACAAGATCCAGGTGGTGCAACTGCCAGTTGATCATCGTCAGAAGGGAAGCTCATCCTGGCTGCGTGTCGCACGTAACGCGTCGAACCTGGCAGAAGACCCTAACAAGGCTTCGAAGTGAGCTTTTAATGACATGAACCTTGATCGCAATAATGAACAACCCGCCAGGCAATCCATCCTGATGCCTGAATAAAGAATTTCAAAGACATCAAGTTGCTGTCAGCGAATCAACCAACAAACATCAATATATAAAGGTTTTCTGCCATGAGACACGTCACGGACTACTCCAACCAATACATCCTCACTGTCAGCTGCAGGACTGCGCCTGGAATCGTTGCCGGAATCGCATCCTATATCACAGAGCGCGGCGGCTATATCGCAGAACTATCCCAATTCGATGACAAGATCAGCGGTCAGTTCTTCTTGCGGACGCTATTCAACATCACCCCGGATTCCCGCTACACCTTCGAAGACATCCGCACTGGATTCAATGCCCTGGCAGACAAGCACGGCATAGCCTGGGCGATGCATGAGGTCAGCCACCCGACCAAAGTCATGATCATGGTATCCAAGTTTGACCATTGCCTGGTCGACCTTCTTTATCGCTATCACAAGGGCGAACTGAACATCGATATTACCGCGGTCGTATCCAACCACCTGGATCTTCAACCGCTTGTCGAGCGTGAAGGCTTTCGCTTTGTCCACCTGCCAGTGACAGCAGAAACCAAACTGGAACAGGAAGCAGAGCTACTCAATATCATCAACGCAACAGGAACCGAGCTGGTGGTACTGGCGCGTTACATGCAAGTCCTGTCTGATAGCCTATGCAAGCAGCTGCACGGACGGGCCATCAATATCCACCACTCCTTCCTGCCCGGATTCAAGGGTGCCAAGCCCTATCACCAGGCATTCGAGCGTGGCGTCAAGCTGATCGGTGCCACTGCGCACTACGTGACCGCAGATCTGGATGAAGGCCCGATCATCGAACAGTCCGTGCTCCCCGTCAATCATGCCTACTACCCGGAAGAACTCGTTGCCCTTGGCCGCGATACCGAAACGAAGGCACTGGCAAGCGCCGTCAAGCTGCATACCGAGAGCCGTGTGTTCCTTTCGGGCAACAAGACCGTCATTTTCAAATAGAAGCAGAGGGCATGATGACTCATTTAATAGACGGAAAACAGCTCTCGGACCAGGTCTTGCAGGAAGTCGCCTCTGAAGTCGCGCTACTCAAGGGCGAACATGACATGGTGCCGACACTGGCTGTCGTGCTTGTGGGGGAGGATCCCGCTAGCCAGGTGTATGTGAGAAACAAGGTGAAGCGGGCGACAGAGGCGGGAATGGGTTCTATCGAGCACCGCCTCGATGCCGAAACCTCCCAGGACACCCTGGATGAGCTGATCGATCAACTGAACAATGATCCTGAGGTGCACGGCATTCTGGTGCAACTGCCACTACCGTCACATCTCGACGAGGATGTGGTGATAGCGTCCATCCATCCGGCCAAGGATGTTGATGGCTTTCACCCACTGAACGTCGGGGCACTTGCTTCCGGGCGTCCATCACTTGTGCCGTGCACGCCACAAGGCTGCATGATCATGCTGCGCCAGATCCATCCGGACCTTAGTGGCAAGAGAGTCGTGGTGGTGGGGCGCTCCAATATCGTGGGAAAGCCGATGGCGGCACTGCTCTTGCAGGCAAACTGTACGGTCACCATTGCCCATTCACGAACGAGGAACATCGAAGCACTGTGCCGCGATGCCGATATCGTGGTAGCGGCGGTCGGCCGGGCGGCATTCATCAACGCTGACTGGATCAAGCCGGGTGCAACGGTCATCGATGTCGGCATCAACGCCATTGATGTCGATGGCAAGCGAAAGCTCGTGGGTGACGTGGATTTCGAATCGGTTGCCCGCGTCGCTGGCGCAATCACGCCGGTACCCGGTGGCGTGGGTCCAATGACGATCGCCTGCCTGCTGTTGAATACGACACGTGCCGCAAGGCGTCAGCTTGCCTGACCTTCAGCTCTCCCCCACACACGCCAGGAATGTCCGGCATCGCCCCAAAGGCGACGCGACAACAACAACAACAGAGGACCTCGCATGAACCACAACGACGACCCCACCATGGCCCCGGGCCATGGCAACACCCAGGTGCTGGGCCTGGACTTCCACAACCCCGTCTTTCCCCTCTCCGCCCTGGCGATAATCGCCTTCATCCTCTATGCCCTGGTCTACCCTGATGCCGCCAATACCCAGTTGACGGCTGCCCGGGGCTGGTCCATCGAGCACTTCGACTGGCTGTTCATGATCGTCGGCAACCTCTTCGTGGTGCTGTGCCTGGTGCTGATCGTGCTGCCACTGGGGCGCATCCGGCTGGGCGGCCAGAACGCCCGGCCGGAGCACTCGCTGGTCTCCTGGTTCAGCATGCTGTTTGCCGCCGGCATGGGCATCGGCCTGATGTTCTGGAGCGTGGCCGAGCCCGTGGCCTACTACACCGACTGGTACGGCACACCGCTCAACGCCGCCGCCGGCACCCCGGAAGGGGCTCGTGCCGCTCTCCAGCTGGGTCGGCCGCGACGACACCACCTGGTACCACGGCTGGACGGTGTTCTACTGGGCCTGGTGGATCTCCTGGTCGCCCTTCGTCGGCATGTTCATCGCCCGGGTCTCGCGAGGTCGCACGGTTCGCGAGTTCCTGACCGCCGTGCTGCTGGTACCAACCCTGGTCACCATCGTCTGGATGAGCGCCTTCGGCGGCACCGCCCTCGCCCAGTCCGCGGCCGGGGTCGGCGAACTCGCCAATGGCATCAGCGACGTCTCCCTGGCCATGTTCCAGATGCTCGAGCAACTGCCGCTGACGACCCTGACCTCCAGCCTGGCGATCCTGCTGGTGCTGATCTTCTTCGTCACCTCCTCGGATTCCGGCTCGCTGGTGATCGACAGCATCACGGCCGGTGGCAAGACCGATGCCCCGCGCGGCCAACGGGTCTTCTGGGCCACACTGGAGGGGGTAATCGCCGGGATCCTGCTCTACGGCGGCGGCGACGCCGCACTCGGCGCCCTCCAGGCCGGCGCCGTGGCCACCGGCCTGCCTTTCTCCCTGGTCCTGGTGGTGATGTGCGTGGGCCTGGTCAAGAGCCTGCGCCAGGAACATCGCGCCCTGGGGCTTGCGGGCGCGGCCTGATACTAAGCCTTGCGCCAACCTACGATGCCCCCATCTGGGGGCGTCTGCCGTGCCCCCTCCACAGCGGCACAGGCTATAGTGCAGCGATCAACAGGACGAAATGAACAATGAATCCACCGTCAAACGCTGGACCGCCAAGCGCCAGGCCGCCATGGTCATGGACATCAAACTGCATTAAGCAGGCCACCACCACGCCGAAGATCCGATCCGAGGTTCATGCCCCGCGATGCTCCCACTCGATATCGCGCATCTCGTCGAGGCGAGTGATGGCGAAGTGGCTGAGCAGCTTGTCATCAAGCAGCCCCAGATCAGCAGCCATCAGTGACCGGGCCTCGCTGTCGCCGGACTGGGGGCGTGGTTACTGAACGAGCGAGGTGCTCCCGGTGGGAACGTCCCTTGAGCTCAGCCTCTATCCGACGGCCCGATGGCTTCCAAGAACTCCTATCGAAAAAGCCGACAGACACATTGCCTGTCGGCCTTTCCGGTGCCTTGGCTACAGGCCTGGCTTCTCAGAGACTGGCCAGCCTTGCATCAATCAACGGGGTGATTCGCCGGACGCTGGCGCGTCGGTTTTCCTGGCTGGGTCCCTGCGTATCCAGTTTCAGATAGCGCTCACCATAGCCCTGTACGATCAGGTTTTCCGGGGGAATGGCGAAGTATTCGGTCAGTGCCAGGGCGACGGCTTCCGCTCGCCGGTCGGACAGCCCGAGGTTCATCAAGTCCGATCCAACGGCATCGGTATGGCCTTCGACCAGGAAAATCTCATTCGGGTGCTGCTCGATGATGTCGGCCATGGTGTTCCCGATCAGACGCAGCGCTTCGGCCTCGGAGGGCTGAATGGCCGACGAGCCGGTAGCGAACTGGATAACGTCGAGATCGATACGCGGCATGATGGCTCGGACTCGAGAGCTTTCGCGTACCTGGCGGAGCGTGAAGACTCGATCGAACTCCTGTACCGGTGGTGCTAGCAGTGCCTGGCGCAGGATGTCCTCATCTGCACGGCGGTAATCGACCACGTAGCGATTTTCCGGCAGGTCGTGGCGCAGGGGAGGCAGGGATTCCTCAAGGTCGACGGAAGACACCCAGCTATCGACCTTGCGCGTTTCATCGATCAGCACGATAGCGGTGTCATCGGGCAGATAGCGAGTGCGCTTGAGAACGAAGCCACCGGAATCACGAATGGTCACGATACGGCTGCCATCCTCGCGAGTGACGGTGGAGCGGGTGATGCCATCGGCAAAGGATTCGGTCGTCTCGGTTACCCCAGGACGACGCAACAGGAGATTCTCGTCCTTGCGCACATGCAACTCGCCGTCGCGCTCAACGATCATACGGTCGCCTTGATTCTCGACGACCCGTCCACCGAGTTGGGGGATCAAGGCGCCGGCGACGGCACCTACCGCGGCGGCTCCCAAGTATTTCCATATCTGGTTGTCGTCATCATCTGCTTCTGACGCCGTCGTGGCCTTGGCTTCCTGGTCGCTGGTACGCGTGGTATCCGAGGTCACGACCGTTTCGGATGTCGTGCTGGCTTCCTGGGTCTCAAGGGCGGCGACAGCGGCCAGGGCGTCTGCTTCGGCCTCGGCCAGGGCCTCCGCGTCAGCCTTGTCGCTGGCCTCCTGCTCGGCGAGGGCGTCTGCCTCGGCCTGATCGATGGCTTCCTGCTCGGCGACGGTGTTTGCCTCGGCCTGCTCAGCGGCTTCCTGCTCAGCCAGGGCGTCAGCTTCGGCCTGCTCGGTGGCCTGCTGCTCGGCGAGGGCGTCGGCCTCGGCCTGCTCAGCGGCTTCCTGCTCGGCGAGGGCGTCGGCTTCGGCCAGCTCGGTGGCCTGCTGCTCGGCGAGGGCGTCTGCCTCGGCCTGCTCGGTGGCCTGCTGCTCGGCGAGGGCGTCGACTTCGGCCTGCTCGATGGCCTGCTGCTCGGCGAGGGCGTCGGCCTCGGCCTGGTCGATGGCCTGCTGCTCGGCCAGGGCATCAGCCTCGGCCTGCTCGATGGCCTGCTGCTCGGCGAGGGCGTCGGCCTCGGCCTGGTCGATGGCCTGCTGCTCGGCGAGGGCGTCGGCTTCGGCCTGCTCGGTGGCCTGCTGCTCGGCGAGGGCGTCGGCCTCGGCCTGGTCGATGGCCTGCTGCTCGGCCAGGGCGTCGGCCTCGGCCTGCTCGATGGCCTGCTGCTCGGCGAGGGCATCGGCCTCGGCCTGCTCGATGGCCTGCTGCTCGGCGAGGGCGTCGGCCTCGGCCTGCTCGGTGGCCTGCTGCTCGGCGAGGGCGTCGGCCTCGGCCTGGTCGATGGCCTGCTGCTCGGCGAGGGCGTCGGCTTCGGCTTGCTCGATGGCCTGCTGCTCGGCGAGGGCGTCGGCTTCGGCTTGCTCGATGGCCTGCTGCTCGGCGAGGGCGTCGGCTTCGGCCTGGTCGATGGCCTGCTGCTCGGCGAGGGCGTCGGCTTCGGCCTGGTCGATGGCCTGCTGCTCGGCGAGGGCGTCGGCCTCGGCCTGCTCGGTGGCCTGCTGCTCGGTGAGGGCGTCGGCCTCGGCCTGCTCGATGGCCTCCTGCTCGGCCAGGAGCTCTTCCTCTGTTTTATCAGCAGATTCAGTCAGTTGAGTGAGTGTAATGATCTCTGTGTCGGTAGCCGACGGCGGAGTCGTCTGAGCAAAGCCCGGGCTCAACAATGACAGCGAGGCCAACATTACCGCGGGCTTCCTGAAAAGGCGCATGCGATGTTTCATATCGGTTCTCCTGAATCAGCACTGCCAGGGCATGATGACGGTTGTCTGAAATCAACGGTGCCAGCGCGGTTTTCTTCACGATGTTGGTGATTGAGGAATTTCCGGCGGGCTAGCCAGTGCGCTAGTTGTGATTGGGAATGGTTCTGGCCAGGAAGGGGGAGTGATCCTTGTCGAGCAGCGCTTTCTCGTTGAAAGGGTCGACATGGGGCGCTTCCGCCTTCTTGTCAGATGTATTCATTATGGGTAATTACATCCCGACCATCTGTACGACGGCACACATAGGCGTCCTATGTTCACGGTTCACGCGTTGTGGACCATGCCGCTTTCCTCGGAGAGTCGTTGGCTCGAGCCAGGCTGCCTGCTGGAGGGCAAAGCGGAAGTGCAGAGGCCGATTTACCGAGAACGTGGAGTACTACCCAAGGACTCCCTCCTGATCGGACACGGAAAGCTCCCAGGGGGCCTCGTCAGGCAGGCCAGGGGCCCACATCATCGATCGCCAGCCTGGGACTCACCGTCGCCGGGCTGGGGGCGTGGTTACTGAACGAGCGAGGCGCTGCCGATTGGCGCGCCCTTTGATAGGGTCGTAGCGCTAAACTGTAGGTACCCATCCAACGTCAGGAGGGTGCCATGGAACAGCGATATGAAGTACGCGCCGTCTACACGCATCCGGACAAGTCCCACCCGCAGGATTGGGAAGTCGTGGACCTGCATCGGAATGACATCGTGTCGGTGCACAAGACTCGCGAAGAAGCCAATGCCGCCGCGGCCGACCTGCAGGAACGTGAAGTAGATGAATGAGAACGAGGCCATCGGCCCTTACTTCGAAGCGGGCCCCTGATCGGCGGCTCGCTTTTCGCCGATGACCTCGACACCCTGCGCCGCGAGTTGGAACGCCCGACGTTGCTGCCCAAGCGCGTCAGGCGTCAGCAGGAAGCGCCCAAAGTCTGCCCGTTCCCGCTTCAAGTGATCCATCGCCCGGCGGATCCAGGGGTCTCACAGCGGCAGATGCAGGATGGCGCCGCGCAGGCGCTGGTCGTCGGGCCAGAGCTTGCCCAAGGTGATGGGCAAACGAAAGCGGCGCTTGCCGGCCGCGCCGGGGTTGAACAGCAGCCGGCCATCCTGCCACTCGTTTCGCGGCTTGTGGGAGTGGCCGTGGAGCACGGCATCGCAGGGCGTCGCCGGGTCGAACTCGTGCAGGATATGCACCAGGTGCAGGCGCCAGCCGTTGACGGCGAGGTTCCGCGTCATCGGCAGCGCCTCGGCCCAGGGCGCGGTGTCGATGTTGCCGCGCACCGCCGCCACCGGGGCCAGGTCGGCCAGCCGTTCGAGGATGGCGGCGTCCTCGTCCCGGCTGCCCACGTCGCCCAGGTGCAGGATGAGCCCGCAGCCCTCCAGCATCGTCAGTGCCTCGGGGCGCAGCAGCCCGTGGGTATCGCTGAGGACGCCGACCGGCTGCTCGGTGGTGATGATCGATGGTGCTGAGAGAGGCATCGTGCTGACCCTAGACTAACCGACCGAGGTCGCCAGATCATGGTGGGTCACTTGATCGCCACCACCACCGAATCGGGCCCGGCCAGGTGCTCGACACGGATGTCGCGGAAGCCTGCCGCTTTCATCCAGGTGTGGGCGTCCCTCCCGGTGTAATCGAACCCGGCCGGGGTCTCGATCAGCATGTTCAGGCTCATCAGCAGGCCGAAGGCATTCTGGCAGCGCTGATTATCGATGATGGCGTCGTAGACCACCAGGGTCCCGCCATCCGGGAGGACCTCGTAGGCTTTCTCAATCAGCATCTGCTTCTGGGTCAGGCTCCAGTTGTGCAAGACATGTCCCATCAGCACGACATCCGCTCCCGGTAGATCGTCGTCGAAGAAGTTACCGGCGACGAAGCGCAAGCGGTCCGACAAGCCGTGCTTGTCGACGTAGTCCGCAAAGATCGGCCCCACCGGTTCCCTGTCGAAACCGATCCCGGACAGGTGAGGGTTCGCCTTGGCAATCTGTACCGCCAGGTCACCCTGGGCGGTGCCGACATCGACGAAGGAGAGGTATCCCGCCCAGGAAATCCGATGGGCAATTGCCAGGTTGGCGGCATGGCTGATACCGGTCATGGCATGCATGAAGCCCGCCAAGCGCTCCGGGTCGGCGTAAAGCGCGGCGAAACGATCTTCCCCCTGCTTGGCCTCGCTCTGTGGCTTGCCGGTCCGCAGGGCCTCGGTCAGATGAGCCCAGAACGGGTACAGACGAAGATTGGCCATCTCCAGGGTATCGCCAATGTACGATGACTTCTCTTGATCCAGGAACAGATCGGTTTCGGGTGTATTCCGGTAGATGCCATCCTCCCGCTGGAGAAAACCCAAGGCGACCAGGGCATCGAGGAAATCATGCGCCGCGCGAGGGTGCAGCCTGAGTCGATGACGCAGGTCGATATGGTCACCGGGGGCCCTGGCCAACTCGGTAAACAGATGCATCTCGATGGCACTGAGGAGTACCTTCGAGGCCTGGAAACCCAGGCCCACTTCCAGGATCCTGTCGGGTGTCGGGGTGTTCATGTCATGTCCTCCAGGGAGGCAACGCATCCCGCCGACGATCAGCCTTTTCCTGTGCTTGCGTGGCCTCTCACTTCAGACTAGCACTCAAGGCCACCGCAGGCCGCCATCCCGACGCCACCCGAGCCGCTGTCATGGCTCACGCGTGGCCCTCACGCCTTTCCAGTCTTCGAGGTCCAGCTCGGGCCGCTCGGCGCGGAAGCGAGCATACAGCTCGATGCCACGCGGGTCTTCCAGGATATCCACCTCGATGCCCTTGTCGCGCAGCAGGGCCTCGTTGCCCGAGGCATTGGTGACGTCGCCCACCACCACGCGGGCAAAGCCCCGCATATGGAGCAGCGTCGCGCAGATGTCGCAGGGGCTCAGGGAGGTGAACAGGGTGGTGCGGCCGAAATCGAGGCGGCCTGCATCGCGAATGGCGGAGGTCTCCCCATGGTGGTAGGGGTGGTTCTCCTGCACCAGGGTGTTGTGCCCCTTGCCGAGAATCCGCCGCGTGGCGTTGTCGATGATCACCGCACCGATGGGGCAGCCGCCCTCGTCGTAACTCTTCTGCGCCAGCAGCACCGCGATGCGCATGTGGTCGGCATCGGTCAGCCGCCGGGCGAAGTCGTCGTCCATCAGCACCGGCAGACTGGCGGTCGGCATGTGCGCGATGGCGGCCAGTGCGGACTCCGTCACCTCCGTCCGTGAACTCAACAGCGTTTCCATGGTGCCTCCGATGGATGGGGGGAAATCGTACCAGCAAGACCCTTGACGCAGGCGGCGTCATGACGGGCCTGGCGGGATCAGGACCGACTCGGTCGGCCGTCGCAACGAGCGCGGCATCGCCTTCCCCCGCCCGAAGCGCACCACCAGGTCGGGGCGCCCGCCGCTCAGGCCCAACGCCTCGGCGAACGCCGGGCGGACGCCCGCCTCCTCGACCGGCTGGTTGATGAAGGCATTGCGGATGTCGAGCACCGTCGCCTGCAAGGCAAAGCGCTGATAGCAGCGCCCGGCTTCCACCCAGTGCGCCCTGTCATCGGTTTCCGACACGAACACGGCGATCCCGGCGGAGCTGCGAATCTGGCGGGCCACCCTGGCATTCTCGGCGTTTTCACGAAACAGGGCGCGAAACAGCCAGCGTCCCAACCAGCGGGGGGTCGGGGGGCTGCCCATCACCCGGGCGGAAAGCCCATCCCCGGCCTCGATCGCTTCCCGATCACCGAAGCGAATCCAGGCCTCGAGTTCGTGCCGGAACGCCGGGTTGGTGACCTGCAGGCTGTTGCCCTTAATGACATACTCCAGCACCATCTCGAGGGCCTCGCGCGCGGTCAACAGGGTGACGGCTACCCCACGCCCGGTTCCCGCGGCCTCGAGCAGGCGCAGCTCCTCGCCGGCAAGCGATGAGCCGTCGTAGTCGGTGCGCGTACACTGCCGCGCGGGGATGGCCTCGAAGAGTGGGGAGGCCTCTGGCCGACAGGACTCCAGGGTGACGAGGAGTTCCCCGTCGCCCTGGGGCCTGAACGTGACCTCGCCCGTCAGGCCGAACGCCCGGGCGGCCAGACTCAGGTTCTCGGCCGCGCATCCCAGCGACACGTAGAGGTGGTGATCGTCCGGGTCGACGACCGGGGTGCGCCGCGAGAGATCGGGCAGAATGCCGATGGCGCCGTCTGCCACCCGGAACCGCCAGCACTGGGTGTTGTGCCCGGAGGGGGCCAGGGTGGCATAGCGAACGAGTTCCTTCAGCCGGGCGGCATCATTGGGCACGCCCCCTTCGGCATGCCGCCAGATGCTCTCCACCGCCTGCTCATAGTTCATCTGCTGCCCCGGTTGGCCTGAGAAAAGCGCGGGTGTCGCCCATCATCCCCTCGCGGCATGGGCTCAAGCTCATACTGCACCTCCGTGATACGTCCCTTCCAGACCAGCTGCAGGGTCCCGCCGTCGTGCCAGCCCACTTCACCATAGCCTGGGACGCGCATCCCCTCTCGAACCTGATAGTCCCGAAAGTGCCCTTCCCAGGGGACTCGACGGTATTCACCATCGAATCTTCCGAAGCGACCGGGGCTATAGATCCCGACCACCTCGCCGGCGTCATTGAAGCGAAACTGCAACGACACCGTCGTTCCCCGGTCGCTCAAGGTGGCCATTGCCGTGTGCTCATCGATGGGACTCCAGAGCACACCGGAGCGCGGCAGCAGTGCGGTGGGGAACCAGACGGCCTCGGCCAGATAGCGGTGCAAGGCGCCCGAATTCAGCGCCGGGTTACCGGCGTCCGAGGCGACTGACAAGGCAGACAGAAGGCTGACACGCCCCGCCCCACTGCCATCGAGGTAACTATCCAGCACACGCAAGTGGGTCGCCAACGGCAGCGCGACCCGGGCATCCCAGAGAAAGCCGACGGCAGGCGGCACGACGAGCTGGGTTGCCGTGAATGGCAACCATCGGCCTGCTGTCGTACTGGTGCGCAGCACTCCCGCCTGTCGAATTCTCGCCGTCCTGATATGCCTTCGCTGATCCATCAGCACGTGCCTGAAGTAGCGGGCAACGGGGGCAGGAAGCTCGGAGCAGGAGGAACCATCGCCCGCCCCAGGGCCCGGTCGGGAGGCGCTCTCGAGAAGTGTGGCTTCCATCCGCCTTGCCCGTGCCGCGTCGCGGCTCCGTCCGACCAGGAGCACGATGGCAGCCGCTGCGAAGAAGCCGCCGCCAGCGATCCACAGCCACTGCATCACTCGTCAGCCTCCTCGCCACCACAAGACGATTCCCACCAGCCCCGCCACGATCAGCGAGAGGTCCCGGCCCCACTGGGTCGAGCCCCTCGCGTTCATCAATGCAGCTTCTGCGCCTCGTCATCGGAGACCGGCACCGGCGCCACGCCGGCATCGTCGAGGTCGGCCCAGGGTTCGCGCGGGGCCTCGGCGCGCTCGCCGGTCCGCGCCGCATAGCGCTCGCGATGCAGCGCCTTGAGCAGGCCGACCACCATCAGCATGATCACCACCGAGAACGGCAGGGCCGCCATGATCACCGCGGCCTGGAGCGTCTCCAGGCCGCCGGCCATCAGCAGCACCGCGGTGAGCAGCCCCAGCAGGGCACCCCACAGCAGCCGGTGGGCGGTGGGCGGTTCCGGGTCGCCGCCGGCGAGGATGGTGTTGATCACCAGGGTGCCGGCATTGGCCGAGGTGATCAGGTAGGTGGCGATCAGCAGCACCAGCGCCGCCGAGACGCCCACGCCCAGGGGGCCGAGCCCCATGGCCTCGACGGTGGCGAACAGTGCCGTGGCCACGTCGCGGTCCACCGCGGCGATGATGCCGCCCTGGCCGAACAGCTCGTGGTAGAGGGCAGTGCCGCCGAACAGACCGATCCACACCACGGTGATCAGGGTCGGCACCAGCAGCACGCCCATGACGAACTCGCGGAAGGTGCGACCCCGCGACACCCGGGCGATGAACATGCCGACGAAGGGCGACCAGGCCAGCCACCAGCCCCAGAAGAAGACCGTCCACTCCGCCTGCCAGGCGTCACCGCGGGTGGCGTTGGTGTGGAAGGTCATGCCCATCAGGTTCTGGATGTAGTCGCCGGCGGACTCGATGGTGATGGCGATCAGATACTGGGTGGGCCCGAACAGCAGCAGGAACACCACCACACTGATGCTCAGCCAGAAGTTGGCCTCGGAGAGCAGGCGTACCCCGCGCTTGACGCCGGAGACCACCGACAGGGTCGCCACGCTCATGATCACCGCGGTGACGATCAGCTGCAGGGTCAGCGAGGGCGGCAGGTCGAACACCGCGCCCAGGCCGGCATTCATCTGCTGCACGCCGAGCCCCAGGGTGGTGGCGATGCCGAACACGGTGCCGAACACCGCCAGCACGTCCACCGCATCGCCCAGCGGCCCCTCCACCCGATCCCCCAGCAGCGGCCGCAGGGCCGAGCGGATGGTCAGGGGAAACTTCCAGCGGTAGCGGAAATAGGCCAGCACCAGGGCCACGAAGGAGAAGATCGCCCAGCCGTTGAGCCCCCAGTGGAAGTAGGTCAGGCGCATCGCCACCCGCGCCGCGTCCGGGGTCATGCCCTCGGCGATGAAGGGGTTCGCCTGGAACTGCAGGATCGGCTGGGCCACCGCCCAGAACAGGATGCCGACCCCGGTGCCGGCGGCGAACAGCATCGACACCCAGGAGAAGAAGGTGAACTCCGGCTGCTCGAAGTCGCCGCCGAGGCGCACGTTCTTGTAGCGCCCCACGCCGAGCCACACCATGAACAGCAGCAGGAAGGCCACCAGCAGCACGTAATACCACTCGAGGAAGGGGTCGAGCACCTGGCGCATCATGGCCAGGCCACGCCCCAGCCGCTCGGTGTAGAAGGCGCCGTAGACCAGCGAGACCGCGATGATGACGAAGGTCGCCAGCGTGACCCTTGGATTCATTCCCTTGAGAAGGCCTCGCGTTGCCTGCTGGTACATGGCGCTGTCTCCTTCCCTGGCGCTGGTGGATGGTCATCGACGCGGTGCGCTCCATCATAGGGGAAGGCGCCAGCCCCTTCACGGCCCCGGGCAGCCTCACTTCATCTGGAAGCCACGCTCGACCAGGAAGTCACGCATATGGGCGCGCAGCTTGCTGTCGAATAGCGGCGTGAGGTTCTGTGACCAGTTGGCGTCCTTGTTGCCGCCCTTGCGCGCCTGGTAATAGGTGCGCATGGAATCGTCGAAGGCCGCCACCTGCTCGCGGTCCTCGGTGTAATGGTCCTCCTTGAGGATCGCCTCCACCGGCAGGCGCGGCTTGATGTCCGGTTCATGGGCCGGGTAGCCGAGGCACATGCCGAACACCGGGTAGACGTGCTCCGGCAGGCGCAGCAGGTCGCTGATGGCGTGGGGGTTGTTGCGGATGCCGCCGATGTAGCAGATGCCCAGCCCCTCGGATTCCGCGGCGATCGCCACGTTCTGGGCCATCAGGGCGGTGTCGACGCTGGCCACCAGCAGTTGCTCGGTCATGCCGCGCACCACGTTGGCGCCGGTGCGCTCGGAGGCCTCGGTGGGGCGCTTCATGTCGGCGCAGAACACCAGGAAGTCAGAGGCGCTGGCCACATAGCCCTGGCCACCGGCCAGCTCGGCGATCCGCTCGCGGTTGGCCGGGTTCTTGACGTGAATGACGCTGTAGGCCTGGACGTGGCTGGAGGTCGCCGCGGCCTGGCCGGCGCGGATCAGCTCCAGCAGCAGCTCGCGGGGGATCTTCCGGTCGGTGAACTTGCGGATCGAGCGGTGGGACTTCAGCAGTTCGATGGTGGGATTCATGGGGCCTCGCGGGACGTGGAACGAATCGTTAACCTGCTCATTATCTGTCATCCCGGAGGGCATTGCATCCCGGCCACAGGGGGTGCCAGACAGCGGGACGGTACTCGGGACGAAAGCATGGATTGTCCGCCAGAGACCGCTGCGGCAGAATCGAACGCTGAACCACTCCACCCAGGTGGCCCAGATGGACGCGATGACCCTGCTGTTCTTCGTGCCGGCCTGCTTCGCCCTGAACATGGCGCCGGGCCCCAACAACCTGCTGTCCATGAGCAACGCCAAGCGCTATGGCGTGCGCAAGGCCTGCCTGGCCGGTATCGGCCGTCTGGCGGCCTTCGTGGTGATGATCACACTCGCCGCCTCGGGCCTGGCGACCGTGCTCCACACCTCCGAGACGCTGTTCCTGGTCATCAAGGTGCTCGGTGCCGGCTATCTGTTCTGGCTGGCCTTCCAGCTGTGGAACGCCGAGAGCGGGGACGAGGCCATGGCCACCGGCCCGCTGGGGCTGTGGGGCCTCGCCAGGCAGGAGTTCCTGCTTGCCGCCGGCAATCCCAAGGCCATCCTGATCTTCACCGCGTTTCTCCCGCAGTTCGTCGCGCCAGGTGGCAATGTCGCCGTCCAGTTCCTGATCCTGGGCGCGCTCTTCCTGGTGCTCGAGTGGGTGGCCATTGCCGGCTATGCCTGTTTCGGCGCCTTCCTGCGCCACTGGTTCTCGCGCCCCACGATGCGCCGACTGTTCAACCGCACCTGCGCGAGCCTGCTGGCGAGCACCGGCGTTGGCCTGCTGGTGGCGCGGCGGGAGTGATCCCAAGCTGGTCGAGTGTCCGATGTGGGCATGGGGGGACTGGCTTACCTGCCGGAACCCGTACCCCACCCAGCGCTCGGTGGACACCTCATCGAGCCACAAGCGCAGCATGGAATGATCCAAGCGTTTGCAGAGGAGCACGATGCGTGAAGCCCGAGGATCTGGAAAAGCTGGTCACCCGCAGGATGCCGTACGGCAAGTACGAAGGCCGGCTGATCGCCGATCTGCCCGGGCCCTATCTCAACTGGTTCGCCCGCCAGGGTTTCCCGAGCGGCGAGATCGGCGAGCTGCTGCACCTGATGCACGAGATCGACCACAACGGCCTGAGCCCGCTGCTCGACCCACTGCGGCAGCAGCAGCGCGGCTAGCGCCGCCTATCCACGTGCCGCCATCGCCCGCCGATACTCCTTCCGATACGCCTCGACATGCCTTGCCGGGTCGGCGGGGAATCGCCCCAGCTCGACGGCCAGGTCGAAGAACCCCTTGCCGGGCAGGTCACCGCGCCGGCTGATCACCAGAGCGGCGACGAAGGGCCGCCCCGCCTCGGCGTCCTCGCGCATCAGGGCTTCCAGCGCCCGGGCGACGCGCTGGATGGTGCGAGGCGGCTCGAGCGCCAGCGCTTCGGCGAGCTGCTGGTAGGTCATCGGCAGCCCGGCCTCGGGCACCGTCTCGAGGAGGCGGCGCACCTCGGCCGCCAGGATGTCGTCGGGCTTCTGTACTGGCACGATTCGTCCCTCTGGTGGTTCGGAACAGGCAGCATGCGGGCGCCGGGCGCCTGCGACGATTATGCTGACATTATCGATACCCGGCGATAAGGAGCCGTCATGTCCCTGTTGCGTCCCAGCCGCCCACGCGGCGGGCACTGGCCGATGATACTGGCCTGGCTGAGCGTGGCCCCGCTGGCCATCGCCGCGCTGCTGATGGCCGCGGCCGGCCCGGCCTTCCGGCTGGAGCTGATCACTCTGGGTAATGCCTTCGGGACTCTGCGCCGCGGCGCCTACCTGGCCGCCGGTGCCGCCGGGCTGGGGCTGATCGCCCTCGTCGTCGCCACCCTCTGTCGGCAGTGGCGTCCCGCTCTGGCCGGCGGTCTGGTGATCGTCGCCGTCGCCGGCATGATGACCGTGCCCTGGGTACACTGGCAACGCGCCCAGCAGGCCCCCCCGATTCACGACATCACCACCGACACCGACGACCCGCCCGCCTTCGAGGTGCTGGCCGCCGCCCGCGAGGCGGCACCCAACGCCGTGGACTACCCCGGCGAGCAGACCGCCCATCAGCAGCGCGAGGCCTACCCGGACATCCAGCCGCTCTACCTGAACGTGCCACCCTCTATCGCCCTCTCCGCCGCCGAGGCCGCGGCCCTGGACCAGGGCTGGACGCTCGCCGACGTCTCCGCCGGCAGGATCGAGGCCACCGCCACCACCACCTGGTTCGGCTTCAGGGACGACGTGGTCATCCGCCTGCGCGAGACCGACGACGGCGTACGCGTCGACGTGCGCTCCGCCTCGCGGATGGGGCGCGGCGACATGGGGGCCAATGCGGCGAGGATCCGGGCCTATCTGGCGTCCCTGGAGCGGCGGGTACGCCGCTGAGCCGAACCCGGCGGCTCCCGCCAGTGTCAGACGGTTTTTGGGCAGCGCCCATACGCTATTCTCACGGGATCACGCCAGGTCAGGGAGACGCCGGGATGCGCCATTGGTTGGTCGCGAGTGCCGATGCGGGTGATGGTAGCCGTGGGCGGGCCTTCTGGCTGGAGCACCTGCGGGGAGCAGGGCTTGGCGATGTCTCGGTGCAGGATTTTTCCGACACGACATGGGCACGGGAGGTCCGGGAGGGCGACCTGGTGATGGTCGCGGGCGGCGATGGGTCCGTCAGCCGGGGCGCGGCGCTGTGTCTCGAGCGCAACGCCACCCTGGCGGTGCTGCCCTCGGGCACCGCCAACGACTTCTCCCGCAACCTCGGCTTGCCGGAGGATCCCCTCGAGATATGTCGGTTGATTGCCTCGGGCCGGACGGTCAATGTCGACGTCGGCTGGATCAATGACACCCTGTTCCTCAATGTCGCCCACATCGGCCTGGGGACCGTCCCTGCCAGGAAGGCATCCGCGAATCACAAGAAAGCGCTGGGCCGCTTCAGCTACCTGGCCGTGCTCGCCGGGAAGATCGGCATACGCTGGGGCTTCCAGGCGAGGATCACCCATGACGGCGGCAGCATCGAGGGCCACTGGCTGTCGATTGCGATATCCTCGGGGGCCTTCTTCGGCGGCGGCCAGCGCATTCCCGAGACCATGATCGACGACGGCGAGCTGAATATCTTGGCCATACGCCCGCGCTCCTGGGTCAACCTGCTGATGACCTTTCTCGTCTCACGGCTACGGGGGCACCAGCCCAGGGACGGCTCAACCCTGGTACACGTCAAGTCGACCCGTTGCCTGGTCCAGCTACGCCACTCAAGGACCCTGACCGCGGACGGTGAAGACCTGGGGCGTATCATGGAGGCGACGGCCTCGACACGCCCTGGGGCGCTGCGGGTTGTCTGCGAGCGCCTTCTGCCTGCCTAGGCGACGTTTCGGACAACGCTTAGCGTTGCTTGGCTCGGATCACGCGTTCGAAGGCCGCCAGTGTCTCGTCGCTGACGTGATGCTCAATGCCTTCGGCATCGCGTTGTGCGGTCTTTTCGCTGATGCCGATGGCACGCAGGAAGTTCACCACGGTTTCATGGCGGCGTTTCGAACGTGCCGCGAGTTCTTGTCCCTTCTCCGTCAGGAATACCGACCGGTAGGGCTGACTGGAAACGAGCCCCTCCCGCTGTAGTCGAGCAACGGTCTTTACTGCCGTGGCATGCGCCACCCCCAACCGTCGCGCAATGTCGACTGCACGCGCCTCCCCCGTGGTATTGATCAGATCGGCGATGAGCTCAACGTAATCCTCAGCCACCTCGCTCTGATGGGCTTCCCGAACCCGCTTGAAATTGACCGCTTGCTGCTCCGCATCCGGCAACACGGTACGGGCGCCCACTTCCGACTTGGTCATCGCCGTCCCTACCTCAGATGTCGTGTATCTCACCATAACATAACAGTGCCAAACGGCTGGCGAGTCTGCAGGGCAAGGTGCCACGGAACCGCGAAATATAGCCTATGCTGTATTGTATAGCCAAATACCCATTGTCGAGCCTGCTATCGGACATCCACCTGGCAGGCTCGTCTTGCACCATCGGAGCCGGGAGATGCGATCTTGGTTCAAGTACCCCATGACACGGCGGCTTCTGCTCAGGGCGGGGGCACTGATCGGCGGATCATCGGTAATACGCCTGGCAGTGGGCCAGGCGCCGCTAGCGACCACACCGAGTACCGCCGAGGACGCCCCGACGGGTGCGCACGGTACTCATGACGGCATGATCACCGTGGGAGAGGTGGACAATGCCCGCAACGGCTTCGATCCCCACGAGATCCTGACCGATTGGGAAACCGGGACTGCCTCTCGCCTGCCGAACGGACAGGTGCTCCGCGAATTCGACATCACCGCCAGGGACAAGGAGATCGAAATCGCCCCGGGCATCTTCTTTCCCGCCTGGACCTACAACGGCCGCGTGCCGGGCCCGACCCTGCGAGCCACCGAGGGGGATCGTATCCGCATCCGCTTTATCAACGGCGGCAGTCACCCGCACTCCATGCATTTCCACGGGATCCATGCGGCCCGCATGGATGGCGTGCCGGGGGCCGGAGACGTGCCTCCGGGTGGCGTGTTCGTCTATGAGTTCGATGCCTTCCCGTTCGGTTGCCATCTCTACCACTGCCACTCGGTCCCACTCAAGCGACACATCCACAAGGGGCTGTACGGTGCCTTCATCGTCGACCCGGACCCGGATCGTCACCCGGAGCAGGCTGAGGCCGCGCGTTCGCGCCTGCTTGGCTCGTCGGAGAATGCGCGCTGGCAGGAACTCGTGCTGGTGATGAACGGCTTCGACACGAACTTCGATGAGGAGAATGAGATTTACGCGGTCAACTCGATCGCTCACGCCTATTTCAAGCGGCCCATCAGGGTAGACCGGGTTCGCCCAGTGCGGCTCTATCTGATCAACGTCACGGAGTTCGACCCGATCAATTCGCTACACCTGCATGCGAATTTCTTCGACTATTACGACCACGGCACCACGCTCACCCCGACGCTTCGGACGGTCGACACCATCATGCAGTGCCAGGCCCAGCGCGGGATCCTGGAATTCTCCTTCGGCGATCACGAGCCAGGACTCTACATGTTCCACGCCCATCAGTCGGAATTCGCCGAGCTGGGTTGGATGAGCCTGTTCGATGTCCGGGAGGCGTGATGGCCGCAGCAGGCCTCGGGAGGCTACCCCGATGAAACGCATCGTGCTCTGGATCGTGCTACCGATTCTCTTGATCGTCGCCGTCATGGTGGCCTTCCTGGCCAGCGATCCCCTACGCTCCTTGACCGGCGCCGTCCCCCCCATCGAGGAACTCACGATCGAGCGTACCTTGCTCGACGAGCACGGTATCGCGCTTCGGGTGCGTGCCGGCGGATCGGAGCCGATGAAGATTGCCCAGGTACAGGTCGACGGCGCCTATTGGGCTTTCACGCAAACTCCGCCGGGGGCGCTGGAACGCATGGAAACGACCTGGATACGGATCCCCTATCCATGGGTGGAGGGCGAGACCCATCACTTGACTCTGTTGACCCCAAGCGGCGTCACCTTCGATCACACCATCGAGGTTGCCGTTGCCACGCCCACCCCCGACGCCGGCACGCTGCGCACCTTCGGCATGGTCGGATTATTCGTCGGCGTTGTGCCGGTGACACTTGGCATGTTGTTCTATCCGGCCCTGCGCGCGGGAGGGACGCGGGCGTTCCAGTTCGCTCTCGCCCTGACGACCGGTCTCCTGGCCTACCTGCTGGTCGACACCCTTGACGAGGCCTTGGCATTGGCGGGAGAAGCCGCGCCTGGCTTCCAGGGGGAAATCTCGGTATGGCTTGTCGCCGCCTTGACATTCGCGGTGCTGATGGGAGTGGGGCGGCGTCAGGGAAAGACGCTTGCCGGTGTGCGTCTCGCGACCGCGATCGCACTCGGGATCGGCCTGCACAACCTGGGAGAAGGCCTGGCGATCGGCTCTGCGTTTGCCACCGGCTCGGTTGCACTCGGCTCGTTTCTGGTACTCGGCTTCACCTTGCATAACCTGACGGAAGGAATCGGCATCGTGGCACCCATGCTCAAGCAGCGGCCACCGCTGTGGGTGTTCGCCGCACTGGCGGCCCTTGCCGGTCTGCCCGCCGTGGTCGGGATATGGGTCGGCAGCTATGCGTTCTCGCCTTACTGGGCCGCTATGGCGTTCGCCGTCGGGACGGGGGCCATCCTCCAGGTCATCACTGAGGTCGGCGCGCTGTTGGTCCGCGACGCGCGCGGCGCGGGACAGCCATGGTTCTCGGGAATCGCCCTGTTCGGTGTCGGCGCGGGGGGCATGGCAATGTACACCACGGCCCTGTTGGTTCAGGTCTGACCAGGGTCGGGGGAGCCCCCGACCCACACCGTTGGTCAAGCCACCCGCGCCGGGGCGATGTTCTGATTCAGGCGGAACAGGTTGGACGGGTCGTATCGGGTCTTGATCTCGACCAGCCGGTCGTAGTTCTGCCGGTAGTTGGCCCGCACCCGATCGGCGTCGTCGGCGGACATGAAGTTCACATAGCCTCCCTCCTCGGAATAGGGACGCAGCGCCTGGTAGTAGGCACGCCCCCAGGCGATGTTGTGCTCGCTGTCGGCGGGGTCCGGCCAGCTCGGGCCGAGCGCCGTCGCGAAGGTGGCGTCCCGGTAGGCGAACGCCGTGGCGTCGGGCGCGACACGCCGGCAGGCGCCATCGACGGGAAACAGCAGCGTCGCGCTCTGCAGGCACGGCATCCGGGCGCCGAAGTCGAGATGCACGTCGATCGCCTCGTCGGTCAGCTCTCGGGTGAAACAGCCCTTCCAGTAGTGATGGAGCCCGGCGGGCAGCAGCTCGTCGAACAGGGTATTGATCACCGGGTAGGGCATGCGCTGGACAGACTGCCCCACGACGGGGCCGAGGCGACCGAGCCGCTCGCGGATCGCGTCGTCCTCGGTTGCCGGCCCGCTCCAGCAGGTCAGTACCACGATCACCGGCCGACCGTGCCACGCCTCGGGCACGAACGGCAGCGGCGGGCCGAGGGTGATGCCGAGCACCGCCCCCAGCGCCTCGGGGGCCTCGGCGATCCACTCCCGGTAGTGGCGCATGACCTCCGCCTCGAGCGGATAGAAGGTCGGCCCACCGAGGATGTCGGCCACGTCATGCAGGCGGTACTCGAACGACGTGACCACGCCGAAGTTGCCACCGCCGCCGCGGAGGGCCCAGAACAGGTCCTCGTGCTGACCGTCGCGGCAGGTCAGGAAACGGCCCTCGGCCGTGACCACGTCGGCCGACAGCAGGTTGTCGCAGGTGAGCCCGCAGCGCCGCGCCAGGAAGCCGAGGCCACCGCCCAGCGTCAGGCCGGCGATGCCGGTACTGGAGACGATCCCGCCGGTCGTCGCCAGGCCGAAGGCGGCGGTGGCATGGTTGAGATCGGCCCAGGTGCAACCGCCCTCGGCTCGGACACGGCGACCCTCGGGGTCGACCCGAATCCCGCGCAGACGCTCGAGCGACAACACCAGCCCCCCGTCGCAGGTCCCGAAGCCGGGGACGCTGTGGCCGCCGCCGCGCACGGCCAGGGGGAGCTCGTGCTCCCTGGCGAAGGTCACGGCCGCCATCACGTCCGCCACGTTCGCTGCCTCGACGATCAGGGCCGGGCGGCGATCGTGAAGGGCGTTGTAGACCCGGCGTGCCGCGTCGTAGCGTTCGTCATCGGGCTGGATCAGCGCCCCGTGCAACTGTTCCCCGAGCGACCCGAGTTCATCGGCCGACAGGGCGCGAGCGGCGCTTTGCTCGATAGCGTGTCTTGAATCCATCTTGGTCACCCCCTCATCGATGGTTGGTTCCGGAGTGTGCCCTTCAGGGATACCAGGCGGACGTCCCCGGGGCGTGACAAGGACGTGACATCCGATATTTAGCGGTACATGACATCACTGCATAGGCTGTATTCAGGAGGACACCGCCATGACGCTCCTGCATGTCTCGCTGCTCGGCGAGTTCGCCTGTCAGACGGCCGCCGGACAACCCCTCGCCTTCCCGACCCGCAAGGTCGAGGCCCTGCTCGCCTACCTGTCGGCGAACCCGTCCCGTCGGCATCCGCGTGGCAAGCTGGCGGCGTTGCTGTGGGACGAGATGTCCGAGTCCCGGGCACGTACCAATCTGCGTCAGGCGCTGTCGCGTCTGCAGCATGCCCTGCCGGCAGAGGCGCGGTCCTGCCTGGCCATCGACACCCAGGAGGTGGGGCTCAAGGCGAACGCGACCGCGGTGGACCTCGACGCCTTCGAGCGGCTGCTCGCCGACGGCACCCCGGAGACGCTGGAACGGGCCCTCGCCCTGTACCGCGCGCCCTTCCTGGAAGGCATGGCCGACTGCGGTGAGGCGTTCGAGGAGTGGCTGATGGCGCAGCGTCGCAGGCTGGACGAGCAGCTGCAGCAGCTGATGCACCGGCTGCTCGACCACTATGTGGCGACCGGCGCCATCGATGCCGGCATCCAGCTCGCCCTGCGCTTGCTGGAGCATGACCCCCTGGACGAGGGGGTGCAGCGCACCCTGATCCGCCTCTACCTCTACCAGGACCGGATCGGGGCAGCCCTCGAGCAGTACCGGCGCTGCCGCGAACGGCTCGCCGACGAGCTCGGCGTCGCCCCGGCCGCGGAAACCGAACGGCTGAAGGCCGAACTGCTGGGACTGCTGCCCGGGAGCACCGGCGATGGGGGAGTCTTGCCGCGCGAGAGCGACGACCTGCCCGAGCGGCCCCGGGTGATCGACGCCGCCGCCGAGGCCCGTGCCCGCCGGCGCGCCGAGGCCACCGAGCAGCCGTCGCTGGCCGTGCTGGCCTTCGTGCCGCTCGAGGATGCCGCCCTCCACCGCCACCTGGGCGACGGCCTGGCGGAGGACATCGCGACCGAACTCGGGCGCTTCCGCGAGCTCGAGGTGATCGCCCCGGCGAGCGCCCTGGCGTACCGCCACACCGATGCCACCCCGGAGCGGGTCGGCCGCGAGCTCGGCGTCGACTACCTGCTGGCGGGACACGTCCGGCGCCGGGGCGAACGGCTCCGCCTCACCGCCCGGCTGCTGGCGACCTCGGGCGCGCGCCAGGTCTGGGCCGAGCGCTATGACTGCCGACTCGACGAGCTCTTCGACGTCCAGGACGAGATGGTCGGCCGCATCGTCGGCAGCCTGGTCGGGCGCATCGAGGACGATCGGCTGGCGCTGGCCCGCCGCAAGCCGCCTCAGGACTGGCAGGCCTACGATCTGTGGCTGCGCGGCTGGCATGCCCTGCGCCGCCCCGACCTGCCGGCGATCCGCGAGGCACGGCGCCACTTCCAGCAGGCGCTGGCCAGAGACCCGCAATTTGCCCGGGCCTATGTCGGCCTCGCCCTCGCCCACCTCAACGAGTGGGCCTGCTACTCCTGGAACTACTGGGTGTTCCTGCAGCAGGAAGCGCTGGAGCTCGGCCGCCGGGCGGTCGCCCTGGACGAGCACGACCACCGTGCCCACTGCATGCTGGGCCTGGCCGAGCTCTACGGCGGGCATTACGCGACCGCCGAACGCGAGCTGTCGCTGGCGCTGGCCCTCAACCCGAACGATGCCGATGTGCTCGCCCACGCCTCCTTCGCCCTGGCACTGCTCGGCGAGCCCGAGCGCGGAGTGGACGCGGCCCGCAAGGCGCTTCGCCTCGCCCCCTACCGGCCGGAGTGGTACGCCGGCATGGCCGGGATCGCCTTCTTCAGCGCGCGTCTCTACGACGAGGCCATCGACACTATGGCGTGCGCCCCCCAGGCGTTCTGCAACACCCCGGCCTTCCTCGCCGCGGCCTATGCCCACCTCGGCCACCCGGAGCAGGGGGCCAGCCACCGCGACACCGTCTACCGCCACTACCGCTACCAGCTGGCGCGCGGCACCTTCCCCGAGCACACCGGCTGCCTCGACTGGCTGACGGCGCTCGACCCCTATCGGCGCCGCTCCGATGCCGAGCACTATCTCGCGGGCTTGCGCAAGGCGGGGTTCGAGTAGCCGGGAGTCACGCACCCCGCTGGCCCCTGCCCCTGAGGGCAGCCGGCAGGCCAAGGCCTGCCGATATGGTAGCCTGACGCCATCGCGTCCTGACCACGAGGCATGCCATGTTGACCATCTCCAATACGGTGGAACTGGCCGATTGGGAAATCGAGATCAGCCAGATCCGCGCCCAGGGGGCCGGCGGCCAGAACGTCAACAAGGTCGCCACCGCGGTGCACCTGCGCTTCGACATCCCGAACTCCAGCCTGCCGCCCTTCTACAAGGAGCGGCTGATGGCGCTATCCGACCAGCGTATCAGCAAGGAGGGCGTGGTGGTGATCAAGGCGCAGAGCTTCCGCACGCTGGAGCAGAACCGGGAGGATGCCCTGCAGCGTCTGAGGGAGCTCATCCGCGAGGCGGTCAAGCAGCGCAAGGTGCGCAAGCCCACCAAGCCCACCAAGGGCTCCCAGCAGCGCCGCATGGACAAGAAGACCCGCAAGGGCAGGACCAAGGCGCTGCGCGGCAAGGTGACGCCGTGAGCCGGCCGCGCGCCACGTCCCGGGTTCTCAGCCCGACACTGGAGCGCCTGCACATCGCCTGGGACCTGCTGATCATCGCCCTGGTGGTGGCCAACCTGGCGCTGCTGCTGTTCGACAGCCTGTTCCTGCTGCCGCCGCTGAACGGCGCCTTCGAGGCCGTGGCCCCGGGCCTGCACGGGGCCTACGACCGGCACGTGCACGCCAACTTCATCGCCATCGACCTGGCCTTCGTCGGCGTCTTCCTGCTCGACGTGCTGCTGGGCTGGGCGGTGGCCATTGCCGAACGCCGCTACCATCGCTGGTTCTTCTACCCCTTCGTGCACTGGTATGACGTGCTCGGCTGTATCCCGGTGGGTGGCTTCCGGCTGCTGCGCGTCCTGCGCGTCGTCTCGCTGCTGCACCGCCTGCAACGCGTGGGGCTGATCGATATCCGCCGCTGGCGGCTGTATACCGTCTACGCCAAGTACTACGACATCCTGATGGAGGAGCTCTCCGACCGCATCGCCATCCGGTTGCTCGACGGCGTCCAGGACCAGGTACGCTCCAGCGAGTCGCTCTCACGGCAGGTCATCGGCGACGTGGTCATGCCGCGCAAGCAGCAGCTGATCCGCGAGGTGACCCGCCGCCTGGAGGACATGGCCGGCAGCGCCTATGCCCACAACCGTGACGACCTGATGCACTATGTCGGCGCCCTGGTCAGCCGCACCCTGGCCGAGAGCCCGGAGATACGCCGCCTGAAACGGCTGCCTCTGGGCAGCCAGGTGGCCAAAGGACTGGACGAGGCACTCGGTGACCTCGCCCGTCGGCTGATTCACGAGGCCGTGGAGGGGATGCGCACGCCGCAGTTCAATGCCCTGGTGGAGCGCCTGACCGAAAGCGGGTTCGATGCCTGGCTCGCGGTGGACAAGCATACCGACCAGGTGACCGAGCAGGTGCTGGTCGACATGCTCGAGCTGCTCAAGGAGCAGGTCGCGGTCAAGCAGTGGCGCGACAAGTACCAGTGAGACCGCCGGCCTCGCCAGGCGAGGCCGGCCGCGTCACTAGGTGTGTAAACCCACTAGGCCGGCACGGGATGCCGGCTGCTGAGGATATGGTGCAGGCTACCGCACTCCACCATGGGGTCGTTGCAGTTGACGACGAGCTCCGAACGGGCCAGCACATAACCCTTGCCGGTGATGGTGTTCTCCACCACCCGATGCGTCCCCTCCCGTCGCGTGCCGGTGACTTCGCCGATGAAGCCCGTCTCGCGCAGCGAGACGGTCTCCAGCTTGTCGCCCGGCTTGACGGTTCCCTCGTGGTGCATCAGCGCCAGCCGTGCCGAGGTGCCGGTGCCGGTGGTGCTGCGACAGATCACGCCGGGGTGCACATAGGTGGTCGAGCGCGAGCGGTAGAAGTCGTCGGCCACCTGCTCGACCGGTCCCATGAAGTGCAGGAAGGGTAGCGGCCCCACGTCCCCCAGGGTGTAGTGGGAGAAACCGCGCTCGGCCTGGATGGCCTCGACGATCCTGTGCGCACAGTCGGCCAGCGCTCGCTCCTCGTCCCGGGTCAGGTGAAAGCCCAGCTCGGTGGCATCCACCAGGGCGTAGAAGCCGCCGCTGTAGGCCACGCTGTAGGTCACGCCACCGATCGAGGGCACATGGATGCTGGCCCGATAGGTGTCGATGTAGCTGGGCAGCCCCTCGCAGGTGATCGCCTCCACCACGCCGTTCTCGACCAGCGCCTCGATATGCACCAGCCCCGCCGGGGACTCCAGCACGAAGCGCTGGCGACCCTCCCGCTTGGGCACCAGCCCGCTCTCCAGCACCGCCGTGGCGGTGCAGATGGTGTTGGAGCCGGAATAGATCGGGTAGCCCATCACCTCCATGATGATGTAGCCCACCGACGCCTCGGGGTCGGTGGCGGGCACGATCAGGTCCACCGACATCTCGGGTACGCCGTAGGGTTCGTTCAACAGCAGATGGCGCAGGCCGTCGGCGTCGTCGCGCAGGTACTCCATCTGCTGTCTGACGGAGGCGCCGGGCAGGGCGTCGATGCCGCCGAGCACGATGCGGCTGACGTCGCCGCCGGCATGGGTGTCGATCAGTTTCAGGGTCAGCTCGGCGCTCATCCGGCGCTCTCCAGCGCGAAGGGGGCGCCATGCTCGGCCCACTGCGCATCGGGAACGATCACGATCTTGCCCAGGTAGTTGCTGCCGCGATTGACGAAGTAGGTCTCGGCCGCGTGCAGGTCGGAGAGCCTGAACGCCGCATGCAGCACCGGCTTCAACCGGCCGGCACGGATCCATTCGACCAGCTGCTCGGCCTCTTCCCGGGTACCGTGGGAGACGCCGAAGATCTGCACCTGATACAGGTAGATGCGAGTCCACATGATCTCGCTGAGATTGCCGCCGCTGGCCCCGGCGATGGAGAGCCGCGGGTAGCTCGCGCGGCGCTTCATGTCGACGATCATGGTATCGATGAAGCGGTCGGTCATCTCGCCGCCGACCAGGTCCATCACCGCGTCGATGGGCTCGCCGCCGGTGGCCTCGAGCACCCGCTCGACGAAGGTCGGCAGGTCGCCGCGGTCGATCACCGCCTCGGCGCCAAGCGCCAGCAGGGCATCCGCCTTGTCCCGCTGGCTCACCGCATAGGGAATCGCGCCGACGATGCGGCACAGCTGGATCAGCGCCGTGCCCACACCGCCGCTGGCGCCGGTGACCAGCACTCGCTCGCCTGCAGCGACCTTGGCGGAGGTCATCATGTGGTAGGCGGTCTGGTAGGAGCACATGCCCATGGCGGCGAGTTCGGCGTCGGCGAGCTCGGGATTGGGCACGGCGTGGAACTGATCCGACGGCACGGCGAGGTACTCGGCGAAGCCGCCGTCGGCTCCGTGGCCGTAGTAGTCTGGCATCAGGTTGAGGTCACGGCGGGCGTCCGGGTAGAGGTTGAAGTCCAGCAGGCCGCGCTCGCCGATGCGCGAGGCGTCCACCCCGTCGCCCACCGCGACCACGCGCCCGGCCACGTCGGCGCCCTGGATACGCGGGAAGGTCAGGGTCGGCGAGCCGCCCATGGCGAAGGAGGTCACCTCGCCCTTGTCCCTGGTCGGGTAGAGCCCCTCGCGAGCCTTGCGGTCGGTGTTGTTCTTCGCCGTCGCCGTGACCCGCACCAGCACCTGCCCAGGCCCCGGGCGGGGGGTGGGCACGTCCTGGCGGTAGACCAGCTTGTCGATACCGCCATGCCCGGTCAGCAGCATGGCCGCCATGGTGGCGGGAACCTTCTCCGGAAGCGTCTCGGGTGCCACGTTTCACTCTCCTGGCCTGTGCCCCTCAGTCAAAGCCAAATTGAAACATGACCACTGCCGCGCTGAACATGGTGAATAAGAACGATTTTTTCTGAATTTCATCGCGTTTATGTGCTTTCTTCCTTCTCGGTGCGTCTGCCCCGTGTATGGCCTCCGCCGCGCTGCAATCCCTTCAGCAACGCCGCTCATGAAATAAAACGAACGTATGAAACATTTTCCTTTGCAATGCCGCGGCGGCTGGCTAGACTCATTTCCGAACAGTGTTTTCAAACATCGTTCGAAAACTAGCCAACGACGACGCAGGAGACTTCCATGGAGACCCAGACGCTGCTGATCCAGGCGCTGCTCTATGTCTTCCTCCCGCTGTGGGGCATCGCCGGCTTCGCCGACTGGTGCTGCCACCGCGCCACCCGTATCGAGACCACCTCGGGCCTCAAGGAGTCGCTGATGCACACCCTGATGGGCCTCCAGGTGGGCATCCCCATCCTGCTCTGCCTGCTGTTTCGCATCAACGTGCTGGTGCTGCTGATCTGCCTGCTGGCCTGGGTACTGCACGAGCTGGTGGCCCACTGGGACGTCCACTACACGGCACCGCGGCGACGCATCAGCCTCTGGGAGATGCATGCCCACAGCTACCTGGCCAGCCTGCCCCTCTACATGCTGGCGATGATCCTGGTGATCAACTGGCCGGTGACGCTCGACCTGGTGCGCCTGGACTGGGCCGGCCAGCTGCGCCTGGAGCGCCTGGCCGAGCCCCACGGCGGCGAGCGCTACCTGCCCCTCTACCTGACCTTCATGACGGTGCTGTGCGTCTTTCCCTACCTCGAGGAGAACCTGCGCTGCCTGCGTCAGGCCCTGCAATCACGGAGTCAGCGATCATGAGCGTCTATATCACCAGCACCGGCCACCACCTGCCCGGGGAGCCCGTGGACAACGAGCGCATCGAGGCCGTGCTCGGCCGGGTCCACGGCAAGCCGAGCCGGCTGAAGAAGCGGATCCTCGCCGCCAACGGTATCCGCACCCGCCACTACGCCATCGATGCCGAACACCGCACCACCGTCAGCAACGGCGAGATGGCCGCCCTGGCCGGCCGCGACTGCCTGGCCCAGGGCTACCTGGCACCGTCGCGGATCGACATGCTGAGCGTGGCCACCAGCCAGGGCGACCTGGTGCTGCCCGGCTTCGGCAGCATGGTCCAGGCCGAGCTGGGCCTGGCCGACGTGGAGCTGCACACCAGCCACGGCATCTGCTCGAGCAGCCTGATGGCGCTCAAGGCGGCCTTCACCGCGCTGAAGGCCGACGAGCACGGCAGCGCCCTGGTGATCGCCAGCGAGCTGGCCTCGCGGCTGTTCAAGGCGAGCCGCTACGAGGCCGCCGGCGGCGGGCTCGACTTCGACGCCGAGTTCCTGCGCTGGATGCTCTCCGACGGCGCCGGCGCCCTGCTGCTGGAGCGCCGGCCCCGCGGTCGCAGCTTCCGCATCGACTGGATCCGCGGCTTCTCCCATGCCGACGCCTACCCGGTGTGCATGAGCGTCGGCCGGGCCGGCGGCGAGACGAAGAGCTGGCAGGACTACCCGACCTACGCCGAGGCAGAGGCCGCCGGCGCCCTGCTGATGCGCCAGGACGTGCGCCTGCTGGACAACATCGTCAAGCTGGGCGTCGACGGCCTGCTGCGCCTCGTCGACCAGGGCTGGCTCGAGGTGGCGCGCATCGACCACCTGCTCTGCCACTACTCGTCCCACCACTTCCGCGGCAAGATCTACGACCTGCTGACCCAGGCCGGCGCGGCCATTCCCGAGGAGAGGTGGTACACCAACCTCTACGAGCGCGGGAATACCGGCTGCGCCTCGCTGTTCATCATGCTCGACGAATTCCGCCGCACCCGCCCCTGCCGGGCGGGCGACCGGCTGCTCTGCGTGGTCCCCGAGAGCGGCCGCTTCAACACCCTGTACATGCAGCTCACCGTCGTGGAGGAATCAGAATGAACAGCCCGCTCAATCCCCGGATCACCACCCCGCTCGGCCAGGCCTGCCTGCAGGAGCTGATGCGCATCTGGTTCGACTTCGAGCGCCAGCTGGGGCGCGTGCCGCTGCTCCGTCGCCTGGCCCAGGGCCGCTTCACCCTGGCGGACTACCGCCGCCTGCTGCTGCACCTGCGCCAGCAGGTGATCGAAGGGGCCCGCTGGATCAGCCGCGGCGCCTCGAGCTTCGACCGCGACTTCGCCGACGTGCGCTCGCTGGTGATCGGCCACGCCCGGGAGGAGCACCGCGACTACGAGATGCTGGAGGCGGACTATGTGGCCGCCGGCGGCGAGCTCACCACCATCCGCGAAGGCCGACGCAACGTCGGCAGCGAGGCGCTGCACGGTTTCATGATGCACCGTGCCGGCCAGCCCAACCCCGTGGACCTGATCGGCGCCATGTGGATCATCGAGGGGCTGGGCGAGAAGATGGCCGGCGACTGGGCGCAACGCATCGACGCGGCCACCGGCGGCGACGGGCGCTACACCCGCTTCATGCGCTACCACGGCGAGCACGACGACGCCCACCTGGAGACGCTCTATGCGCTGATCGACCGGGTCTGCACGAGCGACACGGAGCGCCAGGCGATCGCCCGCACCGCCCGGGTGGTGGCACGGCTCTACGCCCTGCAGCTGGAGGAGGTGGAGCATGGCTGATCCCCGGCACGAGAGACGCAGCCCCTTTCTCCAGGCCCTGGCGGTCGACGGCTCCCTGCCCCTCGACCCGGCGGCGGTGCGCCTGTGGCTCGCCGACCTGGAGAACCCCACCCGCTGGTGGCTGCGCCCGCCGCTGCAGGCCCTGCTGGCGGTGCTGCTGCACCTGATCTGGTTCGTGAAGCGGCTGCCGCTGCCCCAGTTCCGCGCCCACGGCCTGCTGCAGCGGCTGATCTGTGCCTTCTGCGCCCGCTTCGTGCGCCCCGAGGCCAACCTGCTGATCCTGCGCCACTTCGCCACCGAGTCCAATGTGCTCAACTTCCTGGTGGACAACGGCGGCGCCGACGGGGTCGCCCCGGTGACCCTCTATCCTCGGCGCCTGCCCGAGATGCTCGAGGCGAGCTTCGTCGAACACGACCAGGCGCTGTTCCGCGCCTTCCGCGACCTCGGCCCCTGGCGCCCACCCCAGGCGCCCCTGAGACCCGACGAGCGGTGCTGGGCGCACTGGCGGCCCCTCGACATGGCCGAGTTCGCGGTGCCGCGCCGACGCACCCAGGTGCTCGACTTCGAGAGCGCCCATGCGCTCTTCATGTGCCTGTTCTGCCTGCTGCTGACCCGCGAGGAGTATCGCGACGCCATCAACGGCTTCAACCTCGACCACTCCATCGCCATCCGCATCGGCCAGCTGATCGGCGACCCGACGCTCCCCGAGCTGGCCTACAACAAATACCCGCACTACCTGGTCGGGCCGTGGAACCTGAGCCAGCGCTTCCTGATGCACGGCTTCTTCACCGAGCACCTCTACGCCCGGCTGGAGCGATTGAGACGAGACGGCCACGAAACGGCGGCTCGAGAGCGAGGAGCGTGATCGCCGTGTCTGCCGGCGCCTCGAAGGGTCACCGGCGGGCTGCTACCTTGAGGGGGCTGGTGGTGTTGACGTCAAGGCTCGACGCATGGATGTACCGCGCGACACGCGAACGCCCCTCGGTGCGGCCGGGGGGAAGCTTGCGCTCCTGATGCTCACGGCAGGGCTGCTGGCGGGCACACCGGCGAGTGCCGCGACCGAGGTCGGGCTGCCGCGTTTCCCCTCCCTCAGCCCGGATGGCTCGGAGCTCGTCTTCAGCTGGGCCGGCGACCTGTGGCGGGCATCGATCGACGGCGGCCGGGCGACGCGCTTGACCCGGCACCCGCTCGACGACCTCTACTCGAGCTGGAGCCCGGACGGCCAATGGATCGTGTTCGCCTCGATGCGCGACGGCTACATGAACCTGTGGCGCATCCACCGCGACGGCAGCCGCCTGAGCCAGATCACCCATGCCGACCAGCACCTGTATCACCCGGCCTATGCCGCCGACGCGGACGGCGAACCGGTGATCACCTTTTCCGGCCGACTCGAGGCCGATGTCCATCGTGACCATCGGCCCTATGCGGTCTCGCCGCAGGGCGGCGAACACCGCCGGCTGCATGACGCCTTCGGCTCCGACCCGCAGCTCTCGCCCGACGGCCGGCGCCTCGTCTTCACCCGGGGCGGGACCTACCATGGCTGGAACCGCCGCCACTATCGCGGCCCCGATGCCATGGACGTCTGGCTCCACGATCGCGAGGCGCAGCGTTTCGAACCGCTCACCGAACGCGACGGCGACGACGGTCACGCGCGCTGGGTCGATGACGGCACGCTGCTCTTCATGTCCGACCGCGAGGACGCGACGGTCAATCTCTACCGGGCCGACCTCGATGCCGAGCCCCGTGCCTTCGAGCGCCTCACCGACTTCGACGAGCGCGACCTGCAACACTTCGACGTCTCCCGCGACGGCAGCACCGCGGTCCTGCAGGTGTGGGACACCCTGTTCTCCCTGGACCTCGACGACCCGGGTGCCACGCCCGAGCCGGTGACACTGCGTGCCCCCGGGGACGGCCGCGACGCCCAGGAGCTGCGGCGCATCAACCGAGACGTCAGCGAGGCGGCGCTCAGCCCCGACGGCAAGACGATGGCCTACATCGCCTACGGGCGGGTCTATGTCCGCCACCTGGACGAACACAGCCCGACCCAGGCGGTGACCCCCGGCACCCACGCCCGGCACCGGGACCTCGCCTGGTCGCCGGACGGCGTGCGGCTCTATTTCATCAACGACGCCGATGGCACCGAGTCGATCCGCGAGGCGCGCGTGACCCTGACGCGCGACGACATCCGCCGCACCCACGACCGATCGACGCCCGTCGAGGGCGAGCAGGCGGACCGGGAGCCCGGGACACCGGCCGAACCGGCGGCCGACGAACCGCTCCCCCCCACCCAGGAGGAACCCGACGGGAACGGCGAACCGGAGGTCGCCCTGCCGGAAGAGGAACCGGAGGACCCGTTCGCCCCACAGGACCCGGGGCTGCTGCTCGCCCCCCTCCCCCTGCTGGAGCCGAGCGCCCCGATCGACCTGCCGGCACCCACCCAGGAACAGCCCGCCCAGCCGGAGAGCATTCCGGAGACCGACCTCGACCCGGCGCCGGAGGGGGACGTGCCGCCCGAGCGCGACCCGACCCGCTGGCACGATGCGGTGCGCTTCGAGGTAAGGCCGCTGGTCGAGAGCGGGCACAACGATCGTCAGGTGTCGCCATCGCCCGACGGCCGCTCCATTGCCTTCCGCCGTGGGCGTGGCGACCTGGTGGTGATGGACCTGGCGAGCGGCGATGAACGGACGCTGGTGGAGGGCTGGGACAGCCAGCTCCACTGGCGCTGGTCGCCCGACGGCCGCTACCTCGCCTATGCACAGAACGACCTCGACTACAGTGCCAACATCTTCATCGTCCCCGCCGACGGCTCCCGGGACCCCGTCAACATCACCCGGCATCCGCGCAACGACCTCAATCCCCGCTGGTCGGCCGACGGGCGCAAGCTGAGCTTCGTCTCCAACCGTACCGGAGACAGCTACGACCTGTATCGCGTCTATCTGGACCGCGCCCTCGAGACCTACACGCCGCGCGAGCTGACGGCCTACTACCGCGATGCCCGGACGGCGGCCTCGCAGCGTACGCCCTTGCCGGTGACGCCGGAGGAGGCCGCCGCGTCGGCGGACGACGCACCGGGCCTCGACCTGGAGACCGCCTGGCGCCGCGTCGAGCGCGTCACCGCCTCGCCCGCCCACCAGCTGGCCAACGAGATGACGCCGGGCGGCGACCGCTATGTGTTCAATGCCGGCAGCGAGGGGCTGATGGTCATGAACTGGGACGGCAGCGAGCGCAAGCGCCTGGGCATCATCGCCGACGTGCAGCACCTGAGCCTGACCGGCGAGCAGGTCATCTACATTTCCGGCGGCCGGGTCGGCGTGGCCAGCCTGGCCGGCGGGGCGCACCGGCACCCGGATATCGCCGACCGCATCCGCATCGACCTGCGCCGGCAAGCGCTGCAGAAGTTCCACGAGGCGGCCCGGGTGATCGGCGAGCACTTCTACCGGCCGGACATGAAGGGACTCGACTGGCCGGCAGTGGTGGAGGACTACGAGGCACTGATCGCCCGGGCCCGCACGCCCAGTGAGTTCAGCGACATCGCCAACCGCCTGATGGGCGAGCTGGCGGCCTCGCACACGGGGGTGACCAATCCCGGTCCGGAATCGGCCTTGCGCGAGCCCTCGGGGAGGCTCGGCATCGAACACGAACGCCTCGTCCACCCCGTCGGCGGCAGGGCCGGTTACCGCATCACCCAGGTGATCCCCGAAGGGCCGGCGGATCGCGGCCCCATGCCGCTCGCGCCCGGCGACGTCATCACCGAGATCGACCTGCAGCCCTTCGCGGAGGACGACAGCCTGCTATACCGGCTGCGCGGCAGCGTCGACCAGGAGGTGATCGTCACCTTCGAACGCCCGCGCGACGGCCACGCCGAATACCGGACCCTGCTCACCCCGGTGAGCCTCGGCGAGCTGGCCCACCTCAAGTACGATGCCTTCCGCGAGGAGCGCCGGCGCCGGGTCGAGGCACTCTCCGACGGCCGGCTCGGTTACCTGCATATCCAGGCGATGAACCAGACCTCGCTGGAAGGCTTCCAGGCCGACCTCTACGCCGCCACCATCGGCAAGGAGGGCCTGATCATCGACGTGCGCAACAACGGCGGGGGGCACACCACGGACCGCATCCTGACCTCGATCATGGCCGACGAGCACGCCTACACCGTTCCGTCCGGCGCCGATCCGGACGCTACCGGCCACTACCCGCAGGGCCGGCTCGACGCGCCGCGCTATACCCTGCCGATCAACATGCTGGCCAACGAGAAGAGCTACTCCAACGCCGAGATCCTGGCGCACGCCTTCTCCACCCTCGAGCGCGGCACCCTGGTCGGCGAGCAGACCTACGGCGGGGTGATCTCCACCAACAGCGAGACCCTGATCGACGGTGCCACGGTACGGCGGCCGTTCCGCGGCTGGTACCTGCCCGACGGCACCGACATGGAGCACAATGGCGCGATGCCGGACCTGATGGTAGAGCAGCGCCCCGAAGACGAGGTAGCGGACCGCGACCGCCAGCTCGAACGCGCCGTCGGGGACCTGCTCGCGCGGCTCGACGCCGGAGAGTAACGCCGTTCCCCGAATCCTCCCCCTATTGGCCGATATCCTCCCCTGGGGGGCTCATCGCCCTGCAGGTCAGGGTGACGCGTGGTACGGCATGAGGCGCCCCCCCTCGCTCAGTGGCGCTTGACCCGCCAGATCCGCCAGGCCAGCAGGCCGACGATCAGGACGCCCAGCGGCCCCAGCACGGTGGCGGCGAGGCGCGGCTCGATCGGCAAGCCGAGCGCATCGAGCCCTTCGAGGGAGAGCTTGAACAGGCTGAAGATGTAGTAGCTGATGACGATGATCGACAGCCCCTCGACCGCCTTCTGGATCTTCAGCTGGCTGCTGGAGCGCTCGTTGAGGCTCTGCAGCATCTCCGAGTTCTGCTCCTCGATCTCGACCTGGGCGCGGGTCCGCAGCAGGTCGTTGAGCCGGGCCACGCTCCGGGCCAGGCTCTCCTGACGCCGGTTCACCGCCGCACAGTAACGCACCGTGGGCAGGAAGCGTCGCATCAGGAAGATGCCCAGGCGCTGGCAGTCGCCTTCCCGTGTCTCGCGCAGCTCTTCGATGCGCGCATAGACGATACGCGCATAGGCCTCGGTGGCGCTGAAGCGTTGCCGGGTGCGGGCACCGCTGCGCTCGAGATGCGCCGAGAGCAGAGCGATGGCCGCCAGCAGGGGGCGGGGGCTCGCCTCCTGCCGTTCGGCATTGTGGTCGGAAAGCTCACCGAGCTTCGTCTCGTACTCCCGCAGCTCGGCACCGAGCTCCTTGGCCAGCGGCAGCGCCAGCGAGGCCATCATGCGGTAGGTCTCGATCTCCAGCAGCCGCCGTGTCATGCGCCCCAGGCGGAAGTCGTTGAGCCCGCGATTGACGATCAACAGGCGATTGACGCCGTTCGCGTCGAGCCTGAAGTCGCTCCAGACGGTGGCGTCGCCACCGCCGACGCGCGATCCGGCAGGATCACGGAAGCCGTAGGCCGCGGTGTCCCCGCTCCAGCCGGCTGCCGATTCGGCCAGGATCAGGGTGGCATTGATCAGCGCCGCCGGGTGCGCCGCGACGATGGCGGCCAGCCACCCCGGCGGCCCCGGCCAGGCTTCGCTGTCTGGCGCCTTGGGTACCATCAGCGTCAGGGTGAAGAACTCGGTATGCCGCTCCCATTTCAGCACCTGGCCATCGCCGAGGGTCAGGATGTCCTGGACGGCGCCCGGCGTCAGCTGCGTCCCGGCCAGCTCGTGGAGCCGCTCGACGATGCCGTCACAGACACCGTCGGTATCGAGAAAGGCGTAGTGGTAGAGATGGGCCGGCTCCACGAAGTAGATCGACGGGCGGGCATGCAGCTCGTTGTGCAGGAGTTCTCGTTGGGGGTGCATGATCGGGCCTGGCAAGGGGACAGAGCCCCGAGCCTAAGGGCTCGCGGCGTTCAGGCCAACCTCCCTGCGTCAACTCGCCTCGCTCTCGCATTCCGTCTCGGCCATGGCTACAGCCACTGCTTGCGCCGGAACCCCCAGAGCAACCCGAGACCGATGCCCAGCATCACGGCCAGCACCACGAAGTAGGCGTAGCGATGGGCAAGCTCCGGCATGTACTCGAAATTCATCCCGTAGACGCCGGCCAGGAAGGTCAATGGCACGAAGATGGCCATGATCACCGTGAGAACGCGCATGGTGGTGTTGAGCTGGTGCGTCGAGATAGAGAGATAGCCGTCCACCAGGTCGCCGCAGATGTCGTAGTACATCTGGGTCAGGCTGTGGAGCCGTTCGAAGCGCTCGAAGACATCATTGATGGCGTGCAGCGTCGCCGGGTTTTCACGGGGCAGGTGGCGGTAGTCGTAGGCAATCAGCTCCTGGGCGATGCCCTTGTGGTAGCTGAACAGCCGGCGCATCTTCACCAGGCGCGACTTGTAGGCGACGATCCGGCGCATCAGGGTATCGTTGCCGGCCAGCTGCAGTTCGTCCTCCAGGTCGCTGATCTCGTTCTCGAACTCCAGCAGGCTGTCGAGATAGAAGCCGGCGGAGTAGTACATGATCCGCAGCGCCACATGCTCGGGCGACTCTGTCAGCAAGGGCCCGGCCTCGTGGGTGAAGAGCCGTTCGATGCTGTCGGCGGTGCTCGGGTGCAGGCTGATCAGGTAGTCCTCGCCGAGGAAGAAGGCCATCTGCTGGGGCGTGTAGTTGAGCCGGTCGTCGAAGGAGGAAATACCGCGGTAGATGATCAGGGTGTGGTTCTCGAACTCCTCGATCTTGGGCGGATGGCGGTCGCGATGGGCATCGTCGATGGCCAGCGGGTGACAGGCGAACCGCTCCAGCAGCTGTCGTTCCGTCTCGCGGGACTCGCCCTGCACGTCGATCCACAGCCGGCCACCGGCTTCCTGGTGCCAGTGTTCGATCAGGACCTCGTCGCCCGAGAGGAGCCGACCATCGGCGGTCGCGAGCAGGGTGCGTATCATGGGGTCTCCGTCCATTGAGGGCCTGTCACGACCATAAGCCAAGCCGGTGATGGCTGTAACCCCATACGCCGTCGATGGGGTCGAGGAGACGCCGCAGTACAGGCTGCGCTAATCTATCGGTAGGGACCGACGTCCACTATCGCGCTTTCGAGCGACCGATTCAGACAACAGGGAGAATGTCGATGAGTGAGTACGTCTCGCAGGTAATCGTGCCCGTGGATGGCTCGCCGACTGCGGCGGCGGCGGCACGCCATGCCAGCCTGCTGGCCCGGCTGCTGGATGCCCCCTTGCAATTCCTGCATGTGATGCCGCTCAATCCAGCCGAGCTCAGCGACATTCCCGCCAATCGTCAGGTCGACACCGACCGTGACCGGGCGCTGCGTCGCGAGCAGGCCTCCTCCGCCTTCGCCCTGGCACGCGAGGCCATCGACCCCGATCTGGCGCTCAGTCCCACCGAGGTGACGCTCGAGGATGCGACCTTCATCCGTCACCCCGAGCGCGCCATCGTCAAGCATGCCAGCCAGCATGCCGGCTGCCTGCTGGTACTGGGTGCCCGACACCTGAGCGACATGGGCAAGTTCATGCAGGGTAGCGTCAGCAACGAGGTGGTGCACAGGGCCCGTTGCCCGGTGACCATCGTGCATGCCGATGCCAGCCTGCTCGAGGCCTCGCGCATCGGCCAGGTGCTGGTGCCGGTGGACGGGGCCGCCCCCTGCCACAAGGCGGCCGCCCTGGCCGGCGACCTGGCGCGCAGCGCCGACGTGCCGGTCGAGCTGATCTTCTGCCAGCCGGGAGGCGGGCCGTCGGACATCGAGGACGGCGAAGAGAGCCAGGCCCGACGGGTCTTCCGACTGGCGAGAGAGGCCGTGGGCGAGGTGCCGGCCGGCATCGACGAGCACTTGAGCCATGCCGAGCGCATTCCCGAATCGATCGTCGCCCGGGCCCGGCATCACGCCGACGGCATGCCGATGATCGTCATGGGGAGGCGGGGACTCGGCAAGTGGCGGGAGTCGCTGCTGGGCAGCGTCAGCCACCGGGTGATCGACCTCGCCCCCTGCCCAGTGACCGTGGTGGTCTGACACGGCCGGCCCCGTGCTCCGATTCACGGCGCCGCTCAGGAGAGCCCGACCACATTGCCCGCGGCATCGAGCCCCATCGCCAGCGCCGCGGGTTCCTTCGGCAGGCCGGGCAGCGTCATGACTCCACCGCAGATGGCGACCACGAAGCCGGCTCCCGCCGACGGCCTCAGTTCATGCACCCGCAGCAGATGGCCCTGCACCAGGCCGCCGTCGGCCGGATCGTCCGAGAAACTGAACTGGGTACGGGCGATGCACACCGGCAAGGTGCCGAAACCCTGGCGGGTCAGGTGCTCGAGCTGTGCCTGTGCCCGCGGCGAAAGCTCGATGTCCCGGGCGCCATAGAGCCGGGTCGCGATGACGCGCAGGGCCTGCTCGAGGGGGGTGTCATCGGGATAGAGAGGCACCACTCCGGCCGACGGCGACTCCGCCTCCAGCCGCTCGCGCACCAGGCAGGCCAATGCCTGCGCCCCCTCGCCACCGCGGGCCCAGTGGTCACACACCGTCATGCTCACTCCCAGGTCGCTGCAGCAGGCCGCCACCCGGTCTCGCTCGTCGGCGCTGTCCGAGGCCAAGGCATTGAGGGCCACCACCGGCTCGAGGCCGAAGGCCCGTGCCACCTCGACCTGGCGCATCAGGTTGCCGAGTCCCCGCGTGAGTGCCTCGCGATCGGGCGTGTGCATGGCCTCACGACTCGCACCGCCATGGAAGCGCAGTGCGCGCAGGGTACAGACGATCACCACCGCGTCGGGATAGACCCTAGACTGCCGCGACTTGATGTCGATGAACTTCTCCAGTCCCTGGTCGGCGCCGAAGCCGGCCTCGGTCACCACCACCTCGCCCAGCGCCAGGGCCGCGCGTGTAGCCATCAGGGAACTGCAACCGTGGGCGAGATTGGCAAAGGGCCCGCCATGGATCAGCACCGGGTTGTGCTCCAGGGTCTGCACCAGGTTGGGGGCCAGGGCGTCACGCAGCAGCACCGCCATGGCGCCGGCGGCCTGCAGCTCCGCCACGGTGACCGGGGTATCGTCGGCGCGCCAGGCCACCACGATGCGCCCGAGCCGCCGCTGCAGATCGCCCAGATCCTCCGCCAGGCAGAGGATCGCCATGACCTCGGAGGCGGCGGTGATGTCGAACCCCGTCTCGTGCTCGAGAGCGTTGCCCAGGCCGGTCGTGACCCGTCGCAGCGAACGGTCGTTGAGATCGAGCACACGCCGCCACACCACCCGCTCGGGGTCGATGCCCAGCGCATTGCCCCAGTGCAGGTGATTGTCGATCAGCGCGGCCAACAGGTCATGGGCCGCAGTCACCGCATGGAAATCGCCGTTGAAGTGCAGGTTGATGGCTTCCATCGGCACCACCTGGGCATGACCGCCACCGGTGGCCCCGCCCTTCATGCCGAACACCGGCCCCTGGGAGGGTTCGCGCAGGCAGGCCAGCGCCGGCACGCCCAGCCGGTTGAAGGCATCCACCAGGCCCACGCAGGCGGTGGTCTTGCCTTCGCCGACGGGCGTGGGAGTGATCGCCGAGACCAGCAGCAGCCGGCCGCGGGGCCGGGTCTTCAACTCCTCGAGCAGCGACAGGGATAGCTTGGCGCGGTGGTGGCCAAAGGGAACCAGTTGCCCCGGAGCAAGACCGAGACGCGCCTCGGCCAGCGGCAGGATCGGCTCGAGCCGAGCCCGACGGGCGATCTCGATGTCGGGAAGGGGGGCGCCTGCGCCGGCTCCCTCACCCCCGCCGGGGGTCTTGGCCATGCATCACCTGCTTGCCGACGCCATCGTCGGCGACTGTCGCATCCCCTCAAGCGCTGGTTTCGTAGGCCGCCTTGAGACGATAGAACTCGGCAACGATATCGTCCATGGCGGCGGCGTCGTAGTCGCACAGGCCGCTGACCACCAGCTTCTTGGAACCGGTACCGATCCACTCGCCGCCGGCCGCGATGCGGAATTCCAGCAGGACATCGCCACGCTTGCCGGCGACCTCGAGCGACGAGCGGGTCAGCTCCAGCCCGGGCGCCAGGCCATCCAGCCGCTCCAGCGAGAAGCCCATGCTGTCGTAGATCACCAGCGGACGACGCGGGTTGAACATCACCCCTTTCTCCTCCATCAGCGGCTTGAGATAGTGGGGAAAGTTCTTGCCCGAGAAGGCCACATAGCAGCGGGTGAAGGCCTCGACCACCGTTTCGTCGCGGGTCGTCTCGCCGCTGCGCTCCACCTCGAGGTACGACTTGCCGTCCTCGTCGCCCACGCGGATCCGGCCGTCGTCGAGTTCCAGGAAGCACAATGGCGTGCCATCGCCCACCATGTTCAGGAACCGGAAGCTCATGTGCTGGGAGAGGCCGAAGCGGGCCAGCACCAGGGCGAACAGCAGGTCACCGGGGACGCAGAAACGGCGAGCATCCGGGTTGTGAATGGGGTTGTAATCGCCGGCGATCCGCTTGGCGAATCGGCTGGCCTGCTCCGCGGAGATGCGTACCCGCTCCCCCGTGAGCGTATGGAATTCATCGAGAAACATGCTGCTGTGCCTGCCCTGCGTCGTTGGCGATCCATCTTCTACCGGCCACTGCCGGAGGGCAGATGATGCCATAAAACCCTCGGCAACGAAGCCGTCACCGAACGTTACCATGATACGGGACAACCTCAGGAGCGGCACCCATGCATGGAGAGAAGCCGGATGCCCCGCACGGCAGGCTCCGCCGGAGCCCCCGCTGGTGGTGGCTGGCGATCCCACCGCTGGTTCTCGTCGTCGGCTACCTGGCCGGGGTCAACTGGCTGCTCGACACCGCCTGGATGCAGGCGCGCCTGACGCCACAGCCCGGTCTCTCGGTGAGCTGGACCGGCAGTCGCGGCTGGTGGCCCGGGCGGCTGCGTGTCGAGTCGCTGCGGCTGGAGCGCGAGGACGACGACTTGCCGCTGCGTCTCGAGGTCGAGGCGGCCACCCTCGACCTCTCGCTGACGGCCCTGCTCTCGCGACGCCTCGAGATCCTCGCGCTCGAGGCCCACGGCCTGCGCTCCCTGACGGTTGGCGCACACGAGCTCGAGGGAGAGGGACGTTTGAGCCTGGCCGGCCTGACACTCGAGGCGCGCCGGGTCGGGGTGGAGCGCCTGACCCTGGCGCTGGATGCGGCGACCCTGCGCCGTGGCCACGAGCCGCTGGCCGTCGACATCGACCTGGAGGCGACCCTCGATGTGGCGCCCTTCGTCCCCGGCGACCACCCCGGCACCGCCGCAGCCCGCTTCGTCTCCGGCGACCTCGCCCTGTCCGCCAGGGCCGATGCCTGGGGCCTCTTCAACCCCTACCTGAGGGAGCTCGACTGGCTGACCCTGGCCGGCCACGGCAGCCTGAGCGGGCGCCTCTCGCTTGACGAGGGAGTCCTGGCGCCAGGCAGCGAGCTGATCCTGGACTCCCCGGCGCTGGTGGTGGAACTGGACGAGGCGGCCATGTTCGCGTCCGGCCCGACCCACGAGGTGCCGGCCGACGAAGGCGGTGCCTCGTCCCTGAGCTGGACCCTGCCCCACGAGACACGGCCATCCCGGCTCGGCGAACGCTTTCGTCTCGCCGGCACCGGCCGGATCACGGCAGTCGTGGGGGAAGAGGGGGGGCGAGCCCCGGCCCGTCTCGACGTGGTCCTCGATGACCTCGACATGCACCAGGGCGAGAGGCCGTCCCCCTTTCTGACCAGCCGACACTTCCAGCTCGCGACCACCCTGCCCCGTGCCGACCTGGCGATCCCGCCCCGGGAACCCGAGACGGCCAGCCTGCGCTGGGAGGACGCCGAGGTGCCGGACGTGAGCGTCTTCTCCCGCTACCTGCCGGACACGGTGCCCTTCGCCCTGCACGGCGGCCGGGCCGGACTCGACGGCCGCCTCGACTACCGCGACGGCGTGATCCGCGGCGAGTTCGACCTGGTCGGCAGCGGTGTCGCGCTGAGCCTGCTCGGCCAGCGGGTCGACGGCGAACTGCACCTGGCACTGCGCCTGCCCGAGCTCGACCCGAGCGCGCCACGGCTCGACCTGTCCGGCACCCGTCTGCGGGTACGCGCCGCGACCGGCGCAGACGACGCCCCTCTGACCAGCGACCTCACCCTGCACGAGGCCCGACTGGTAGCGAGTACACCCCTGGCAACGCTGGCGGTGGGCATCGAGCCGCTGCCACTCGATGGCCGCCTGGTCATGAGCGGCCGGGTGGACCAGTTGGGGTTCCTCGCCCCCTTCCTGTCGGCGGCCCTCGAGGGCCGGGAAATCGCCCTGGAGGGGGGCGGCGACCTGGCCGCCCGGTTGACACTGGCACGCGGGCGGCTCGCGCCGGGCAGCCAGTTGCAGGTGGAGAGTGACGCCCTGGCGGCGCGGCTGCTCGACTTCCATGCCAGCGGACGCGGCCGTCTCGAGGCCGAGTGGCCCGTCGGCGCCGACGCGAGACTGCGGGTCACCCTGGAGGAGGCCGGCATGCGCCGCCGTTCCGACGACGCCCGGCTGCTCCAGGGCGCCCGCCTGACCCTGGAGGCCGAAGGCCGTCCCGCGTCGGCCGGCGACCCCCCGACCGCCGACTGGCTCGACATCGCCTGGCGGGATGCCACCCTGCCCGACGTGGCCGTCCTCGGCCGCTACCTGCCTCCCGCCGCCCCCTTCGCGCTGCACGGCGGCAGCGCCACTACCCGAGGTCGCCTGCGGCTCGAGGGCGAAAGCGCCCGCGGAACGCTGCGGCTGGCCGGGCGTACCATCACCGGCACCCTGTTCGACGAGGCCGTTACGGGTGAGCTGACGCTCGACATGGCCCTGCGCGAGGCTCGCCTCGACGGCAGCCGGCTCGACCTGTCGGGCTCGCGCCTGGAGCTGCTGGCCGAGGCCGAGAACGCGGCTCGGGACCAGCGACTGCGCACCGTGCTGGTCGCTCGCCAGGCTCGCTTCACCCATCTGCTGCCGTCGACCGGACCAGGCGGTCCACGCAGTGGTCGGCTGATGCTCGAGGGGATGATCCACCGACTCGGCTTCCTCGACGCCTTCCTGCCCGAGGCCCATGGCCTGGAAATCCGGGGCAATGGCCGCCTCGAGGCCGACCTGCGACTCCAGGGAGAGGCGCTGTTGCCGGGCAGCCGGCTAGGCGTCGATGCCGATGGTCTGCGAGTCCGCTTTCTCGACTATGTCGCCGACGGCCGGGGCACCCTGGACGCCAGGATCGAGGGTGAGACGGCAACCCCGGGGGCTCGCCTGACGCTGGGGCTTCCCCGCTTCACCCTGACACGTCAGGGCGAGGACCAGGCGCATCTGGAGGGTCGCCACTTCACCCTGGAGACCACCACGCCGGACTTCCGGCCGCATACCGGGAAACCCTCTGCCGAGGCATTCAGCACCCGCATCCGCCTGCCCATCGCCGACGTCGCGGACCTCGGCCTCTACAACGCCTATCTTCCCGAAGCCGCCGGCCTCGAGCTGCTCTCGGGCCGGGCCAGCCTGGAAGCGGAGCTCCTCCTGGACGGCATGCATGCCCGCGGCGACCTGACCCTGCAGGCCTTCGGCGCGGCACTGCGCCTGGCCGACCAGCGGCTTGCCGGCGACTTACGGCTGGAGGCACGACTGCGAGACGGTGACCTGGCCGAGCGGCGCTTCGATGTCTCGGGCTCGCAGCTGCGGCTGGACAACATTTCCCGGGAAGGCACCGACAGGCGCAGGGATACCGGCTGGTGGGCCCGGCTCGACCTCGAGGAAGGCCACCTCACCTGGTCCCGCCCCCTGGCCCTGGACTCCCGATTGAATCTGGCCATGCGCGACAGCGGCCTGCTGGCGAGGTTGTTCATCGCCGGGGCCCGGGAGCGCGGCTGGCTCGACCGCCTGCTGACCGTTTCGGGCATCCGGGGACACGCCCGGATCCGGCTGGACGATGACAGCCTGCAACTGCGTGATGTGCGACTGGCAGGCGGCAACCTGACCCTGCTGGCCGACCTGGTGATGCGGGGCGAGACCCTGACGGGCGCCCTCTATGCACGACTGGGCGCCCTGGGCCTGGGCCTCGCCCTGGAGAACGGCGAGACCCGACTGCGCCTGCCGGCCCCCCGGCGCTGGTACGAGGAGAACCGGCAACGAGGCGATGGGGACTCGCCCGAAGACTCACCACGAGCGTGGCATGACGCGCTCGAGACCTGGCCGGCAGACGTCCCCTGACCGTTCTCGGCCCGGGCTCGGAGTATGCAATAACGGCATGACCTACCGGAAGATTACCGACTTTCGTTCATGTTGCATCGCACCACGATGTGATAGAATCCGCGCGACTTTCTGACCCCTCCCCTCCTCTTCTCTCAGGACACTTCAGCCATGCTGACACCCTGTAGTTCATTCCAACGGCCCCGGCGCCCCGCCTGGTGGTCGGGCACTCTCGTGCTCGCTGTTCTGGCCCTGTTCAGTCCCGCCGCCCACGCGGTCACTGGCGAACTGGACATGACGAGCTCGATGGTCGGTTTCCTTGCCGTCGCCATCTTCATCCTCGCCTATGCCCTGGTCATGGGTGAGGAAAAGCTCCACATGCGCAAATCCAAACCGGTGCTGGTGGCGGCCGGTCTCATCTGGGGCCTGATCGGCTGGGTCTATGTCAGCGCCGGCATGCCCGATGAGGCAGAACATGCCTTCCGCGAGACCCTGCTGGAATTCACCGAACTGATGCTCTTCCTGTTGGTGGCGATGACCTACATCAACGCCATGGATGAGCGCCGGGTGTTCGACGCCCTGCGTTCGTGGATGGTCCGCAAGGGCTTCAGCTACCGCCAGCTGTTCTGGATCACCGGCATACTGGCCTTCTTCATCTCGCCGATCGCCGACAACCTGACCACCGCCCTCTTGATGTGTGCCGTGGTGACCAAGGTAGCCGAGGGCGACAAGCGCTTCATCAACCTGGCCTGCGTCAACATCGTGGTGGCAGCCAATGCCGGCGGTGCCTTCAGCCCCTTCGGCGACATCACCACCCTGATGGTGTGGCAGGCCGGCATGATCGCCTTCAACGAGTTCTTCGTGCTGCTGATCCCCTCGCTGGTCAACTTCCTGATCCCGGCCGTGGTGATGAGCGCCTTCATCAAGAACCGCAAACCCGACTCGGTCCAGGATGACGTCTGGCTCAAGCGCGGCGCCCGTCGCATCATCGCCCTGTTCCTGCTCACCGTGGCCACCGCCGTGGCCTGCCACACCCTGCTGCACCTGCCGCCGGTGCTGGGCATGATGACCGGCCTGGGCTACCTGCAGTTCTTCGGCTACTTCCTGCGTCGCAGCCTGCCCCGCTCCCTGGAACGCAAGCGCACCCGCTACAGCCAGCGCGGCGACCAGAAGAAGCTCGAGCAGCTCGGCAGCGTGGTGCCCTTCGATGTGTTCAACCGCGTGGCACGCGCTGAGTGGGATACCCTGCTGTTCTTCTATGGTGTGGTGATGTGCGTCGGTGGCCTCGGTTTCATGGGCTACCTGGGCCTGCTCTCCGAGGCCCTCTACACCGGCTGGAATGCGACCTGGGCCAATATCGCCCTGGGGGTGATCTCGGCGGTGGTCGATAACATTCCGGTGATGTTCGCCGTGCTCACCATGCAACCGGAGATGTCCCACGGCCACTGGCTGCTGATCACGTTGACCGCCGGAGTCGGGGGCAGTCTGCTGTCGATCGGCTCGGCCGCCGGCGTGGCACTGATGGGCCAGGCCCGCGGCAACTACACCTTCATGGGCCACCTTCGCTGGGCCCCGGTGATCCTACTCGGCTACGCCGCCAGCGTGGCCACCCACCTATGGCTGAATGCCAGCAGTTTCGCCCTCCATGGCTGACCTCTCACCCGGCGGCGCCCAGCCGCCGGGGCTTCCCTCACAGCCGGCGTTGAAGCAAAAAACCCTACATTGCCTTCCCGTGATGTAGCGTATCGGGTTAAGGTGGCTCGAAAAGGCACAGCCGGATCCGGGATAGGCTCCTGATCTACTTGGCGGTCTCCTCCGGCAGCCCACAAGAGCGAGGCGACAAGCCGGTAAACGGATCGCAGGGAGAAAGCGTCATCGACTCATCCACGCTTGGAGTGCGGGTCATCACTGCACCGTGCATGATCCTGACGTTCATCAGACAAAGGGAACGCTTCACGCGATGCAGCTGCTCGTCCTGAACCGCTCTGCTGCAGCGGCGGCCTCACCTGTCTCGGTAGACAACGAGACCGGCCCATGGCAAGGCTGACGCAGAGCCTGCTGTTGGCCCTGCTGATGCTGGCAGGTCTCTCCACGGCTTCGGCCGAGGAGGCTCCCGTGCTGCTCGTTGCCCATGCCGAGGTCGATACCCGGCAGCTGACTCGCGATACCACCCGGGCCATCTTCGCCATGCGCCAGCGCACCTGGCCCGATGGCCAGGCCGTGCGGGTCTTCGTGCTGCCCAACGACCATCCTGTACATGCCCGCTTCGCCAAGGAGCGCCTCGCCGTCTATCCCCACCAGCTACAGTTGGCGTGGGATCGCATGGTCTTCTCGGGCACCGGCCAGGCGCCCAACCGCGTTACCACCCAGGCCGAGATGCGCGAGCGCATTGCCAGCACCCCCGGCGCCCTGGGCTATCTGGAAAGGGAGTACCTGGATGATCGTGTCCAAGTCATTTCGATGGACTGAGGCCTGTGCCGCCACGCTGCTGACGGGGCTGCTGCTGGGCGCCAGCACCCAGGCCCGGGCCGAATCCCCCGTCCTCGACACCCTGCAGATGCATGGCTTCCTCAGCCAGGCCCTGGTGATCACCGACCGCAATGACTTCTTCGGCCCCAGCAGCAGTGGCGGCGGTAGTCTCAAGTACACCGAGATCGGTGCCAACGCCTCGATACGCCCCCATCAGGATGTGCTGATCGCCGCCCAGGTGCTGAGTCGGCGTGCCGGGGGTGACGGCAGCGATGCCGAGCCCGTACTGGATTATGGCATCGTCGACTACCAGATGCTCTCCGACCAGCAGCGCACGCTCGGCGTTCAGGTCGGCCGCTTCAAGAACCCCTTCGGCTTCTACAACCAGACCCGGGACGTGGCCTTCACCCGCCCTAGTATCCTGCTGCCTCAGTCGATCTACTTCGACAGGACAAGATCGCTTGGGCTCGCTGCAGATGGCGTATCCGCCTATATGGAAGAACGCCTACAGTCGGGAAACATTCGGGCACACATCGGCGTTGGTGACATCCAGACGGGTGATGACCTGCGACAAACCCTTCGCCTGGATGCGGTTCCTGGCGAGCTTGAACCCAAGACATCCGCGATAGCCCAAGTCCGTTACGAACATGACGGTGGTCGTTTCGTCGCCGCGCTCACCACCGCCAGCGCCAATGCTCACTTTGACTCCAGCACTCCGAATCTCAGTGACGGAGATTTCTATTTCCGCCCCTGGATCCTGTCACTGCAATACAATGAGGAGCTCTGGAGCCTCACCGGCGAATTTGCGCTGAGAAACTCGGGCCTGAAGCACTTCGACGACCCCAGGTTCAACTTCGATGTCACGGGAGAGAGCTGGTATGTCCAGTATACCCGTCGCTTCCATGACGACTGGCAGTGGCTGGTGCGCTACGACAGCCTGACCAATAACCGTGATGACCGCTCAGGCCGTGCCTTTGAAGCCAGCGGCGCCGGCCCCGCTCACTCCCAGTATGCCGAGGACATCACCCTGGGGCTGCAGTGGAATGTCAGTCCCCGGGTACTGCTGGCAGCCGAATATCATCATGTCGATGGTACCGGCTGGCTGCCCATTCAGGACAACACCGATTCAAGCGAAACCAGTCGCCGCTGGAACATGCTGCTGTTCCAGCTTTCGCTACGTTTCTGACGACTCGAGCTCGCGGCTTCACCTTCCTTCGGACCGGGAACCTTGCTGGAATGAATGCCACGAAAGCCCCTGGAACGCACCTTCGCCTGAGCCTGACCTGGCGCGTCATTGCGCTCAGCAGCCTGCTGCTGCTGGGCCTGGTGGTACTGTTCTCGTGGCTCGGCCATGCCAACCTGACCCGACAGTTCCAGGAAAGCCGGGAGCAGCACAACGAACGCCAGATGCGCGAGATCCGGCTCGCCCTGCAGCGCTCCGAAGGCGCCCTTCAGCAACTGGCTTCCCTGGTTGCCGCCTCCCCACGCCTCGGCCCCGCCCTGGAAATCGGCAATCAGGAGACCATCCTCGATTCCCTCAGTTCCCAGTGGCCGACCCTGCAGCTCGAGGCGGGCATCGACGAGATTCTCGTCTTCGATGTGCGGGGAGACCCCCTGGCCACCTGGGGAGAGGGCCAGGCACACAATGCACGCCCGGTCCAGACCTGGGTCCGCCGGGTCATGGACACCGAAATGCCGCTGACTGCCCTGCGCTGCTCCACCGATTGCCGACAGTATGCCGCGGTGCCGGTGCTGGTCGAGGGCCAGAGCGTCGGTACGGTGATCCTGTCACGCTCGCTGGCCGATGTGACACGCCAGGCCCAGCAGGTCTCCGGCAGTGACGTCGCCCTGTTGGTTACCGGCGCCCTGTCGGACGACAGGTTGAACACCGAGCGCCATCTCGAAGGTTGGAACGGCCATCTGGTGGCTCTCACCCGGCAGGAGGAAAATCTCGCCCTGCTGAGAAGCGCCTCGCAACAGGTGTCGATCCGGGGACTGCTGCAGACGCCGCTGCAGTTCCGACACCGGGGGCGTGATATCGAGCTGAGTGCGGTGCGTATGGAGGAGGATAGCGACCGCCGCAGTACGGGTTACTTCCTGATGGCATCGGACATCACTCCCCAGATTCGCGCCATCAACCAGGATACCCGCACGCTGATGCTCGTCGGCCTGAGCGGCTGGCTGGCCGCCGAATTGCTGCTGCTGGCCATCCTGCTGAGCCCCATGGCGCGCCTGCGTCGCCTCACCGGCGTCCTGCCGGTACTCGCCCATGGCGGCTTCGCCGAGGCACGCGCCGCCATTCCGCAGCCCAGGCGCCGACTCACCGACGAGATCGATGTGCTGGAAGGGACTACCCTCGCGCTCTCCAGCCAGCTGGAGACCCTGGAGCAGGAGGTCAGCGCCCGTGGCGAACAGCTCGCCGAGCGGGTCGAGGAGCTGGCCCGCGAGCGGGATTTCGTCGGCAGCCTGCTGGATACCGCTCGCGTCTTCATCGTCACCCAGGACGAGCATGGCCGGCTCACCCTGGTCAACGACTACGCCCTGTCCGTGATGGCCATGCAGGAAGAGAAGCTGCTGGGCCGCCACTTCGACGATGTCTTCTCGATCCCGGCCTCGAGCACCACGGGTCTTGCCGTCCCGCATCAGGAAGAGCGCACCCTGCTGACGGCAGCAGGCCGGCATCGCACCATCGCCTGGTATCATGCTCCTCTGCCCACCGGCAACGATGAGACCGTGGCGCGCATCTCGGTGGGGCTCGATATTACCGAGCGCAAGGCAGCGGAAGCACGGCTCACCTGGCTGGCCGAGCGCGATGCCCTGACCGAGCTCTATAACCGGCGCTATTTCCAGGAAGCCCTCGGCAGCGCCCTGAGACGGGGCAGCAATGGTGCCGTGCTGTTGATGGATCTCGACCAGTTCAAGGACGTCAACGAACTGAGCGGCCACCAGGCGGGCGACCGGTTGCTGCGCAAGGTCGCCGATACGCTCTTCCAGGAGCTCGGGCATCGCGGCGTGATTGCCCGCCTGGGAGGGGACGAGTTCGCGTTGCTGCTGGAAGAGGCCGATGCCGAGCAAGCGGTTCGTGTCGCCCAGCAAGTCACCCACCTGCTCGAGTCCATCGGCTTCGATACGGGAGGAAGGCGCCACCGGGTCATTGCCAGCACCGGCATCGCCCTGTTCCCGGCCCTCGGCGACAATCCCACCGACCTGATGGCCAATGCCGACGTGGCCATGTACAAGGCCAAGGAGGACAGTGTCCAGCGTTGGCACCTGCTCTCTCCCCTCGAGAATGCCAAGGACGAGCTGCAGGAACGGGTGTACTGGGTCGAACGAGTCCGCAAGGCCCTCCAGGACGACGAGTTCGATCTGGTGGTGCAGCCGATCGTGCGCCTGGAGGACCGGGACGTTCGCCACTACGAGGTGCTGCTGCGGATGCGCGATGCCGACGGCAACCTGGTCGCGCCCGGGCGCTTCATCCCGCTGGCGGAGCGCAGCGGCCAGATCGTCCAGATCGACCGCTGGGTACTGCGCCACAGCCTGCAGGCCCTGAGGCAACTGCAGGAGCGAGGCATCAGCCTGGCGGTCAATCTCTCCGGCCAGTCCCTCCATGACGACGGCTTGAAGCAGTTCCTTGCCGACGAACTCTCCGCCAGCGGCGCCGACCCGAACTATCTGATCCTCGAGGTCACCGAGACCGCCGCCGTCACCGACTTTTCCACCGCCCGCGGGGTGTTGCAGACCATGCGCGACCTCGGATGTCGCACGGCACTCGACGACTTCGGCGTGGGCTTCAGCAGCTTCCACTATCTGGGGCAGTTGCCGGTGGACTACATCAAGATCGACGGCAGTTTCATCCGCAACCTGGCGGTGAGTGCCGACAGCCGGGTCATCGTCAAGGCGATTGCCGATATCGCCAGCGGTTTCGGCAAGCAGGCCATTGCCGAATTCGTCGACCAGGAGGCCCTGTTACCGATTCTGCAGTCGTACGGCATCTCCTATGCACAGGGCTTTCATCTCGGCAGACCCATTGCTATCGACGAAGTTTTCAGTATGCTTACAAAAAGAAACTAATATAGAACTTTCAGAACTCTCGCTTCTGAGATCTCTATCGCGCAAGGGAACCATCACATGGCCTCCACATCCCCACCACCCCGGAAAGGTCGGTCGATAACAGAGCTATTCGAATGCTTTAGAGCCGAGTTCAGCTTCAAGCTACCTTGCAACGAGCAGGAAAAACGCCGTGCCTTCCACTTGCGCCACGATGTCTACTGCGCGGAATTGCACTACGAGCCACCCACGGATGCCGAACGTCAGCTGGAATATGACGTCTTCGACGACAATGCCATTCATTGTGTAGTCGAACACAATCAGACGGGCCTGACGGTAGGCTGCATGCGTGTTGTCCTGCCACAGTTCGATGGCCAACTTTCGGGCCGAAAGCTTCCGCTTACCACCTATGGTGGCCAGAGCCTGACGCACCCCTCCCTGCATCCCGACCACTTCCCCGAGGAGAGAATCTGTGAAGTGTCCAGGCTCGCCGTGCACCCCTCATTCAGAAAGGCCAGAAGCAATATCGCGGGAGTCAAGGAGAAGGACATTCACGACCTGGAGGTCAAGCACCAGTCGCTACCGGTAGGCCTGAGCCTGTTCTTCGCCGCAACGGCCATCGTGGGCATGGCGAAAAGACAACATGTCTTCGCCATGATGGAGCCTCGCTTTGCGAGGCTCCTCAAGATATCAGGGCTGAAATTCCAGCAAGTCGGGGAGCTGATCGAGTACCATGGCCCGAGGGCAGCATTCTACATCGACCAGCACCAGGCCGAGGTGGAGATGCACGAAGAGATCAAGCCGCTTTATCGACACATCAAGCAGCAGCTTTCCCCTCAACTGGCGGCCGCCATGCCCTCCCGAAGGTTCTCGATGACGACGTCATGAGCCCGCCGCAGACAGCGTCGGCCCCGGGTAGAGCACGCCCGGCCAGCGCAGCACCATGATGGCCAGCACGTTGCGATGCTCCCCCCTGGCCAGGTCGGTACCGCCCGCGGGGGAGGGAATCATCCCCGCTTCCGGGTCCACGGCCGCCACCAGCGCCTCACGGATCCGATTCACGACGGGATGGTCCTCGCGTCCGGCCAGCAGGAAGCTCAGGGCGACCTCGGCCTGGATATCCTCGGTGGCCCGCGCCAGGATAGTACCGATATCCCGCTCGAACGCGGCCAGCACCCAGGCGAACGCCTCGGCCTCCACACGCTGCTGGTAGTAGCGACTCGCGGCGATCACGAAGTGGGTCATGCCGTAGAGCTTGTTGTGGTACTCCTCGTCGCTCAACCGCCCGGCGCCGCTTGCCGGATACTGGCGCCGGAAGGCGTCGACCACCTCGCCACGCAGGTCGACGATGCCGAGCTGATGCAGGAACATCACCTGGTTGGCCACCTGGGCCGCGTAGATGCGCATGACCGCCGGATCGACCAGGAAGGGCTCCCAATCGACTCCGGCGAGATACGCCAACGCCCGCTCCAGGTTCTCCACCTCCGGCAGCAGGCCGTAGTAATCGGCCTGGACCAGGCGGAAGAGCAGCTGCCTGGCGAAGGGGATCTCCCCCCACTCGGCCAGCATCGCCCGCCTGGCCCGACGCTTGGCGGTGCGCTGCGAATAGCCCTCGACGATCTCGCGACTGCGTTCGGCGGCGTGGCCGGGCTCCGCCAGCCCGGCGATCTCGTCGTCGATCTGCTGCAGCAGGCGCCGAGCATACTCGCGGTTGAGCCCGAGGTAGCGGTCATCGCCGGTGATGCGATAGAGCCGCTGGGCATAGTGACGCTGCTTGTTCGGCGGCAGCTCGGGCAGCGCCGCCTCGTAGACGGCCTGAATGGCGAGCCCCGCCTGACGATGGCGCTCGCGTTCCAGTTCCGGTGCGAGGGCGGCACAGCCGGCCAGCAGCACCAGTAACCCGAGCCAGGCCCAGTGAAACAACGGAAAGCGGCGAGGCGTCGCCTGAACCCTCATGATCACGACCTCGGCCTGCGTTTCGACTGCCCCGGACGAATCAGCCGAACCCTCACCTTGGGCCTGGCAGCGGAAGGGGCACCCCCTTCGGCCGCATCTCCCTTCGCGGCCTCACGTTCGGGCGCCAGCGGGATCACCACCCAGGCGAAGACCGGCAGGGTCAGCCGCCAGTGGATGGCCGCCAGGCGCAGGCCGAGCGTCACCCCGATGGCCAGGGCGATCGCCGCCGCAGAGGGGCTCCCCAGCGCTTCGAGCAACACATAGCTCATGCCACCGGCGATGGACGCCGTGGCATAGACCTCCTGGCGCAGCACCATCGGCACGCGGCGCGCCAGCACGTCGCGCACCATGCCGCCGGCGACCCCGGTCAACAGCCCCATCAGCACCGCCACCACACCGGGCGCCTCGAGCATCAACGCCTTGTGGGTGCCGATCACGGTGAACAGTGCCAGGCCGAAGGCATCCGCCACCGGCAGGAAGACCCGCGACAGACGGTGGATATAGTGGAACCCCAGCATCGACAACCCCACCGTGGCCAGGATCACCCACAGATAGGTCGGGTCACTGACCCAGAACACCGGGCGGACCCCCAGCACCAGGTCCCGCAGGGTGCCACCGCCGATGCCGGTCACCGCCGCCAGCACCAGCATGCCGAAGGGATCCATCCGCGAGCGGCACGCGAGGATCACCCCCGACAGTGCGAAGACGACCACGCCCGCCATGTCCAGCCAGTAGACCCACCCTGTCACATCACGTCCTCCCTTCCGACATGGGCGGCAGCATAACGCATTGTCGCGTCCATGCCTTTGACCTTCGTCGTATCCGGCCCTCAGGCCGGTGCCTCTCGGGCATACTGACATGTCCCGTTCCCCCGTGACCCGACCCCGAGCCCGATGCCGCTGATCCAGGAAAAGCTCGCGCCGCCGCCCCTGCCACTGTCACTGGTGGCACGCCCGCGCCTCAACGACCGCTTCGTGCTCGACGAGCGCATCCGCGTGCTGGTGGTGCAGGCCCCGCCCGGCTACGGCAAGAGCACCCTGGTGGCGGAACGCCTGCCGGCCCTGGAGCAGCGGGCCGCCTGGCTGCGGCTGGACGAGCGCGACGACGATCCAGCACGCTTTGCCGGCTACTTTCATGCCGCCCTGGCGGCGCTCTGTGCCGACTCACCGGCCAGCGAGCCATTGGCCAGTGCCTTCGTGCCGAACGACGGCCGGGGCTTCAGTGATGCCGTGGAGGCGTGGCTCACCGCCCTGCCGGCTACCGCCGGGCCCTGCCGCCTGGTGATCGACGAGTTCGAGCACCTCTCTCACCCCGCTATCCTCGCCGGGCTCGGCCACTGGCTGCGCCACCAGCCGGCCTGGCTGACGCTGACGCTGATCTCGCGCACCCGCCCGTCACTCGGCCTGCCGGCACTGCGCCTGCGCGGCGAGCTCGAGGAGATCGGCCTGACGGACCTGGCCTTCGACCGGGAGGAGGCCCAGACCCTGTGCGCCGAGCAACTCAGCTTCCCGCCCACGCGGGTCAGCCTCGAGCGTGCCCTGCGTCGCACCGAGGGCTGGGTCATGGCGCTGGCCTGGCTGATCGAGCGCACCACCACCCGGGCCGGTTTCGACCGCCTCGTCGACCGCCTCGGCGGCGCCCATCCCGACTTCGTGGCCTGGTTCGACGACCTGCTGCACCAGACGCTCGACGAGCCGGATCGCCGGTTGCTGCTCCAGCTCGGCGTGCTCGAGCGCTTCTCGCCGGCCCTGGTGGCCCGCCTGGTCGAGGGCGACCGGGTCTTCCAGCGCCTCGAGGCGCTGGAGCGGCAGGGCCTCTTCCTGCAGCGGCTCGATCCGAATGACCAGTGGTTCCGCTTCCATCGGCTGTTTGCCGGCTACCTGAGATACCGTCGCGACGAGCTGAGCCTGGCCACCCAACGCCAGCTGCACCAGCGCGCCAGCCAGGGCTGGCTGGCGTTGAACGATCCCGCCATGGCCCTGGGCCAGGCCATCGAGGCGGACGCCCCCGAGGCGCTGACGGCGCTGCTCGAGGAGCACGGCCCCCACCTGCTCGCCAACGGCCACTTCTCGCTGATGGCCCGAGCACTGGAACGCCTGGGCGACACCCGCATCGCCGCCTCGCCCCACCTGACGCTGCTGCACGGCTGGGTCACCCACGCCCAATACCGGTTCTCGCGCACCCGCCAGGCCATCGACTGGATCGAGGCCCAGCTCGAGACGCCCGCGTGGCAGGAACTCGCCGCCGAGTTCGCCACCCTGCGCGCCCAGCTCGCCATCAACCAGGGCGATGCCGAGCGTGCCGCCCCCCTGGCCGAGTTCGCTCTGACCCGGCCGGCCCGCTATCTCGCGGCGACACCGGTCACGGCGACGGCACTGCTCGGCGAGTCGCGTTTCGTGCAGGGGTACCTGGGCGAATCCCTGAGCCGGGTGTGCGAGGTCGAGCGCGAGGCGGGGCGCATCGGCGACGACCAGCTTCGGCTCTGGTCGCTCTGCCACCAGTCGGAGACCCTGGTTGCCCAGGGGCGGTTGCAGGCCGCCTTCGATATCCAGGAGCGGGCCATCGCCCATGTGGAGCGCAGCGGGCTGGATCGCCTGCCCATCTCGGAGTTCCTCTATCGCATCCGCAGCCAGCTGCTGTGGGAATGGCACCGGCTGGACGAATCCGAGCAGGCGGCGCTGAAGGGCATCGCCGTGCTCGACGACCGGGGCGAGCGCTGGGGCCTGCAGTGCCACATCAGCCTGGCCAAGGTGGCCCAGGCCCGTGGTGACCAGGCCCAGTGCGCCGATCACATCCGTCGCCTGCGCAAGATCCTCGCCGAGGGCGACTACCATATCGACTGGCTGGCCAATGCCCACGCCACCCTGCTCGCCTGGTGGCAGTCCACCGAGGACCTCGATGCCGTGGCCCGCTGGCTGCAGGAGGCCCCGCCGGGCGACCCGGCGACGGCCAGCAACCACTTCGCCCAGTGCAACCTGCGCAACCATGCCCGTGCCCTGACCCTGCTCGGCCGACACGCCGAGGCCCACACCCTGCTGACGGCGCTCGAAGCACAGACCGAACGCCTCGGCCTGGTCACCGACGCCAACCGCAACCGGCTCTGCCTGGCCACCCTGGAGTGGCAACGCGGCCGGCACGAATCGGCGCTGGAGCATCTCGCCCAGGCCCTGGAACTCGCCTCCCGCACGGCCCTGATCGGCAGCTTCCTGCGCCTCGGCCGACCCCTCGGCGAGATGCTGCCGGCCCTGCTGGCGACCGAGCGGCTCGACGACCTGGCCCGAGGCCGGGCGCGGCGGCTCCTCGATCTGGCCGGCCGCCAGCGCGACTTCGGCCGCGGCGTCAGGCTGATGCTCGACGAATCGGTGATCGCCGACATCGTCTCGCGCCCCGACGTCCCCGAACTGATCCGCACCTCACCGCTGACCCGCCGCGAGTGGCAGATCCTGGGGCTGATCCATGCCGGGCTCTCCAACGAGCAGATCGCCGAGCAGCTCGCAGTGGCCCCGACCACCATCAAGACCCATATCAGGAGCCTCTACCAGAAGCAGAACATCCGCCGCCGCGAGGAAGCCATCGCGCTCGCCGGTGAGCTGCTCGCGCACATCCAGGGGGAGTAACGGCCCGCCTCCTCCCCCCATCTACGCCGCCTACCCCCCCTTCGGGAGGATGTCCCAGCCCGACACTGCCGCCACCATGCTCCTGGACGCTTTTCCTGCGGCTCACGCCCGCGCGGAACCCACGACAAGGACAAGGTGCATGACCACAGAGACTTCCCCCTATTTCGGCAAGCAGGGCGCCGACTGGTGGCGCGGCGCGGTGATCTACCAGATCTACCCGCGCAGCTTCATGGATGCCAATGGCGACGGCATCGGCGACCTGCAGGGCGTCATCGACCGGCTCGACTACATCGCCTCGCTGAACGTCGATGCCATCTGGCTGTCGCCCTTCTTCACCTCGCCGATGAAGGACTTCGGCTACGACGTCAGCGACTACCGGGGCGTCGACCCGATGTTCGGCACCCTGGAGGACTTCGACCGCCTGGTGGAGGCCGCCCACGCCCGCGGCCTCAAGGTGACCATCGACCAGGTACTCTCCCACACCTCGGACCAGCACCCCTGGTTCGCCGAGAGCCGGGCGAGTCGCGACACCCCCCGCGCCGACTGGTACGTGTGGGCCGACGCCAAGCCCGACGGCTCACCACCCACCAACTGGCAGGCGATCTTCGGCGGGCCCGCCTGGCAGTGGGACACCCGCCGCTGCCAGTACTACCTGCACAACTTCCTGGCCGAGCAGCCGGACCTCAACTTCCGCAACCCCGAGGTGGTCGAGGCGATCCTCGGCGAGGTGCGCTTCTGGCTCGAGCGCGGCGTCGACGGCTTCCGCCTCGACGCGATCAACTTCTGCACCCACGGCGAGCTCAAGGACAATCCCCCCCGGGAAGATATCAGTGAGGGCTTCATCGGCGTGCGGCCCGATAACCCCTACGGCTACCAGCGCCACCTGCACGACAAGACCCAGCCGGAGAACCTCGCCTTCCTCGAGAAACTGCGCGCGCTGCTCGACGAGTACCCCGGCACCACCAGCGTCGGCGAGGTGGGCGACGACGACTCCCTGGGGGTGATGGCCGAGTACTCCCGGGGCGGCAATCGCCTGCACATGTGTTACTCCTTCGATCTGCTGACCGACAAGGCCGACCCCCGCTACCTGCACGATACCCTCGCGGAGATGGAGGCGCGCATCGGCGACGGCTGGCCCTGCTGGGCGCTCGGCAACCACGACGTCACCCGTCTCGCCACGCGCTGGCAGGCCGAAGGTGAGCCGGCGAAGCTGCGCCTCTATCTGGCCTTCCTGCTCACCCAGCGCGGCAGCGTCTGCCTCTACCAGGGCGAGGAGCTGGGCCTGACCGAGGCCGACCTGACCTTCGAGCAGCTCGTCGACCCGGCCGGGATCGCCTTCTGGCCCGCCTACAAGGGCCGCGATGGCTGTCGCACGCCGCACCCCTGGGTGGCCGACGCCCGCCACGGCGGCTTCTCCTGTGTGGCGCCCTGGCTGCCGGTACCCGACGCGCACCTGGGCCTGGCGGCGGACCGCCAGGACGACGATCCCGCGTCGCTGCTCAACGCCTACCGCACCTTCCTGGCCTTCCGCCGCGGCGAGCCGGCCCTGGTCAAGGGCGCGGTCCGCTACCACCCGGTACGCGACGAGGTGCTGTGTCTCGAGCGCGCCCATGGCGACCAGCGCCTGCTGGTGGCGCTCAACTTCTCGGGAGAGCCTCGCGAGCTGTGCGCGCCCGTTCAGGCGCGAGCCCTGGACGACGCTCCGGCGCTGATCAACGGCACCTGGAATGACGGCAAGCTTCGGCTGCCTGCCTACGGCATCGCCATCGCGCGCTGCCCTGCTGAGGAGGGACTGTCATGGGACGTCTGACACTGACCGGGATCGGCAAGGACTACGACGGCGTCGAGGTCTCGCGGGACATCGACCTGACCATCGAGGACGGCGAATTCGTGGTCTTCGTCGGCCCCTCGGGCTGCGGCAAGTCGACCCTGCTGCGCATGATCGCCGGGCTCGAGGAGATCACCCGCGGCGAGATGTGCCTGGACGGCGAGCGCATCAACGAGATCCCGCCCCAGGAGCGGGACATCGGCATGGTGTTCCAGTCCTACGCCCTCTATCCGCACATGAGCGTGGCCGAGAACATGGCCTTTGGCCTGAAGCTGGCCCGCACCGACAAGGCCGAGATTCGCCGGCGCGTCGACCATGCCGCCGGGATGCTGCACCTCAGCGAGCTGCTCGAGCGTCGACCCAAGGACCTCTCCGGCGGCCAGCGCCAGCGGGTGGCCATCGGCCGCACCCTGGTCAAGGAGCCGGCGGTGTTCCTGTTCGACGAGCCGCTCTCCAACCTCGATGCCGCCCTGCGGGTCGACATGCGGGTGCAGATCGCCGAGCTGCACCGGCGCCTGCGCGCCACCATGATCTACGTGACCCACGACCAGGTCGAAGCCATGACGCTCGCCGACCGCATCGTGCTGCTCGCGCGCGGGCGCATCGCCCAGGTCGGCGCCCCGCTGTCGCTCTACCACTTCCCCCGGACCCTCGAGGTGGCGGAGTTCATCGGCTCACCGCGCATCAACACCCTGCCGGTGCAGGTGGTCGACCCCGGCCGCCAGCGCACCGCCGTGCGCCTGCCCAACGGCGACACCCTGGCCGTGGCGGTGGACGGCGCCCGCCTCCGGGCCGGCGACAGCGCCACCCTGGGGGTGCGCGCCGAGGACTTCGTCGCCCCCGACCAGGCCGAGGTCCAGCTGGCGGCCCGGCTGATGGTCGCCGAGAAGCTCGGCTACGAGACCCTCGCCCACCTGCGCCTCGACGGCGTCGAGACGACCCTCACCCAGCGCCTCGACGGCCTGACCCACCTCGAGGACGACCAGACCGTCGAACTCGGGCTGGCGGGTGAGCGCTGCCACCTGTTCGGGCCCGACGGCGCCGCCTGCCCGCGCCAGGTGCGGATCCCCGGCGTGACCCACTGAGCCACCCCGTCCTCACGACGAAGCGCCCCGGGCTCATGGAGCCCGGGGCGCTTCGTCGTGAGAGAGTGAGCCGCTGCAACGTCGAACGGGGCGTCAAGGCTCCACCAGCGTCGCCTCATCGAGGCGCAGTATGGTGTGCGCATTGGTGGCACTGGTGGCCAGGGTATCCACTACCCCGGTGCGCAGTGCGCCGAGAATGCCCGCCGCCTTGGTATTTTCGCTGGCGATGGCGATGACATCGGGGATGCGCGCCAGATCGGTAAGGCCGAGTCCGATGACGCGCCCCTGCATGGGCGTGGCGGAAGGTCGACCATGGATATCGATGAAGTGACACCCCATGATGTCGCCCACCGTGCCGGAGAGGCGTGCCTCGGAAATCTCCTGGGGGGAAAACCAGCCCATGCGCACCATGTTGCTGTCCTCGCTGAGGTCGCCGACACCGACCAGCGCGAAGTCGGCGCGACGAGCGCGGTCCAGGGTCTGCCTGACCGTGTGGTTCTCGTAGAGTTCGTCGCGCAGCGCCGTGCTCTGCACCAGGGCGGGGGCGTAGAGCGTCTCGCTGTCGCCGCCGAATTTCATCGCCAGGCGGCGGCAGATATGGTCGGGGTTCATGTACTCGCCGGCCCGCTGGGACCCGCCGATGGCGCAGACGAAGGAGCACTGCCGTTCGCCCTGGGTGAACACATTGTCGGCGACCGCGCCGACATTACGCCCCATGCCCACGGTGACGATGCCGCCCTCCACCAGGCTGCGCGACAGATGATCCGCCACCAGGCTGGCCACCGCCGAGCGCTGGGCGTCGGCGTCGCCTTGATCCAGCGCGATCAGCGCACGCTTGATGCCGAAGCGCCGCTTCAGCTCGCGCTCGATCTCGGCACTGACGGCGGGGTGCTGGCGCACCCGCACATCGACGATCCCCTCCGCCTGGGCCCGCTTGAGCAGGCGCCCGACCCGCACGCGCGAGATCCCCAGCCGCTTGGCGATGACCTCCTGGGTCTCACCCTCCACATAGTAGAGGGTGGCGATTTCGGTCATCAGATCGATATCGGCACTCTCGACACGCTCATTCATGACATGGGTCCCACCAGCCTCGGGTTCTCGACAAGCGGGACACGATAGCACACCCCCAGGCATCGTGATCAGACACGCGAATGGGGCAGCCTCCGCTCGTATTCCTGGATACGCGCCAGCTTGGCGACCGAGGCGCCACCCGGGAAATCGTTGTCCAGGAAGGTCGTGACGATGCTCTTGGCGAGCTCCGGGCCGACCACCCGCGCACCGAGGGTCACGATCTGGGCATCGTTGCTGGTCCTGGCCTTGCCCGCGGAATAGGTGTCGTGGGCCTGGGCCGCACGAATCCCCGGCACCTTGTTCGCCGCAATCGCCACCCCGATCCCGGTGCCACAGACCAGGATGCCGCGATCGAAGCGCCCCTCGGCAATCGCCTGCGCCACCGCGACCGCCACATCGGGGTACAGGATCGGCTCGGCATCGTAGGTACCGAAATCATCGACCTCCTGCCCCAGGGAGCGCAGGTGCTCGATCAGCACCTCCTTGAGCTGGAAGGCGGCCTCATCCCCACCGATGGCCACGCGGAGGGTCTTGGGGTTGCTGGACATGTCTGAACACCTCTATGAACAGGAGGACGGGAAGTGAGCGATGAGGACCCCCTTCGCTCGGCTCTCCCCTCTCAAAATATCATCATCTGTTCATTTGTAAAGCTAGTGTTCAAATGAGACACCACCCCAGTCTCCCGACAGGCCCTCCACACCATACGCAATCCATAATAAAAACCTTTTTATTTCATGATTATATACAAGAAATTGCCATGCATCTCCCACAAAATCACCTCTTGCAGCTCAGAAGCCCACTTCATCACGCCTTGACTTTTGCGAAGCTCTCCTCAAACATATGATCGATACAAGATCATAAGAACATCACCACTCCAACAGGAGCCCATGCCATGACGACTCGACTCGACGCTCTCAAGCAGCACTCCCTGGTGGTCGCCGACACCGGCGACCTGAGCGCCATCCAGCGCTACCGACCCCAGGACGCCACCACCAATCCCTCGCTGATCCTCAAGGCCTTCGAACTCCCCACCTATCAGCCCCTGATCGATACGGAACTGGTGGCGATCCGGGCAGAGACCGGCGATCGCCAGGTCCAGGCGGAGCAGGCCGTCGATGCCCTCGCCGTGGCCATGGGCAGCGAGATCGCCAAGGTGGTGCCCGGCCGCGTCTCCACCGAGGTGGCCGCCAAGCTGTCCTTCGACACCCAGGCCAGCATCCGCAAGGCCCACGAGCTGATCGCGCTGTACGAGAAGCGCGGTGTCGGTCGCGATCGGGTGCTGATCAAGCTGGCCTCGACCTGGGAAGGCATCCGCGCCGCCGAGGTACTGGAACGCGAAGGCATCAACTGCAACCTGACCCTGCTGTTCAGCGACGCCCAGGCCCAGGCCTGCTTCGACGCTGGTGTCTACCTGGTCTCGCCCTTCGTCGGCCGGGTCACCGACTGGTACCAGCAGGCGACCGGGCGCGACTATGCGCCGGACGAGGACCCGGGTGTGCAGTTCGTGCACGGCGTCTGCGCCCGCGCGAGCCGGGGCGGCTACGACACCGTGGTGATGGGCGCGAGCTTCCGCACCACCGGCCAGGTGCTGGCGCTCGCCGGTTGCCCGCGACTGACCATCTCGCCGGCGCTGCTCGAGGAGCTCGCCGCCAGCGACGGCGAGGTGGAGCGCCGGGTGGTGATGGAAGACGCCAGCGGCTCACGGCCAGCACCGCTCAGCGAGCCCGCGTTCCGCTGGGGCCACAACCAGGACGCCATGGCCAACGACAAGCTGGCCGAGGGCATTCGCCGCTTCGCCGAGGACCAGGCCCGCCTCGAGGCTCTGATCGCCGAGCGTCTGGCGACCCCCTGATCCGATACTCACCAGACCCGACAACAACCAACCGATGGGGAAATCCCATGCCGACTCGCTTTCAACTGGCCAATGCCATCCGCGCCCTCTCCATGGACGCCGTCCAGAAGGCCAACTCCGGCCATCCCGGTGCGCCCATGGGCATGGCCGATATCGCCGAGGTGCTGTGGAATGATCACCTCAAGCAC